>CALHZD010000081.1 GCA_938040985.1 uncultured Propionivibrio sp.
TGAGTTCGGCCTGGTTCATCGAGTAGAAGTGCAGGCCGGGGGCGCCGCCGGCGAGCAGGCGTTCGCACAGGCGGGTGACGAGGTCGAGGCCGAAGGCGCGGATGGAGGCTGTATCGTCGCCGAGACTCTCGAAGGTCCGCCGCATCCAGCGCGGCAGTTCGGCGCCGCAGGCGTCGGAGAAGCGCGCCAGCTTGAAGAAGCTGACGATCGGCATGATGCCGGGGATGACGGGGATGTCGACGCCGCGCGCGCGGATTTCGTCGACGAAGTGGAAATAGGCGTCGGCGTTATAGAAATATTGGGTGATCGCCAGATTGGCGCCGGCCTTGGCTTTACGGGCAAAGGCGTCGAGGTCCTCGCGCGGGGAGCGCGCCTGCGGGTGCCATTCCGGGTAGGCGGCAACGGCGAGGCGGAAGGTGTCGCCGGTTTCGGCGCGGATGAATTCGACGAGTTCGCTGGCGTAACGGAACTGCCCGGCTTCGGCCATGCCGGAGGGCAGGTCGCCGCGCAGCGCGACGAGGCGGCGGATGCCGCGCGCCTGGTAATCGGCGAGGATTTCGCGGATGTTTTCGCGCGTCGAGCCGATGCAGGAAAGATGCGGGGCAACGGGCAGGCCGGCTTCGGCAATGTCCCGGCAGACGGCGAAGGTGCGTTCGCGCGTCGAGCCGCCGGCGCCGAAGGTGACGGAGAAGAAATTGGGCTGGAGCGCTGCCAGCCGGGTGCGCACGGCGCGCAGTTTTTCAAGGCCCTCGCCGGTTTGCGGCGGGAAGAATTCGATGGAAAGTTGCATGGGCGTGATGTGGATCGGGAAAATCGTGGGAAAGATCAGCGGCTGCTGAGCAGGGCGCCGGTCAGCACCCAGGAGACGACGCTGTAGATGATGGAGCCGAAGACCGCCGGCCAGAAGCCATTGACCGTAAAGCCCTGGAAAATGGAGCCGGCCAGCCAGAACATCAGCCCGTTGATGACGAAGATGAACAGGCCGAGCGTGAGCAGCGTGACGGGCAGGGTGAGAACGACCAGCAGCGGGCGGATGACGGCATTGACCAGGCCGAGCAGGAGTGCGGCCACCATCGCCGCGCTGAACGATCCGATCCTGATCGACGGCATCAGATAGGCGACGGCGAGCAGGGCGATGGCGTTGAGTATCCAGAGCAGAATAAGACGCATGGTGTGCACTCCTTTCGGTGGTAGCGGCTTCCTTTGCAAAAATACGGTGCTGGCTTTGCCTTGTCGTACTGAGTGTACTGTTAGCGGCTCGCCGCCTTGTCTCTTTGCAAAGTTAAACCGCCAGGGTTTGGGTTGATCGGCTTGCTTTCGCTGAGATTGCTCAGTAGCGGTAATGTTCCGCCTTGTACGGGCCTTCCACCGGCACGCCGATGTAGGCGGCCTGCTGGGCGGTCAGCACGGTGAGCGGCGCGTCGAATTTTTTCAGCTGCAGACGGGCGACCTTTTCGTCGAGCCGCTTGGGCAGCGTATAGACGCCGACCGGATAATCCTGCGTGCGCGTAAACAGTTCGATCTGCGCGATCGTCTGGTTGGCGAAGGATGAGGACATCACGTAGCTGGGATGGCCGGTGGCGCAGCCCAGATTGACCAGCCGTCCCTTGGCCAGCAGGATGATGCGCTTCTCCGGCTTGCCGTTCATCGGCGGAAAGATGACATGGTCGACCTGCGGCTTGATTTCTTCCCAGCGGTATTGCGATAGCGAAGCGACGTCGATCTCGTTGTCGAAGTGGCCGATGTTGCAGACAATGGCCTGATCCTTCATCGCCGCCATGTGGTCGTGCGTGATGACGTGGTAGTTGCCGGTGGTGGTGACGAAGATGTCCGCAAGCGGCGCGGCCTGTTCCATGGTCACGACGCGGTAGCCTTCCATCGCCGCCTGTAGCGCGCAGATGGGGTCAATTTCCGTCACCCAGACCTGCGCCGACAGCGCGCGCAGCGCCTGTGCGCAGCCTTTGCCGACGTCGCCATAACCGCAGACGACGGCGATCTTGCCGGCGATCATCACATCGGTGGCGCGCTTGATGCCGTCGACCAGCGATTCGCGGCAGCCGTAGAGGTTATCGAACTTCGACTTGGTCACCGAGTCATTGACGTTGATGGCCGGAATCTTCAGTTCGCCGCGCGCGTGCATCTGGTAGAGGCGGTGTACGCCGGTGGTGGTTTCCTCGGTGACGCCGCGAATCTGCGCCAGGCGGGTCGAATACCAGGCCGGATCGGTGGCCAGATGCGCCTTGATCGCGGCAAAGAGGACGGTTTCTTCTTCCGAAGTGGGTTTGGCGAGTACGGAAGCATCCTTTTCCGCGCGCGCGCCCAGATGCAGCAGCAGCGTGGCGTCGCCGCCGTCATCGAGAATCATGTTGGCGGGCGCGCCCTCAGGCCATTCAAAAATGCGGTGCGTGTATTCCCAATAATCGGCGAGCGTTTCGCCCTTGACGGCGAAAACGGGCACGCCGCTTGCGGCAATGGCGGCGGCGGCGTGATCCTGCGTCGAGAAAATGTTGCACGAGGCCCAGCGCACTTGCGCGCCGAGCGCCGTCAGCGTCTCGATCAGCACGGCGGTCTGGATCGTCATATGCAGCGAGCCGGCGATGCGCGCGCCGCGCAGCGGCGCTTTGGCTGCGTATTCTTCGCGAATCGCCATCAGCCCCGGCATTTCGGTTTCGGCGATGCGGATTTCCTTGCGCCCCCAGTCGGCCAGCGACAGGTCGGCGACGGTGTAGTCGGTCGTATGTGCCACAGCAGTTCTCCTTGGAACAGTGGCCGGGCGGGAAAGCGGGATGGTGAGAACGGCGGCAGGCGTCTGTCTGACATCCGACTGTCTCAGCATGGCGCCAGCCCGCATTGGGCGGTGATTAGCCGATCATCCGGTCACCTGTTCACCCATTCCGCGATCTCCCGCGCCGGCGCGGGTTGGTCGGGTGAGCGCCGTTGGTGATTCCGAGCCTGAAACTACGGGTTTGCAAAGCCCCCCGACAGTTTTGCAGCGCTCCTCGGATAGGGCGGATTATAACGACATCTTGGCGGGCGCTCTTGAATCGCGGCTTGACTTTGCCAAAAAACAAGGCGAAGCCAAGGCAGTATTTTTAAAGGTAATTTAAAGATACGCCGCTGTTTGTAGAGAGCCGGGCGGGCACAGTATTCCGGCTTATATTTTCTGATGCTCTGGAGCCCTTGTATTTAGGGTGCTCCAGGGCATTTTATATTTTCTGACCTGTTTGCGGCGGTTCGGAAGGCGCTCCGGAGGCGCAAAAAAGCGCCGGCGCAGATGCGCCGACGTTTCGTTAGTTTCTGTGCTTCTGTCCGGCGAAATTACAGCCCGGCATCGGCCTTCAGCGCCTGAACCTTGTCGAGCGCTTCCCAGGTGAATTCCGGCTCGTCACGGCCGAAGTGGCCGTAGGCTGCGGTCTTGGCGTAGATCGGCCGCAGCAGGTCAAGCGCCTGAATGATGCCTTTCGGCCGCAGGTCGAAGTGTTTCTTGATGAGTTCGACGATCTTTTCTTCCGAAATTCTGGCGGTGCCGAAGGTGTCGACGTCGACCATCAGCGAGACGGGATTGGCGACGCCGATGGCGTAAGCGATCTGGACTTCGCAACGATCCGCCAGGCCGGCGGCGACGATGTTCTTGGCCACGTGCCGGGCGGCGTAGGCGGCCGAGCGGTCGACCTTGGACGGGTCTTTGCCGGAGAAGGCGCCGCCGCCGTGCCGCGCCGTGCCGCCGTAAGTGTCGACGATGATTTTGCGCCCGGTCAGGCCGCAGTCGCCGTGCGGGCCGCCGACGACGAAGCGCCCGGTTGGGTTGATCAGATAGCGGATGTTGCCGCCGAGCAGCGCCTTGGGCAGCACCGGCTTGATGATTTCCTCAATGACCGCTTCGGACAGTTGCGCATGCGATACCTCCGGGTTGTGCTGGGTGGAGACGACGATGGCGTCGATATCGACCGGTTTGCCGTCCACGTAGCGGACGGTGAGCTGGCTCTTGGCGTCCGGGCGCAGCCACGGCAGGCGTCCGTCGCGGCGGACTTCGGCCTGCCGCTGCATGATGCGGTGCGCATAGTAGATCGGCAACGGCATCAGCGCCGGCGTTTCGTTGCAGGCGTAACCGAACATCAGGCCCTGGTCGCCGGCGCCCTGGTCGAGGTCGATGCCTTCGCCCTCGTTGACGCCCTGCGCGATATCCGGCGACTGGCGGTTGATCGCCGTCAGGATGGCGCAGCTTTTGTAGTCAAAGCCGATGTCCGAATCGTTGTAACCGATGCGGCGAATGGCGTTTTGCGCGATCTCCCGGTAATTGATGTGCGCCTGGGTGGTGATTTCGCCAGAGATGACGACAAGGCCGGTGGAAACCAGCGTTTCGCAGGCGACGCGGCCGTGGCGATCTTCGGCCAGCACCGCGTCGAGCACGGCGTCGGAAATCTGGTCGGCGACTTTGTCGGGATGACCTTCAGACACCGATTCCGAAGTAAAAAGAAATTCGCGTGACATCTGTTTCTGCTCCAAGTAAAAACCCCGGTTAGGCTGCGTAGCCGGCTCCGGGGTTTGAGCAGACGACGCTTTAGCAGTATTTCACAAGCGGCCGGCGAGTGCGAAACATATTTCCTGAGACTCGTTGCCCTTTGCTTGCGTCCGCCCTGCAAGTTGTCCTCATTAACTCGGCGGATGCGATAATTATAGAAAGAATGGTTTGTCCGTCAAATTTCCCAAAAATAACCCGGTGCAACCCGATGCAAGCGGATTTCAGGTGATGGCGTGATCGTATTTTTTCATTGGCTCAGCCGGCTGCCGTTGGCCTGGCTGCACGCGCTCGGCGCGGCGTTGGGCTGGCTGGTGTGGATCGGTTCGCCGACCTACCGGCGGCATATGCGCGAGAACATGGTTCTGGCGCTGGGCGAGGCGGGCGCGCGGCGCATCCGCAACGCCGCCATCGCCCACGCCGGACGGCAGTTCATTGAACTGCCTAAAATCTGGCTGCGTCCCTTGGATGAAGTAGCTGCCCGCGTTGTCCGCATTTCCGGCTGGGAGCATGTCGAAGCGGCCGTGCGCGCCGGCAAGGGCATCGTCTATCTGACGCCGCATTTGGGCTGCTTTGAAATCACCGCGCAGTATTTGTCGACGCAAGCGCCGATCACCGTTCTCTATCGTCCGCCCAAGCGCGCCTGGATGCAGACATTGATCGAAACCGGACGCCGGCGCGCGCAGCTGCATATCGCCGCCGCCGACCTGGCGGGTGTGCGCACCCTGCTCAAGGCGTTGAAGAAGGGCGAGGCGGTCGGGCTGCTGCCCGACCAGGCGCCCAGGAAGGGCGAAGGACGCTGGCTTGACTATTTCGGTAAGCCGGCTTACACGATGACGCTGGCGGCGCGGCTGACGGAGAGCGGCGCGGCGGTGATTATGGTCTGGGCGGAACGCCTGCCGGGCGGGGCGGGCTACCATTTCCATCTGCAAGCGCCGACGCAGCCAATCAGCGGCGATATTGTAGAACGCGCCCAGCGGATCAACCACGAAATCGAAGGGCTGATCCGCCAATGCCCGCAGCAATACCTGTGGGGCTACAACCGCTACAAGCACCCCGCCGGCGCTGAACCGCGGCCCGCGACCACCGCCTGACCCGCCGCGAAGGTAATAAAAAACCTGCCCGGAGACGCGCGCTCTACGCAGGTTCAGGCGGGTCGTCCAAGCAAAATATTCCGATTTATGTTTTTTGATGCCCTGAGGCCCTTGTGTTTAAAGGGCTCCAGTGAGATTTATGTTTTCTGCCTTGTTTTTGTGTGATTCCGAAGGTTGCTTCAGAAGCCTAAATAGCGGCTCAACTTTGCCAAAAGACAAGGCGGCGAGCCGCAGGCAGTATG
>CALHZD010000082.1 GCA_938040985.1 uncultured Propionivibrio sp.
CAAAATCACCTGCTGCGGACAGTGAGGCGCGTCAGGGCGTCGCCGGCAAGATTACGGCAAAAGTCGAAGATAGATTCTCAGAACCGGGAGAATCCGGGGATCAGGTCAAGGTATCCGGGTCTGGGGCCGGGAAGTCTGGCCGAGGGCAGATTGCCGGGAGAGAGGATGCCATTGCACGGGACAAAGCGCTCAAAGAGGCGAATGAACGTGTAGCAATGCTGGAGCAGAATGTTGCTAAATTGCAGCAATTGCTTGAACTGAAAGATCAAACACTTGCCGAGTTGCAGAAACAGGCCGATGCAACTCAAGGAAAGAGTGCGGCGCCTGCTTCTGAACCGACGCGTCCGGCAGTTGTTGAGCCACCTAAACCCGCCATTGAATCTTCCGCAGCCCCCTCTTTGCCGGCCGCAGGTTCGGCGGAACCACCGATTGATGCCACCCAATCGCCGACAACTCCAACAGTTCCGGCTAGTCAGCCAGAAACACAGGCACAAGCAGCCGTCCCATCAGCAGAGGCTCAGCCTGCGGCAGAGGAGCCACCCGCGCCCAAGCGCCCGGTCGCGCCATCTCAACCACCGGCACCGGAACCGGGGTTTTTTGAATCTTTGCTGGAAGACCCAATGCTTCTGGCCGGTGGTGGCGGGATTCTGGCATTGCTATTAGGGGGGTGGTTGTTTCTACGCCACCGGAAATCGAATAACGCTGGGCAGTCATCGTTGGACCCTTTGAGTCTGTCGACCCCATCTGTCAGCGGCAGCAACCTGACAGCTAATTCCGTATTTCGTAACACCGGCGGGCAAAGTGTTGATACATCGCACACTTCGCAAACTGATTTTAGCCAAGCCAGCCCTGGCAGTATCGACACCGAAGAAGTTGACCCGGTAGAAGAAGCCGATGTTTACATGGCTTATGGGCGTGATGCGCAAGCCGAGGAAATTCTTCTTGAAGCCAAGCGCAAAGAACCCTTTCCGACGGCCATCAATTTGAAGTTGCTGGAGATCTATGCCAATCGTAAAGATGCAAGACAAGTCGATGCGGTGGCGAAGGAATTACATGCCGCAACCGGCGGCAGAGGGGCTGATTGGGAAAAGGCAGTAACGATTGGTCAGCGTTTTGCACCTGAGAATCCACTATTTGGCGGGGTAACGGCAGCTTCCGCTGCGTCGATGGCGTCGAGAGAACCAGCTGCCGCTACGCCAAGAACTTCGCCAGCAGCGGACGCCCCATTACAACAGGCTACGGCAGCGGCGACCTCTCAGGTATCAAGTGGTAGTGCGAATACAAAACCCGAGGCGCCATCAGTATTTGAAACGACGCTTGATATGAGCAGTCTGGACTTTGATCTTGGTGCAGGGAAGGCGGATGCGGCCGGGCAAGCGGCAGTCTCTGCGATGAGGACACAATCTTTGGATTTCAGCCTGGATGCACCGCCTGCATCGCAGGCTCAGCCTCAATCCCAGCCCCAGCCTGCGGCGAAGGAACCATTACATACATCTTCTGTGCTTGACTTTAGTTTGCCTGAGTCAGGAACGGATCAGACACCTGCACCTAAAGTCGATACGACGGCGCCTCTGGCTAACGACCTTGAGTTTGATGTTGATCTAACGGCATCAACTTTCTTGGGTAACCAAATGCCACGGCCGGATTCTGACGTTGCTTCCCGGGCAGGCGCATCTGTGCCCCCTAAAGCCTCGCCGATCGATATGAGTTCGATAGACCTCAATCTTGAAGCGACACAGCCTGTTGCGCGAGTCTTGGGTGACGGGGCGACACAGTCGGCCGCAGTCGTCAGTCCGGAGCCAGGCGTTGGCGCGAATGAAGATGTCTCGACCAAGCTGGACTTAGCCAAAGCCTACGAAGAGATGGGTGATGTGGATGGTGCACGTGAATTACTGCGAGAAGTGGCCAAGGAGGGCAATTCCGAGCAGCGCGAGAAAGCCAAGGATCTTTTGGCTCGACTCGGCAATTAATACCTCCGGCGAGAGGTAAAATACAGCCGCAATCCAAACGGATTGCGGCTTTTTCTTTGGAAAGTGCTGGGATAAAGGGCTAAATTTTGATAAACCTAGCCACTGTTATAGTTGGTAAAGTTAATTTCCCATATAAGAAAGACGACAATCCAAAGATAGTAATAAGACTACTACGGCAAGGACAACCACATGCCAGAAAAAGCATAAAACACAGTACCTAACGGTATACAATGACGATGGGGGCGGTAAACAAATTGTCGATACAAAAAATAGTCGGGATTCTCCGACTACGATTTATGCGGTGGGGTGATGTACTCATTGCCTGCCGCGGCATTGCGGCATTACCGGAGCCAGTGTCTTGTATCCATAAAAGCAGTCAAGCCCGGTGTGTTGCTTTGTTTTTTCAAAACTATTGCATACTGCTTGCACTACCTACGGATCGAGGCTTTGTCGAACCGTTTTTTTCGGGCCTGACGGCGTATCGGAGCTGAAGTCGGCATGCGGATTGCGCTTGGCGTTGAATACGATGGCTCCGAGTTTCGGGGCTGGCAGACGCAACCTGGCGGCGGCACCGTGCAGGATTCGTTAGAAACTGCGTTAACGCAGATTGCAGGTGTGCCGATTGGCGTCGTGTGCGCTGGTCGCACTGATACCGGGGTTCATGCAATAGGACAGGTCGTACATTTCGATGCCCCGGTTGTACGACCGCTGACCGCTTGGGTGCGTGGCGCTAATACTTTTTTGCCGCCTGCGGTTGCTGTGTGCTGGGCACAACCGGTCAGCGATGATTTTCACGCGCGCTTTTCCGCTACTGCACGGCACTACCGTTACCTGTTGCTTAATCGCCCGCAACGGCCCGGTATCGAACATGGACGTATGGGTTGGTATCACCGTCCGCTCAACATCGAACGGATGCAACAGGCAGCTGCGCAGATTGTTGGTGAACACGATTTTTCTGCTTTTCGCGCCGCAGAGTGTCAGGCCAAGACGCCAGTCAGGACGATATATGCGGCCCAGGTCAGGCAATGTGGTGAATTATTCATTTTCAACTTCGAGGCCAATGCGTTTTTGCAGCACATGGTGCGCAATCTGGTCGGGAGTCTGGTCTTTATTGGTCAGGGCAAACAGTCGACCGACTGGATGCTCGAATTATTGGCAACAAAAAATCGCCGCTTGGCTGCCCCGACGTTTGCAGCAGACGGCCTCTATCTTGTTGGTGTACGCTATGACGCACGTTGGGGAATTCCTGGAATGAAAGGATCAATAGCAGGAATGATGCCCGCATGGATAGGAGCATGAGGTCAATGACGCGCATCAAAATATGCGGACTGACACGCCCTCAGGATGTTGATGCTGCCGTGGCTGCCGGCGCTGACGCCATTGGGCTGGTATTTTATCCAGCCAGCCCGCGCTGCATCGACCTGGCGCGGGCAGTAGAACTTATCCGGCACGTACCGCCATTCGTCGATATCGTCGGCCTATTTGTTAACGCTGCGCCGACGCAGGTACGCGCAGTACTGGCCGCCATTCCAGTTCATTTACTGCAATTTCATGGCGATGAAGATGACGCCTATTGCCGCCAGTTCGGTCGTCCATTCCTTAAGGCGGTGCGCGTTTGCCCGGATATCGATTTGGCAGGTCAGATGGCAGCATTTCCTTCCGCCCAGGCGATCCTTCTCGATGCCTTCGTCGAAGGTTATGGTGGTAGCGGCCAAGCCTTTGATTGGACGCTGGTTCCGCATGAACTGCCTAAGCCAATCGTTCTTTCTGGTGGGCTTGATGCAAACAATGTCGGCGATGCCATTCGACGCGTGCATCCGGCCGCCGTAGATGTCTCTTCGGGCGTGGAATCGGGTAAGGGCATCAAAGATGCGGAAAAAATGCGCGCCTTTGTGATGGCTGTACACCGCGCCGATATGCAGTGATAGAATGCACACACCTCCTTGAAATTCAAAGCGCCTCTTTCCGGCGTTTCTTTTGAATATTCTTGGTGTTTGATACATCCCGGTTGCCTGATTATATTTTCATCATTACCTCGTCCTGACCCAAACGATGCGAAAAACTCCTGGCGGACGTACCCGTGACTGGTGGCGGCGATCCTACGCTGACCATACTTGGCGCTGAAAGCACGTTAAGCGCGTGTTGAACGCGCCATTGCAAGCCTGTCATTGACGGCGCAGCCCATTCTCAATTTTAGTTCCCCTTTTCTACGGGTTTGCGCCTTTTGTGCGACGTGTATTACGTCCCTGTCTTCAGGAGAACTCATGAACTCATCTTACGACTTACCGGATGCCAGCGGCCATTTTGGCCGCTACGGTGGCATTTTTGTTGCCGAGACACTGATTCCGGCGCTGGAAGAATTAAAAACCGCCTATTTTGCGGCGCAACGCGATCCGGCATTTGTTGCCGAATTCGAGCATGATCTCAAGCATTATGTCGGCCGTCCCAGTCCGATCTACCACGCAAAACGTCTGTCCGACGAGCTCGGTGGTGCCCAGATTTATCTCAAACGGGAGGACCTTAACCATACCGGCGCACACAAAGTGAATAACTGCGTCGGTCAGGCGCTACTGGCGCGGCGCATGGGAAAACGGCGTGTTATTGCCGAAACGGGTGCCGGACAGCACGGTGTCGCAACGGCGACGGTCGCGGCCCGCTATGGCATGGAATGTGTCATCTATATGGGAGCAGAGGATATTCGGCGGCAAGCGGCCAACATGTATCGCATGAAGCTGCTGGGTGCGAGCGTCGTACCGGTGGAGTCCGGCTCAAAAACACTCAAAGACGCGATGAACGAAGCAATGCGCGACTGGGCGAAAAACGTATCGACGACTTTCTATGTGATCGGTACCGTGGCCGGGCCGCATCCTTACCCAATGCTGGTGCGTAATTTTCAATCGGTTATCGGCCGTGAAGCCGTGGCCCAGATGCAGGAACAATGCGGCCGTCAGCCTGATGCCGTTATTGCCTGCGTTGGCGGTGGATCCAACGCAATGGGCATTTTTCATGACTACATCGAACGGCGCAGCGTGCGCCTGATCGGCGTTGAAGCGGCGGGCGAGGGCATCGCTACCGGCCGCCATGCTGCACCGCTGACGGCGAATGCTAGGGTTGGCGTGCTGCACGGCAACCGTACCTGCCTGATGCAGGACGAGAACGGCCAGATTATCGAAACGCATTCGATTTCTGCGGGACTCGATTATCCCGGCGTCGGGCCGGAACATGCATGGCTCAAGGACAACGGGCGCGCAGAATATGTGGCGGTCACGGATGATGAGGCGCTGGCGGCTTTTCATGCACTTTGCCGGCTGGAAGGTATTATCCCGGCGCTTGAATCAAGCCATGCCGTTGCGCAAGCCATCAAGCTCGCGCCAACGCTAGGCAAGGATGCGATTTTGCTTGTCAATCTTTCTGGCCGCGGTGATAAGGACATGCATACTGTGGCCGAAAAATCCGGCATTGTGTTTTAAGGAGGTGCGCCATGTCCAAACTATCTGCAACGTTCGCTCGCCTGCAGGCACAAGGCCGCAAGGCGTTGATTCCTTTCATTACTGCCGGAGATCCCGATCCGGCGCTGACCGTACCGCTGATGCATGCGCTGGTCGAATCCGGCGCCGACATCATCGAACTGGGCGTGCCGTTTTCCGACCCGATGGCCGACGGCCCAACCATTCAGCGCGCCTCCGAGCGTGCGCTGGCCAAGGGTGTCAGCTTACGCGGCGTGCTTGACATGGTCGCCCAATTCCGCCAGCGCAACCGGGAAACCCCGGTGGTCCTGATGGGCTATGCCAATCCGTTCGAAACGATGGGTGTCGAAGCATTCGCTCTAGCGGCGCGTGCGGCGGATGTCGATGGCGTCATCGTTGTCGATTATCCGCCGGAAGAGGCAAGCGAATTTGTCCAGACGATGCAGGCCAATGCGATTGATCCGATCTTTTTGCTTGCACCGACATCGACGCCGGAGCGCATCACGCAGGTTGCCCACCTGGCGCGCGGCTACATCTATTATGTTTCACTCACGGGGGTTACCGGCTCGACCGCGCTCGACGTACACGCCGTCGCGGCGCGCATTCCGGAAATCCGCGCTGTTACCGGAGTGCCGGTGGGGGTCGGTTTTGGCATCCGTGATGCGCAAACAGCAGGCGCAGTGGCTCAGGTAGCCGATGCTGTCATTGTGGGCAGTCGCATCATCGAAGAAATTGAACGCTCGACGCCGGATACCGTCATTGCCCGTATCAGCACGCTGGTGAGTGAATTGCGGCGAGGTGTAGACGCGGCAGTCTAATCATCGAAAAGGCGAGGTATTGAAAAGCCAGCTAGGTACTTTTTACAACCCATGCCGTGTGTCAATGTGCTGGTTCCGGTGCCTGCTGTACGGGATGCTGAAGTATTTGGCCTGCTGCCGAAACACATTAGCCGCATTGCACGCAGGAATAAAGCGCTTGGTTAGCGAGCAATATTTACTGCCGGATCAATCGGCTAAAAGATAATCTCGGCAAGATACTGTTGAAGTGGAGAAAGTCAATATCCCATGCGTCCATCCATAAAACCCGATTCTTTGCCGGATTGGCTGGCATATCTTGAAAGCCTGCATCCGAAGGGGCAAGCCGGCATCGAGCTGGGATTGGCGCGTATTATGCGCGTCAAGGTGGCGTTGACACAGGTGCAGTATTGCCCGCTGATTATCGTGGGGGGCACAAATGGCAAGGGTTCGACCTGTGCGTATCTGGAATCGATTTATCGTGCCTCGGGCTACCGGACAGGCTGTTACACCTCGCCGCATCTGCTGGCATACAACGAGCGCGTGCGCATTGATGGCGTACCTGTAGCGGATGCGGATTTATGCGCCGCGTTTGTGCGTGTCGAGGCGGCGCGGCAACGGGCCGGCAACGTAATGCTGACCTATTTTGAATTTGGCACGCTGGCGGCGTGGGAGATTTTTTCTGCCCGGCGGGTCGAAGCGGCGATTCTTGAAGTAGGGCTGGGTGGGCGTCTCGATGCTGTCAATATCTACACGCCGGATTGCGCCATCGTGACCGGTATTGCGCTGGATCATACCGATTGGCTGGGCGCAACGCGTGAAGCGATTGGTTTCGAGAAGGCGGGAATTTTCCGCGCTGGGCGGCCGGCAATCTGCGCCGACGTCGCCCCCCCGCAATCCCTGTGCAATCATGCAGCCACGCTGGGCGCCGACTTACGGCTGATTGGCCGGGATTTTTCCTTCCGGCGCGGCAATGCAGACTGGTCTTTCGTTTCCAGTGAAGGTGTATTCGAGCCTCTGCCTTTTCCTGTCCTGCCCGGTGATTTCCAGTTGCGCAACGCAGCGGCGGCGCTGGCGGCAGTGCAATGTTTGCAAAAACCTTTGCCGACGACGCTTGCAGCCCTTGCGCAAGGGATTTGCAATGCGCGTGTACGCGGGCGCTTTGAGCGCGTGCAGGAGAAGCCCACGATTATTCTCGACGTGGCGCACAATCCCCAGGCTATCGGCGAATTGGCGCGCAATCTTGACGAGATGCCGGTCGCGGGAAAAACGCTGGCCGTTGTTGGTATGCTGGCGGACAAGGATATTGCTGGCGCACTTACGGCGTTGGCCGGGAAGATTGATGTCTGGCTGCTGACAAGCCTGCCGGAAACGCCGCGTGGCGCACCTGCCAGTACGATACGCGACGCCGTCATCGGGCTGGGTGGGCAGATTGAACTGTTTCCTGCGCCGACGGCGGCATTTGCCCGTGCGGCCGGCCTGGCAGGGGAAAATGATAGAATTATCATCTGTGGGTCGTTTTACACAGTGGCGGCAGCGATACGCGCCTTGGACAGTTCTTCCGGCCGTGTGGAATGCCTGCTTCACGCTTAGTCTTAGTAATTCCGTCAACTTTTCGCACTGATAATGCCAAACACCCAATCCTCAGATGATGATCTGCTATTGAAAAGAAGGGCACGCCGCCGTTTGCTTGGCGCAGCAGCTTTCGCCGGTTTCGCTGCTGTCGTGTTACCGATGGTGATGGACAAAGAACCAAAACAGCAGGTGCAGGACATCCAGATTCGTATTCCCGGGCAGGACCAGACGACTTTTACGCCACGGATCGAGCGCCAGATCAAGGGGCAGCCACCGAAGAAATCGGGCGAAGGATCGACAGAAGAAAGCGCTGGCAAGGACATCGTGCAGCCGGCGGAAACACCTTCGGAACACACGGCGGATAACGTGAATAACGCAGCCGCAAAGGTTACGGAGAAGGCGGCAAATCACACAGTTAGCCAAAAAACGCCAAAAACGGAAAAAATTGTCGAGCAAAAGACTGATAAGCCGGAAAAACGGGAAAGGCTGAATAAAACACCGGATAAGGCATCAGATAAAACACCAGATAAATCTGCAAAAACAGCCGAGAAGAAACCGGAAAAGACGCCGGAAAAAACGGCCGAGAAGCCTGCTGAAAGCACTGCGGAAAAAAATGGCGCCAAAGCACAGAATACCGATGCGGAACACACGGCAAAACGCACGCGCGCCGAAGAAGCCCGTCGTGCCGCCGCCGCGCTTGCCGGCAAAGATGTAGATACCGCAGGGAAAGCGAAAGAAGCAAAGGGGAAAACCAGCGCCGAGGCTGAAAAACCCGCCAAAAGCAGCGAACATTACGTCATTCTGATCGGTACCTTCTCTAATACGGACAACGTCAAGCAGTTGCAGGAAAAACTTGTGGGACAGGGCATCCGGGTTTTTACTGAACCGATCGAATCCGGCAAGAAAACACGGGTACGCGCCGGCCCCTTCGCCAGCCGTGATGCTGCCGAAAAAGCTGCGCAAAAAATGAAACAGATCGGCGTCAATGGGGTAATCACCGGAAAACCATGACTTATTTCGATTATTTTGTTATTGCCGTCCTCGTCATCTCGTTGCTGCTTGGGCTGTGGCGCGGCATGATCGGAGAGATTATCGCGCTGACTGCCTGGGTGTTGGCTTTCATCGCGGCGCGTGAATGGGGTGAAGAAGCGGCAAGCATGTTCCTGGCGCGTATTACTGATCCAACAGTGCGTCTGCTCGTTGCCTGGACGCTAATCTTTATTGCCGTGCTTGCCCTGATGGCGCTGTTGCGCCTGCTGTTGCGCAGCCTGCTCAAGGCACTGGGGATGACCATTACCGACCGCCTGCTCGGCCTGTTTTTCGGCCTGGCGCGCGGCGTTCTGATTCTTCTGATTCTGGTGGCGGCAGGCGGCATGACACCGCTACCGCAAGAGCAATGGTGGCGCGAGGCGCAGTTTGCGCCGCCACTGGAAACAGCGGTACTCGCTGGACGGCCCTGGTTGCCGCCGGATGTTGCCGGACGGATTCGTTTTAGGTAGGGGTTTTATATGTGCGGCATTCTTGGCGTCATGGCAATGACACCGGTCAATCAGCTTCTTTATGATGGCCTGATGGTTTTGCAACATCGCGGACAGGATGCGGCGGGTATTACCACGGCCGATGGCGGCGCCTTTTACATGCATAAGGCGCCCGGACTGGTGCGTGATGTGTTTCGCACGCGCAATATGCGTGCCCTACCGGGCCGGATGGGCATCGCTCATTGCCGCTATCCGACAGCCGGTTCGGCGCTGGATTCAGCCGAATCCCAGCCTTTTTACGTGAATTCGCCTTTCGGCCTGGTGCTGGCGCATAACGGCAACCTGACCAATACGCAACAATTGCAGAAGGAAATGTTCCTTCAGGATTTGCGTCACATCAATACCAATTCCGATTCGGAAGTGCTACTGAACGTACTGGCGCACGAACTGCAGGCAGCCGCTACTGGCTACCAACTTGATCCGGAAACCATCTTTAGTGCGGTAGCCGGTGTTCATCGCCGTTGCAGGGGAGCATATGCCGTCGTTGTTATGATCGCCGGTTACGGTTTGCTGGCTTTCCGCGATCCTTTCGGCATTCGCCCACTGGTCATTGGCGAAAACGATGCGCCGGAAGGCAAGGAGTATCTCGTGGCTTCGGAGTCGGTTGCGCTCGACACGCTGGGTTTTCGTGTCATGCGTGACGTAGCGCCGGGCGAAGCGATTTTCATCGACATGGCGCACCGGCTCCATACGCGCCAATGTGCGGACAACCCCGTACTTTCGCCCTGCATTTTTGAATATGTTTATCTGGCGCGTCCCGATTCTGTGATCGACGGTGTCTCGGTATACGAAACGCGCCTGCATATGGGCGAGCATCTGGCCGAACGCGTTGCCGCCGAAATCCCGGTCGAAGAAATCGATGTCGTTATTCCCATTCCCGATTCAAGCCGGCCATCAGCGATGCAACTGGCGCAGAAACTTGGGCTGCCCTATCGGGAAGGCTTTGTCAAAAACCGCTATATCGGCCGTACTTTCATCATGCCCGGCCAATCGGTACGTAAAAAATCGGTGCGCCAAAAACTCAATACCGTCGCCCAGGAATTCAAAAACAAGCGCGTGCTGCTTGTCGATGATTCCATCGTGCGCGGGACGACCAGCGGCGAAATCGTTGAAATGGCGCGCCTGGCCGGTGCGCTCAAAGTCTATTTTGCCTCGGCAGCGCCCCCTGTGCGATTCCCCAACGTTTACGGCATCGATATGCCGACGCGCAGCGAACTGATCGCTACCGGGCGCAGCAGGGAAGAAATTTGCCGCACAATTGGCGCGGATGCGCTGGTTTATCAGGATCTGGAAGCACTCAAGGCTTCTGTGCGTGAACTGAATCCAGCGCTCATTAACTTTGACGCCTCCTGCTTCAATGGTGAGTACGTGACCGGCGACGTGACGCCCGAATACCTGGATACTCTCGAGCAGGTACGGGACGAAAAACTGGCAGAAAAAGGCGCTGGCGGGCGGAACGGTAAAACACTCCTGGATATTAATTCCGCCCCGGTTCCCGAATAGCGCCTGATTGTGGGTCAGATTGTGGCCATATCGTCGGTAAATTTTAATGCCCGCTTTAGCGCATTAGTGATTGCGGATTTAAATACGGCGTCAACCAGAACGACAGCTTGGCTTTTTACAGAAGCAGAAATCGCCAAATTAGCTGCTCCAAATTTATAGCGGCAGGACCGAACTGACCCAGGGTATCAATGCGTCTGATGCGCTGAAACTCCGCAACTACAACGGGTACGGCTGATCGTTGGATTATCCGATGATCAGCCGATCCTGAAACAGTTTGCCGGCGGCTTGCAGGCGTGGCAGGAGAGGGAATAGATCGATGCCCGCGTCGGTTTTTAGTTGCCGGGCGCGTTCTGCCATTTCAGTCAAATGGACATCGACACCTTCTGCGCCTGTGCCGAAGGCGATAGTGTTGCCGCTGTCACAGGATGGGAAAACAAGAGCGCGTCCGTCAAAAGCTTCCGCAATGCGCTGCGTACTGGCGGCAAACCCCCGGCTGCGCCCCAGCAAATTGACCGACATTAATCCCTGCGCCGTCAGTCGTGCACGGCAGCTTTGATAGAAGGGCAGGGTATCCAGGATGCCCGCGCGACCGTGTTTGTCGAAGCCATCAACAAAAATGGCGTCGAACGCGGGACCGGGTTGCCGCATGTAATCAGCACCATCCCCGATGACGATGCACAGACGCTGAGGATCGTCGGGCAATTTGAAATGCAGTTTGGCAATGATTTCGATCTGCGGATCGATCTCGACAACCGTAATGCGCGTCTCTGGCAACTGGCGGTAGATAAATTTAGCCAGCGAGCCGGCGCCCAGGCCAACGATCAGCACTTCGCGCGGCCATGGCGGTTCACGCAGTAACAGACAGGCCATCATGTCGCGGGTGTAAGCAAGCTCAAGTGCATCCGGTTTGCGGACGCGCATCGCGCCTTGAATCCATTCGGCGCTGAAATGCAGGTAACGCACGCCGGCTTTTTCACTGACTTCGATGGAAGTGGCCATAGGGAGTTTGGTAAATAGGGTTAGGGAAACGCTAATCGGAAATCAATAATCTGGAATCTTTAAAAGATTACCTGCACTTCATAATACCGAAAGCCAGCCGCCATCGACGTAAATGATCTGGCCATTGACGTAGTTTGAAGCAGCAGAAGCCAGATAAACGGCGGTGCCGGCCAGTTCGTCCGGTCTGCCCCAGCGGCCCGCCGGATTACTGCTTTTGACCCAGGCATCGAATTCCGGATTTTCGATCAGCGCCGTATTCATTTCGGTCAGGATATAACCGGGGCCAATGGCATTGGCTTGAATGTCGAATTGTGCCCATTCGGCAGCCATGGCGCGGGTGAGCAGTTTGATGCCGCCTTTGGCCGCGGTGTAAGGGGCGACCGTGGCGCGTGCGGCTTCACTGGTCAGAGAGCCAATATTGATGATTTTGCCGCCGCGCCCGCGCGCGATCATGCGTCGTGCGGCTTGTCGCGCGACGATGAAGGCGCCGGTTAGATTGGTGTCGACGACGCGCCGCCAGTCTTCGACGGCAAGTTCAACCATCGGTTTGCGGAACTGGACGCCTGCATTGTTGATCAGGATGTCGACTTCAATGCCCTGTGCGTCGAGTGCTTCGAATGCCTGAATCACCGAAGCTTCGTCGCTCACGTCGAAGACCGAGCCAAGCGCCGCGCATCCCTGCGCCGAGAGCCGGTCGACCGCCGCCGCGACGGCCGCTTCCCGCCGTCCGTTGACGACGATTCGCGCGCCGGCGGCAGCCAGCCCGTCGGCCAGCGCCTGACCGATGCCGCGCACCGAGCCGGTAATCAGGGCGGTGCGGCCGGATAAATTGAATAATGAAGTATCGAGCGGTGCGGCCATGATGTTTTTCTCCATGTTCTTATCTGACAAACCGAAGGTAGCGCGGTTTCCTGCGTATCCTCCAGAGCGGTTTGTGATGCGCCTCCATGAAAGCGCCGAATATTGCCTCTCCAGTGATGGCGCGCTATTGACAGCATACTGCGCTCAAGTGCAGACTTGTGCGCGCCGCGCTGGGGGTGGCGCGAGGCAATCATAGCAATATTCCCTTATTCGCGAAGTGCTGGTTCCGGCCTGCTGACATTGAAGACAAACACGAGGAATATATGAGCAACGGTTTAACCATTTCCAGTCAGGGTTCTCTTGACTTCGTTTCCCTTGGCGCCCTGATTCACCGGCTTGATACGGGTATCGTGCCCTTCCGGCGCGCCAGCCATTGCGAGATTCATGTCAGCGGTGGCGAATTTAACTGCGCCGCCAACCTGTCAACCTGTTTCGGCCTCAAGACCGGCATCGTGACGGCGATGGTGGATTATCCCGTCGGCGAGCTGATCGATAACGCCGTGCGTACGCTGGGTGTCAAACCATTTTACAAGCGTTTCAAGCACAATGGCGTCAACGGCCCGAATATGGCGACGGTCTATAGTGACCGCGGGCAGGGCGTGCGTCCGCCGATCGTGTTCTATAACCGCGCCAACGAGGCAGGCGGCATGCTCAAAGCTGGCGATTTTGATTGGAAAGAGATTTTTTCCGGGGGCGTGCGCTGGTTCCATAGCGGCGGTATTTTTTCCGCATTGTCGGAAACAACTCCGGAAGTTATCGTCGAAGGTATGCAGGCCGCTAAACAGGCGGGGGCGGTGGTGTCCTTCGATCTGAATTACCGTGCCAAATTGTGGAATATCGCCGGTGGCGAACGGCACGCCGTCGCAGTGCTCGATAAAATTCTCCGGCATGTCGATGTGCTGGTCGGCAATGAAGAAGATTTGCAGAAAAGCCTGGGTATTCCGGGGCCGGAGGTCGCGGCCAAATCGAGCCTTGATCCGGCAGCCTTCTTCAGCATGATCGACAAGGTACTCGCCAAGCATCCGCAGATTAAGGTGGTAGCAACGACTTTGCGCGAAGTTCTTTCAACTAACCGCCATCGCTGGAGCGCCGTCGCCTGGGTCGATGGCAAGACCTATACTGCGCCAACGGCCGAACTTGATGTCTATGACCGGATCGGTGGCGGTGACGGCTTTGCCTCCGGTTTCTTTTACGGCCTGCTGACGGGTGAAGCCCCTGAAGATGCGCTGCGGCTCGGTTGGGCGCACGGTGCATTGCTGACGACTTTCCCCGGAGATATTTCGATGGCCTCGCTCGACGAAGTGCGCGCCTTTGCCAAAGGCGGGTCGGCGCGTGTGCAGCGCTGAGATTTTTAGCGGTTTTTAGTTTTTTGCCCTGGTTGTTGCGGAGTATTACGATGCGGAAAATCAGAACGGCCATCATCGGTTGTGGCAAGGTCAGTGATCTGCATGCTGCGGCACTTAAACATTTACCCGAAGTGGAATTCGTCGCTATCTACAGCCGTAGCGGGGAAAAGGCAAAGCAGTACGGCGAGAAATACGGCGTCGAGGGCTTTTGCGATATCGGAAAAATGGTCGCCACGGCGGGTGTCGAAGCAGCAATCGTATGTACGCCACATCCGGCGCACCGTGATGCCGCCGTCGCCGCGATCGAAGCGGGTGCGCATGTGTTGGTCGAAAAACCCTTGGCAGCTACGCTGAAAGACTGCGACGATATTCTGAATGCGGCAAAACAGGCGGGTGTCAAAGTCGGGACAGTCTGCCAGAGACGCTTTTACGCGCCGTCGCAGCGAATGCGGCGCGCCATCGACAGCGGAAAAATTGGGCGTCCAGCACTGGGTACGGTGCTGATGCTTGGCTGGCGCGACCGCAAGTATTATGAAAGCGATGCCTGGCGCGGCAAGTGGCGTTCGGAGGGTGGCGGCGTACTGGTCAACCAGGCGCCGCATCAACTCGATCTGCTGCAATGGTTCATGGGGCCGATTGATGAGTTGTTCGGCGTCTGGTCAAACATCAACCATCCGTACATCGAGGTTGAGGATACGGCGGTGGCCGTCATCCGTTTTCGCAGCGGCGCACTCGGCAATATCGTTGTTAGTAACGCGCAGAAGCCGGGTATTTACGGCAAAGTGCATGTCCATGGTGATAACGGCGCTTCGGTGGGGGTGCAAACTGACGGTGGTGCGATGTTCATCGCTGGCATGTCCTCCGTAACCGAACCGCCCATCAATGATTTGTGGACGGTGCCCGGTGAGGCGGCAATGCTTGCACAGTGGCAAAAGGAGGACAGCGATCTGTTCAACAGCCACGAGGATTCGATGGAGTATTACTTCCGCCAGCAAATTGCCGATTTTCTGGGCGCGGTGGCGGAAGGGCGCGAGCCCTTGGTTACGGGGGAAGACGGCCGCAAAACCGTAGAAATTTTCACGGCGATTTATCGTTCGCAGAAGAGCGGCAAGCCGATCAAATTTCCGTTGGCGCCGGATGCTTCCGATCTGGATTATGAAACCTACGCATCAATGCCGCTGCACTGAGGTGGGCGAGGGCGAAATAGATACGAAAAGAATATGAACAGCGCAAAACATCAGAGGGAAGGAAAACAGTTGTGAAAGCATTAATGCTGAAGGCGTACAAGCAGTTTTCTTACGAGGACGTGCCTGAACCGGAGATCGGTGCGGAAGATGTTCTGATCCGTGTTAAGGCGTGCGGCATTTGTGGCAGTGATGTCCATGGGATGGATGGCAGCACCGGCCGCCGGATTCCGCCGATTATCATGGGGCATGAGGCCTCGGGCGTAATCGAGCGGGTTGGCAGCAGCGTCAGTGAATGGCGTGTGGGCGACCGGGTCACGTTCGATTCGACCATCGTGATGCGGCCGGACTTTTATTCGCAGAAGGGACTGTTCAACCTGAGCGACTATCGCAAGGTGCTCGGCGTCTCTTGCGGTGAATATCGCCAACATGGCGCTTTTGCCGAATTCGTCGCAGTGCCGCAGTCGATTCTCTACCGCTTGCCGGATTCATTGAGCTTTGAACGTGCAGCCATGACTGAGCCGGTTTCGGTTGCTTTCCACGCGGTCAACCTGATGACGAATGAGCTCAACGACAGCGCGATTGTCGTCGGTTGCGGCATGATCGGCTTATTCGTTGTGCAGGCGCTGCGCATCAAGGGCTACGGCAAAATTATCGCCGTCGACCTGGATCCATCGCGGCTCGATACGGCGATCGAATTTGGCGCCGATCATGCGGTCAAGGCGGATGCGCCCGATGTCGTCGATCAGATTCATGTACTGACGCACGGGCGTGGTGCGGATGCCGCAGTCGAGGCCGTCGGTATTACGCCAACCATTGATTTGGCGATCAACGGGGTGCGCAAGGGGGGCAAAGTCGCCTTGGTCGGCAATCTGTCGCCCAAGATCGAACTGCCTTTGCAGGCGGTGGTCACGCGGCAGATTACGCTCTACGGTTCATGCGCTTCCGCCGGTGAATATCCGGCCTGCCTCGATATGATCGCCAATGGCCGCGTCAGGGTGGATGAAATGATTTCGGCGGTTGTCCCGCTGGCTGATGCGGCGATATGGTTTGAGCGCTTGTACAAAGGCGAACCCGGCTTGAAAAAAGTCATCGTGACGCCCTGATTTTGCACTCTGCGGCGGCTGCATGCCGGTCATGCGTCCGCTGTGGATTTCCGATTTTCTGTTTACGCTGAATATCGGGTATCGTTGCAGTTCTCTGGTTTCGTGCGGAACAGATTTTTTGGCAGAGCGGCGCAAGCTGTTCTTATACTTCGAGGAGGAAGCATGAATAAAACGTTTTTCAGAAAATTTGCACTAACCGCTGTATTGGGCGTTTTAGCGAGCAGCAGCGCGCTGGCTGCCGTGACCGGAAAAGTCGGACACGCCATGCCGGAGGAGCATCCACAAGCCGTTGCGATGAACAAGTTTGCCGAACTGGCGGCAAAATACACCAATAACAACGTGAAGTTGAAAGTTTTTCATAGCTCCGTTCTGGGTAGTGACGAAAAGATGCTGCAAGCGGTTCAGGCGGGCACACAGGAATTTTATATCGGTACGCTGGCGCCATTCTCGGCCAAGGTCAAGGAAGTGCAGGTGTGGGATTTACCGTTCCTGTTTGCCAATACCAAGCAGGTGTATACCGTGCTTGATGGTGCCGCATCCAAGAAGATTTTCACCAAGCTCGAACCGATCGGCGTGCATGGTCTGATGTGGACGGGAATGGGCTTTCGCAACCTTTCCAACAGTAAGCATCCTGTTACCAAACTTGAAGACATTGCTGGTCTGAAGCTGCGTGTCATGGCGAATCCTGTCGCGATGGAAACCTGGAAGACACTGGGCGCTAACGCGGTTCCAATGGCCTTTGCCGAAGTCTTTACAGCGCTAGAAATCAAGGCGATTGACGGTCAGGAAAACCCGCTCGTGCATATGTATACCAACAAGATGCAGGAAGTGCAGAAATATATTTCCTTAACCAATCACGTCTACACGCCGGTTGCGCTGATCGCTTCCAAGAAATTCTGGGACAAACTGAGCGCTGCTGACAAGGAAGGGGTGCAGAAGGCAGCCGAAGAGGCCAAGATCCTCCAGCGTCAATTGCTCGATCAGGGCGACAAGGATGTGATCGAAAAATTCCGCAAGGTAGGTGTCCAGGTGGATGAAGTTTCTGCGGCAGAGCTGGCCAAGATTCAGGAAAAGGTCAAGCCGGTCATTACCAAGTTCACGCCGCAAATCGGCGAAGAATTCCTGAAGGAATTTCAGGCGGAAATCGCCGCTGTCGCAAAATAAGCAGTGAATTGATGTCGTAAAAGCGGCGGCCGAAATAGCGTGAGGAACTCCTCTCGAAATTTTCGGCGCCGCCCGCTCATGCGGGGCAGTAACGTTGCCGAGTGGACCGACCGCCGTAAAATCAATGAGAAAGTGATACGGTTTGGAACAAGTGGGATAAGAAAACAGCGGCAGGGGAAAAGGGCGGTAGGGCGTGTCGTTATGCAAGGCGCAAATGGCACATGTGGCAAATGTCTGGAACATGTGTGGAACATGTCTTTGCGGTTGAACGATACGACCGTATTTTTCATTGATTTTACGTACGGTATCTTGCCAAGGCCGGCCGTGTGATGCACCAAGAGGGGTAAGGAGTCGGAAGGATGGAAAATCTGGAGCGAGTTAAAGCCGGTTTTTACCGCCTGCTGGAAATCATTATGGTCATCACCATGATCGTGATGTTTGTGCTGGTTTTCATCAACGTCATGTTGCGGATGATTTTCAACACCGGTATTGATTTTGCCGAAGAGCTGCCGCGCTTTGCCTTTATCTGGATGACCTTCATTGGCGCAATCATCGGCATGCACAAACATACCCATCTCGGCGTAGATATGCTGGTGGCAGCCTTGCCTGTGCTGGGGCGCAAGATCTGCTGGGGCATCAGCCAGGTCATCATGACCGTTTGCAGCCTCTACATGTTATATGGCACCTGGTTACAGCATGAAATCATCGCTTCCAATGCCTCGGCCGTCATGCAGATGAGCATGCTCTGGGTGTACGGCGTGAGTTACCTGACCGGCACCGCCATCACCATAATCTGCCTTTCCAACCTCGTTCGCCTTTTCCTTGGACAAGTCGACGAAAGTGAGCTGGTCGATGTGCAGGAAGAGGGCATGGAGGACGCGCATGAAGCGCAGAGGGAAATTAAAGAGCAGATGCATCGTGAAGGAGGACAGCCATGATCGTCTTTATCTTCATCGTCTCGCTGCTCGGACTCATGGCGCTCGGCATGCCGATTGCCTTCGCGCTGGTCGGCTGCGGCCTGTGCATGATGTATTACATGGGGATGACCGATCCGCAGATCGTCATCCAGAACATGTGGGACGGCGCTAACAGCTTCCCGCTACTGGCTGTTCCTTTCTTTATGCTGGCCGGCGAATTCATGAACGCAGGCGGCATGACGCGACGCATCATTGCTATGGCCATGGCCTGGGTTGGCCATATCCGCGGTGGGTTAGGCTACGTCGCCGTCATGGCAGCGGTCGCCATGGCAGCGCTTTCCGGCTCGGCTGTGGCCGATACGGCGGCGCTGGCAGCAGTGCTGGTGCCGCTGATGCGCAATGCCGGCTATAACATCAGCCGCTCTTGCGGCCTGATTTCCTGCGGCGGCCTGATCGCGCCGATCATTCCGCCCTCGATCGGCTTCATCCTGTACGGCGTTACGGGCAACGTATCAATTACCAAGCTGTTCATCGCGGGTATCGTTCCCGGCGTCCTGATGGGTGCTTCGATCATGCTGGCCTGGTACTGGTGCACGAAAAACGACCCGATGCGGATCGAACCCAAGATGAGCATGCGCCTGCGTTTGCAGGAAACGCGCAGGGCCGCTTGGGCATTGGTGCTCCCCGTTGTTGTCGTGGGCGGCCTGAAAATCGGCGTATTCACGCCGACCGAGGCTGCGGTCATCGCGGCATTTTATTCATTGGTTGTCGGCCTGTTCATCTACCGCGAGATCAAGCTCTCCCAATTATTCGGATTGTTCCTCAAAGCCTCGGAAACGACGGCGGTCATCATGTTCCTCGTCTCCGCGGCCGGCGTATCGGCCTGGCTGATCACGGCGGCGGATATTCCAGGGCAACTCGCCCAGATGGTCGAGCCGTTCATGGGTAACAAGATGCTGCTGACCTTCATCCTGATGGTGCTGGTCATGCTCGTCGGCACCGCACTGGACATGACGCCGACAATCCTGATCATGACGCCGGTGCTCATGCCTGTGCTCAGGCAAGCTGGAATCGATCCGGTCTATTTTGGCGTATTGTTCATGATCAACAACGCTATTGGACTGGTGACACCGCCGGTGGGGACTGTGCTCAACGTCGTTTGTGGCGTAGCGCGCGTGTCGATGAGCAGCGCCATTTCAGGCGTCATTCCTTTCATGATCGCCCAGTTTGCCGTCATGTTCCTGCTCGTTTTCTTTCCTGGCATCGTTATGCTGCCGCTCCAGTGGATGACACGCTGAAGGCAGGGACAACTCCCAACACCGCGCCGCAGCCGGCTGGGCATCATTGCCGCACTCCTTGCGGAATGTGAGATATAGGAAGGGTACCCGGGAAGCCCTTGTGTATAGGGCGTTTCCCGGCAGGCACTGCTGGAACCCACGCGGATAAAGGATCTCCGGGTAGGGTGCCCTGAGATGCCTTATTTACAAGGGCTTCAGAGCACCCTCCCCGGAGAAGCGCTAAATACGTGGGCTTCCGGACAGTGGGTTTTAGAAGCCTGCTGCCCATCAAGCCTAAAGCGGCGCTCGGCCAGTGCCACCATATTCCTGCCGCCACGCCAACCAGGCATCGCTGGAGCCCTTGTGAACAGGGCGTTTCCCGGCAGGCACCGCTGGAACCCGCATGGATAAAGGGTCTCCGGGCAGGGCGCCCGGAGATACCTTATTTACAAGGGTTTCAGAGCACCTTCTTTGGAGAAGCCCTAAATACGCGGGCTTCCAGGCAGGGGGGCAACAAAAGTATTGCCTAAAATTGTTGTGCGGGTGCCGCTTTTTCCAGATCAAAACTCTCTTGACTATTTAACAAAAGGTCCGAAAGCCCTACGGGCACGTTGCCAGGCATTTACTTGACTGCTCCTAACGGGTAGATGCATCTAGAGTGTTTAGGAAGGGCGTTGAAACAGTTGTCTGAGTCAGCACATACCCGCTTCTGGACGGTTTCAGCATGAAAGATATCGTCAGAACTATCATGCTTGACGGGGGCACAACTGCCTCGTACACAATAAAAACTCGACAGCCGTCGTACTGGCATTTCGTGCGAAAAGGCGGGATCAGTCTCCGTAAAAACGGATGTATTCGATCTTTGGTCCTGGGTTTTCGTATTCACTATTGACTAGGTCAGGCACAACCCAACCAATATTGCCATGTGAGTTCTTCAGCAGTAGTTTTATGTTGCAAAGGCTATCTTCCTTGCAGGGAATAGCATATGGATCATCAAGGATGATGTGCACTTTTTCACCTTTTTTTACTGCGTGTTTCTTGCCGTCTAATCCATCCAGTTTGAAACTGTTTTGTGCTTTGCTGTTTACTCCGATGTATTGATAGGGTTGTTTGATTTTGCTCAATTTACCGTCTTGCAATACATATTTACTGCGTGTTTGGTAGAAGAGGTTGGCACGGGTGTCAGTGTAAATATAACCATTACCGGGAATATAGTAAGTTTCACCGTTTAAGGTATTGTCCCCGTAATAGGGCCCGTCCGGTATGTTGTCGCCCGCAGGGAAGATGGTGCAGTTTGGGTCGGCGCTCATACCTTCATCGCATTGCAACAGGTATTCTTTATCGTCACCCGCAAATTTACCGCGCAACGCGCGATAGATTTCTGGCCTGTCGCCTTTTATCGGCAGCGTTTCGTTCAAAAATTTGCTGTTAGCTGGGTCGAAGTAAAAAAAGAAAGTATTTTTAGCCATTTCTGCTTTTTGCAGGCCGTCTAGTTTATCGACGGGCGCGCCACTCGTGTCTGCTTGTGCCCAGCCGGTTAGGCCAAAGATATTTTTAACAAGGGCATGACCTTTGTTGTCCACCAGCAGCACGGTGACAGGACTGCCTGCTGCAACACGTGCCACAGTATCACCACCATCGGTTTTTTGGGTTAGCGCTAGTGTAGTTGCTGCTTTAGTGTTTTTACCGATATAGGTTAGCGGCCGTTTGCCGGCAGCGATGTTATCGTGGAACAGCGGCGCCGCATTCGCCTGCATGGCGATAAGTGCTAAGACGATAAGAGTTTTTTGCATGGAAGGCTTCCTTATATTGGTATGAAAGTACTGCTGCATGACACGGCGGTGTGAACTGGCGGAGTGGTTTATTTTTGTTTTGTATTCTTTGCGTACGAAAGGCATAGCGACGACTTTCTTCATCCGCATAATTTTCCAGACTTTCCGGCGCAACGATCTGCATCGGGCGAAAACAGGAGCCGTCCGAAAGCGCGATAAAAGAAATGCCCGCTTTGGAAGCGCGCCGAGTGCGCACCCAGCCTTTGACGACGACAGGTTGATTGGCAGGCGCCTTGCCATCGAGAATTTGTCTGACGCTGAAGGTTTGCATGGCACCTTCTTATTCCGGACGCATCTGCGGGAAGAGAATCACATCACGGATGTTCGCCGAATCGGTCAGTAGCATCACCAGGCGGTCGATGCCAATGCCGCAGCCGCCAGTCGGCGGTAAGCCATATTCCAATGCACGAATGTAATCGGCGTCGTAGTACATGGCTTCTTCGTCACCGGCTTCTTTGGCCTTGGCCTGCGCAAGGAAACGCTCTGCCTGATCCTCCGGATCGTTGAGTTCAGAAAAGCCGTTGGCGATCTCTCGACCGACGATGAACAGCTCGAAGCGCTCGGTAATTTCCGGATTGCTGTCGCTCTTGCGTGCCAGCGGGCTGACTTCGGCCGGATAATCAACGATGAAGGTCGGATTCCACAAATCGGCTTCGACGGTTTCCTCGAACATCAATAATTGCAAGGCGCCCAGTCCCATATCCGCCTTCAGTTCGACTTTCATGCCGGTGAGCTTATCGCGCAGCCAGCCGGCGTCGGTAAGCTGTTCACGCGTATATTGCGGGCGGTACTTGAGTATGGCCTCAACCATCGTCAGGCGGTCGAACGGGCGTGAAAGATCGAGCGTGCGGCCTTGGTATTCGAATACTTCCGCGCCCAGTGCATCGCGCGCGGCATAACGCAGCAGCCCTTCGGTAAAGTCCATGAGCCGATGGTATTCCGAATAGGCTTCGTAAAACTCCATCATGGTGAATTCGGGATTATGGCGCGGACTCATTCCTTCATTGCGGAAATTGCGGTTCAGCTCAAAGACCTTCTCGAAACCGCCAACGACCAGTTTCTTGAGGTATAGCTCAGGAGCAATGCGTAGATACAGCGCCATGTCGAGCGTATTGTGATGGGTGACAAACGGGCGCGCCGACGCCCCCCCCGGAATCGGATGCATCATGGGGGTTTCCACCTCGAGAAATCCGTGATTCGTCATGTAATTGCGGATCGACTGAATGATGCGGCTGCGCGCCATGAAGGTGAAACGCGACGACTCGTTCATGATCAGATCGAGATGGCGCATACGGTATTTTTGTTCCTGATCGGTCAGTCCGTGGAATTTTTCCGGCAGTGGCCGCAGCGATTTTGATAGCAGACGGATTTGCGTACATTGCACAGTCAGCTCGCCCGTTCGGGTGCGGAATAGCACACCCACCGCACCGATGATGTCGCCGATGTCCCAACGCTTGAACTCGGCATACACCGCTTCGCCCACTTTGTCGCGCGCGATATAGAGCTGGATGCGACCGCCCATGTCGGCGATGGTGACAAACGAAGCTTTGCCCATGACGCGCTTGAGCATGATACGGCCGGCTATTTTGACTTCAACCGGCTGTGCTTCCAGCGCTTCGTTGCTCTTGTCGCCATACTGTTCGATAAGCCTGCTCGAAATATCCTCGCGCGCAAAATCGTTAGGATAGGCTTTACCGCTGGTGCGCCATTCAGCAAGCTTGGCACGGCGTTCCGCGATGATGTGGTTTTCATCCTGTGATGGCTCGTTGAGCCGGGTTTGAATATTCTCGGTCATGGCACGTTTTTGATAGGTGAAATACTGCAAACAATAAAAATGGTTCTTCAAATATCAAGATCAGTGAATATTCTCCATATTCTCCTGAGATCTATTGTTTTTTTCTTCGCACATTAAAAAAGGAAACGACAGGATTGGCTCTTTCATCCCATTGGGGTTAATTTGAAAAGCCTTTAGAATACATTTTTCCGAAATAATTGAAAACTCGAATAAATATTTCTTATTCTGCTCAGCAAAAATAGATGATACGATTCTTGGACAAGATGTTTCTTCCATCATAGAAATAATAAATCCAGGGTTAAGATTCCTAACTTCTGAAAAGTTGGCTGTAATAGAAATGAATGTATTTGCAGGCAATCTGATTCCTTTGCCTTTCTCTATTTCATTCTTGATTTTTTCATCTTTGATCGGTCTTCCAAGACTTTTTCGCCAGCTTCTTTGACAATTTCCTTTCTCATCTCTATAAATTCCATAAAATACTGTTCCTAGTGAAAAATTCGTGTTTGTTCCTGGCATAAATCGCGTAGATTGAACAAATATAAGTGGGTCACTATCTTTTGGTTTGTAAGGAGTATCATAAAAACGAGTTGAGCATCCAGCCAAATTCATTATCAAAGCTAAAAACAATACATGATAGGCGCTTTGGCTTGATTTTTCTTCCATGGTATTCATAATTTAGAGTTGAGTTTTGGATATTGTTCAAACGCCCTGCTTGAGGCTGGCTTCGATGAAAGTATCGAGATCGCCATCAAGCACGCGCTGTGTGTCGCCAATTTCGACGTTGGTGCGCAGATCCTTGATGCGCGACTGGTCGAGAACGTAAGAGCGGATCTGGTGCCCCCAGCCGATGTCGGTCTTGGCGTCTTCCAGCTTTTGCTGCTCGGCCTGACGTTTGCGCAACTCAGCCTCGTAGAGGCGCGATTTGAGCATTGCCATTGCTTCGGCGCGGTTACGGTGCTGCGAACGGTCGTTCTGGCATTGGACAACGATACCGGAGGGCAGGTGAGTGATCCGCACCGCCGAATCGGTTTTGTTGATGTGCTGGCCGCCAGCGCCAGACGCGCGATAAGTGTCAATGCGCAGATCGGCAGGATTGACCTCGATTTCAAACGAGTCGTCGACTTCCGGATAAACGAATACCGAAGCAAAGCTCGTATGCCGGCGGGCATTCGAGTCGAACGGTGATTTGCGCACCAAGCGGTGGATACCGGTTTCCGAACGCAGCATGCCGAAGCAGTAGTCGCCGGAAAATTTGATCGTCGCCGTTTTGATGCCGGCAACGTCACCTTCGGATTCATCCAGCACGTCGACCGTATAGCCTTTTCGCTCACCGTATTTCACATACATGCGCAATAGCATGGATGCCCAGTCCTGCGCCTCAGTTCCGCCGGCGCCGGCCTGGATGTCCAGAAAGCAGTTAAGCGGGTCGGCCGGATTATTGAACATACGGCGAAACTCCAGTCCGCCGACATTTTTTTCGATTTTGTCAAGGTCGCCGGATACGGCATGCAATGTTTCGTCGTCGTTTTCCGCGTGCGCGATCTCAAACAGTTCGCCGGCATCCCTGAGTGCCGCGGATACCGCATCGAGCGTCAGTACGACGGCCTCCAGCGCTTTTTTTTCCTTGGCCAGATCCTGCGCACGTTCGGTGTTATTCCAGACTGAGGGATCTTCTAATTCCCGGTTGACCGCATTGAGCTGATCGGCTTTGCGATCGTAGTCAAAGATACCTCCGCAATTGACCGGCGCGTTGGCCGAGATCGTCGATGCGACTGGTAATGAGATTAATATTTTCGGCTTCCATAAATCCTGCCTTGGGCAAAAATGACAAAAATCGCATTATATCGGTTACACGTCGCCGAATACGCTGGTTGCGGTGACCTTCCGATGGACGCAGGGCATTGATTCAATCAAACGCCGTCGTGCTGTCCTTTAGCTGCGTTTTTGCATGCGCCAGGCCAGGCGCGACCCGGCGGCCACCATGACGCCGACTCCCCAAAACACGCCAAGCAGGCCAACAGCGTGTCCGGTGCCGCCAAAAACTATGGGCATCAGCACGCCGGCGGCAGTGACTGACATCATCCGCAGTCCGAGCGCTTCTCCCTGCCGGTGTTCGGGCGTAATCTGGTGCAAGGTACTCATGATCATCGGCTGCACTGATCCCAGCGCGGCACCGAGCAGCATCGAGCAGGCGCCCATTGCCAGTGGAGATTCGAGCAGTGGGTAGATGCTATAGAGCGCGGCGGTCATCAGCATAGCCGAAAAAATAACCGCCCATTCCTGCAAACGTGCGGCGATGAGCGGCAAAACCAGGCGAATAATGGCAGCGGCGACAGCAAATACGCCGAGAATCGTACCAATAACCGAAGCGCTAAAATCGCGCTCGTGCCCCAGCAGCGGCACAACAAAGGTGTGTACATCCCAGCTTGAGGCAATCAGCCAGTTGAGCGCCAGCAAGCGGCGTAGCGGCGCTTCCCTGAGCAGATCCCAAAAATGCTGTTTTTTCGCCGTTTCCGTATTGGTCTTGGGGGCTTTAGATACGGGCGCGTGGCGTACGAGAAACCAGGAAGCGATCGGCAAGGCGGCCATCAGGGCAAAAGCGACGCGGAAATTAGCGTAATCAATGACCAGACCGGACAAAAAAGGGCCGATAACGCTTGAAATGGCTGTACTCAATGCAAGCCAGCTAAAAACCTGCCGAAGTTCCGTCTGGTTTGTCGCCATGCGTCCGGTGTGGCGCTGCAAAGCGATCAATGCGCTGCTCACTGCGCCGCCGATCATTAGGGCAGAGAGACAAAGAACGAAAAAATTTGGGAAAGCCGCTGCAAGAGCTGCACTCGCAACGGCGCAGATGATGCTGATCGCAACGGGACGTTGAAGCGTGTTGCGATCGGCGAAACGTCCCGCAGGAACAGAAAGAAAAACAGGCGCCAAGGCAAAAAGTGAAATCAGCGCACCGGCGGCAACGGCGCTATGGCCTTGACGCAACACCAGTAGGGGAGCGGCCATACGCATCCCCGTCATACTGGCGTGGATAAGCACCTGAACGGCGATCAGGCGAATCAGCAGAGGGCTGGCGCTCATCGCTCCATTATGAGCTTACTTCACACTGCGCCCGATCTCACTGGACTTATCTCGCTAGACCCTGAAATGGGTTGAACAGCTTGTCATTGCACAGCAACTTACCGGAGTGGAATTCGATTCTGCTCTTGAGCATACCGTCTGTGCGTTTGATGTAGCCTTGTTCGATAAAACGCTCCACTTGTTGCCGGATAGCTTGCTGGCGGGCGAGGGCGGCCTGAGCTTTGACCTCCGGATGTGCACTACTTTTGTCGTCACCTGGCAACTTGCTTGCCAGTAATTCGTTCAACAAAGGTTCCGGAACATTTAAATCGGCGGTCAGATCCAGCTTGCCAATCAACATCAGAGGGTTATACCAATCCTCTTTGACGGCATCGTTTAGTTTGATTTTGGCGCTGAGTCGGGTTTCTCCGTACGGCGTATTAAAACTCAGTCGGTCGACGGCAAATTCAGCGTTATCAAGCGTCAGGTCTTGCAGTGAGGCCAGTATAGGCTGGATATTAAAAGAGGATGGATCACCGTTCGGCGGCAGATATTTGTAGATTTCCAGCGCATCGCGGTAAAGGGCGGAAAGCTTGCGCGCATTGAGGTGGCGGGCAGAAAAGTCATAATGCGCCGGCCCATAATTCTGCTCCCCAAATTTAAACTCTTCGATCCCCATCTTGGCAATCATGTCGAGAAACTCGCGCGGCGCAGAATTGCCTGGCGCAGAAATTTCGCCCTCAGCAACAAAATTCTTCATCTGTACCGGCAGTACTTTTTCGTCCGGCAGACCGGCTTCAATGCGCTCCATCGTAAGGCGCTGCTTTCCCGAGTAAAGCAACGGATCGTCATCGAATACACGCTGCTGGTCGCCAGAGAACGTCACACCATGGATAACCAGTTTGGCATCGTCGATCAGCTCAATTTTCGGCGCCTTGCCCGTCATTGAGTAATGCTTGAGTCCGCGTGAAAAATCGACCCGCCACGCCATTTCATCCCCAGAGAAAACGTACTCGCCATGGCCATTTTCCTTCGGCGCGCTGTAATGGAAGGCGGCAATGTATGCGACGCTGTAACCCCCGCCGGTAAAGCCAAAAAACGTGCTCGCCGTCATTGGTGATTTGCCGGCAAAAGCGGCATCAACCGTTTTCTGCGTCTGCGGATCAAAGCTGACACGACTTTCCCCTGAAGCAGCGCCCAATGCCTTGAAACCGGGAAACGGACCGTGTTTAATGTCCGTGGTAATCGTAAGTTGAATAAGTTTTTCAGATTGCGCTCCCGTGTTTCCCTGCGACTCACCAGCAGGTTTAGAGTCTGTTGGAGCGTTATTCGGGGCTGTGGCCGTTTGACCAGAGCCGGCGGGCAGCGACATCATGAACAGTGCCGCAGGAAATTCGAGCGTCACTGTTTGCGTTGCATCAAAGATACGGCGGTTATATTCATTCCGTACAAGTTTGATATATGGCGCCGCAGATAATTGTTCGTGCAACTGCGCATTACAGATATCTTCAATCTGTTTGCCCAGATACCAGGAAGTGGCCGGATACGCCAGAACGACTGCCAGTGCAACGCCGGCAACAGTAGTAGAGCGATTCATGAGTAGGATTTTTGTAAAAAGAAAAAACTGGCACTACTTTTAGTGAGATGCCTTATCAGGCTGCTTTTTTTCAGAAAGCTTAGAATTGTGTTTGCTAACAAATAGATAGTAGCTCGATGCTGGTCACATTGCCGCTTTCGTGAAAATCTAACACTAGATTAGGTTGTATCGCCTCCGATTCGACGATTTTGTTTTCATTCAGCCTAACATACAAAGCATCGGTTTTAGAGCCAAGTTCAATTTTCATAATTTACCCTTCATCGTTCGGTCAAAATACATGGTTACGACTGTTATTGGTTTTTTTGCCTCATTGTAGACGACTCTTAATACTCTGTCGCCATGTCTGGGATGCTTCGGAAAGCATAGCGTAATTCAAGTTCGTCCTCATGAGGCTACGAAAGCTCCGACTGGGCTAGAGTGGCTTCCAGCCTGTTGATGCGTCGATAACCCGTTGGCTGTGTTTGTTTTGATGGTACATGCCGTTACAGGGTACGCGCCATGAAACAATCCAATATATTTGCCAAAATATTGGCGCAGAAAGTGTATTTTTGTTGACTGGAGGCAGGATGATGATCGTCGTTCAAAATTGAATTCTGAAGATAGTCGACATGATTCTTCTCTTCTGGTGTTGTTCATGCGGAAACCGATACTGCGCCTTTCGTTGGCTCAATGTCCTACGAACCGCCGGAACCTTCCGACTCTCCAACGCTCAGCCAATAAAAAACCCGGCGCATGGCTGGATTCTCTGATAAGCGTAGGTGTCAAAAGTGATGCTGACCATGGCGTTTCCTCTTTGTGTTGATTATACAAAAGTGTTTTCGTCTTTCAAAACCACCGGAACCGCGGAGCTTTCCCTGCGTATTTTTCGGTAACTGGCTGGATTACTGCTTCGCCGGCCACCGTCTACCGCATCGCTATTCCACAGCGCTTCCAATATTTGAAGACAAGCAAGCTGCCAGAGGCGGAGCAGGTTCGCGCTATTTGTGGGGGTAGCGATGCGGTAGACGGTGGCCGGCGAAAACTGGCTCAGGTAAGCCTATATAACTAGGTTGTGTATGTACTATGTTTTGTATCTTAAAAAACCCAAAGCAGGAACATTTGCTGGAAACGTTACCGTTGCTACGTGGATTACGCAAAGTGCCGCGCATACTTGATCGTGAGCTGATATAAAGAACCGAGAAAGCGTCTTCTGAAATTTCGTATAATTTATATTATGTAAATTTATTTTTGGTTGTAGCACAAGCATAAAAGTGTAAGCTCAGCATCCATACTCATATAATTTATTGTCGATTGTCTTATGCCTATTATTGAGTTGGGGAGTACTGTGGATTCGTTGCCGGGAAATTATTCTTTCCTTTTGTTTGTTTAATTTTCCGCATATGCGTTCTTTATCATGCTGCTGACGGGCATGATTTTCTACGGATTTCTGCATACGTTTCTGATACTGAGATTCTTCATTACGGAGTCGGTCATCGATTTGCTTGACACGCTCACGGCCATTTTCAGAGAGGCTACCACCCGAACTGATCGGGTATAACTCTTCCGGCCTGACCTTTTTTGTCAGTTTTGCGCCTTGTTCCTCACACGGTCGGTCAGAGACGAGCTTCTTTCCGCCCTTGTTGCAGTAGTAAAAGGCGCTTTGCCCGGAAGCTGCGTCAGCTACCACAAAAAAGCAGCACAGCAAAAACAGCTTTTTCATCACATTATGTACCCATAAAGATCTGTAATTTCCGAGGAGTATCGGCTTCAAACCGGGGAAAATTTTATCCGCATATCGCCAGGCGGCAACAATATAGGGAACGCGTTGCGCAGATATAGAGAATGTTCCCTTTAATTCCACCAAACTGTAAATTAGCCACCGTTTCTGGTAATCGTAATTTTCCGATCAAAGCGCTGCTGCGATGATTATAGATATGTATGCCATCTCCAGCACTGATCCACAAGCGATCATTACGATCGACGCGGAAACCGTCGAATAATCCAACGGTACATTCGGCAAAAATACGCGAACTTCCCAGCCGTTTCCCGCCATCAATAACGTCAAAAACGCGGATATGTTTAGGCTCGTCGGGATCATGGCTTGCACCGGTATCGGCAACATAGAGTTTTTTGCCATCGCGCGAAAAGGCTAGCCCATTGGGTTTGGAAAAATCGTCAGCGACGCAATCAACGTGACCAGTAATTGGATCGGCCCGATAGACCTGACAGCCGCCGATTTCACTATCTGCCTTGTCGCCCTCATAGTCCGAGAGGATTCCGTAGTCAGGATCGGTAAACCATATCGCGCCATCTGCAGCGACAACGACATCATTGGGTGAATTCAGGCGCTTGCCTCGCCAGCGATCAGCGATTACCGTCAGGCGACCATCATGTTCCTGACGAATCACCCGCCGTCCAAGGTGTTCGCAACTAATCAAACGCCCTTGCTGATCGACCGTATTACCGTTGGCGTGGTTAGATGGCACGCGGTAGATGCCCGTAACATTGTTGCGTTCATCGAAACTTAACATGCGATTATTCGGAACATCCGACCATACCAGCAAGCGGTGCGCTGGAAACCATGCCGGACCTTCGCACCAGCGTCCGCCGCTCCATAACCGCTCAACTTGTTCGTGGGGAAAGAAACATGCATTGAATTCAGGCTCTATTACCTCGAATCCCAACTTTTCCTGTTGATCGGTATTCATGATTTTCTCCGGAAAAACAGCCAAGTTATGTTTATCTGCCCTACTCCGCAAAGCCGTTAGTTTTCAACGATCTCCCGGCCGTGTACTGCTTAACGCAATGACAGTAATGATGATCAAGCCTGTCAGTACCAGACGCACTCCCGAGCCGGCACCCGCGGCATTGAGCATTGCCACGACTAGAAACATGAATAGCGCAGCCCCCCAAATACCGGGGACACAGGGGCGTCCGCCAATGACAGAGGTGCCGCCGATGACAACAACCGCAATCGTACCCATCAAATATTCTTCGCCTTGATTTAGGGAGTTTCCACCGGCAAAACCGGCGATCAGCGCGCCGGTCAGCCCCGCCATCGCTGCGCATAAAACATACGTTAATAAATGCGTACGTTTGACGCGGATTCCTGCCAATTCGGCGGCGCGCGGATTCTGTCCGATGGCGCAGAGCGCCCGACCATAGGCCGTTCGTTCAACGGCAAACCATACGACAATGCTGACTAACACAGCCAGAATGGCCAATAAAGGAACGCCCGAAATGCGCATCGTAGTCATTTCGGCAAACAGCGGCGGCGGTTTGATCTTGAGGCCACGCCCGATGCTGATGGCGCAGGACATGACAATGAGCGAGGCCGCCAGCGTGGCGATAATCGGAGGAATACGCAGAATATGAATCAGGCTGGCATTCGCCAACCCAACAACTGCGCCGGCCAGGCAGGCGGCAAGCAAGCCCGGGAAAATCAGGGCATCCTGCCCGTCCATTACCAGCATTGCAACGGCGCTGGACAATGCAATCGATGAAGGAATGGATAAATCCGCATTGCCTGGACCCGCCGAAATTACTAGCATCTGGCCCAGCGCCGCCAGTACGGTCAAGGCCGAAAAACTCAGTGCGGCGCCAAGCAACCCGCTGCCTGACGTGGCCTGCCCGCCGATCAGCGTCAATGCAAAAGCCACCACAGCGGCAAACCAGGCGCCCAACCAGGGATAACGCGACATCATCGCTTGTCCTCCAGGCGATCAATGGCGGCACGCAGCGCCAGCACGGCAATCAGAATTGCGCCCTGCATGCCTACCTGCCAGTCCGGTGAGACATTGACGAACGTCAGGAATGAGGCAGCCAACGTCATCGTTAATGCACCGATGACAGCACCTGCGGGCGCAACGCGCCCGCCAATGAATTCACAACCACCGAGAATTGCCGCCGCAATGGAAACCAGCGTATAGCGAGAAGCGATATTCGCGTCAGCTGAGGTGGTTTGCCCAACCAGCATCAAACCGGCGATGACGCCAAACAACCCCGCGCAGGCATAGACCTGCGCGCGCAATCTGACCAGCGATTCGCCGGCACGCGCCAGAGCCGCCGGCTGACCACCGAGGCCGCGCATGCGCGTGCCGAAAGCACTACGTGAAATCAGTAGATGGCCGAATACAGCAGCCGTTAATGCAACCCAGATCGGCAAAGGCACAAACGGCGGCTGCAGACGTAAGGCACTGCTCAACCAGCCAGGCGCTGTGCCGCCGGGCGTTGGCAGCAATAGTATGGCGCATCCAAGCCAGACAAACGACATCCCTAGAGTGACAACGATGGCCGGCAAACCGCGCCACTCGATCAATGCTCCGACCGTAGCGTAGGCGGCAATACACAGCACATAAGCCGTGACAGCGATGCCCGGGCTGTTCGGCAACAATGTTGCGCCTATGGTCGCTGTCAAAGAAACAAAGGCACCGATTGAAAGATCAATGTCACTGACCGCCAAAATCACGACTTGTGCCAGGGTAGCAAAAATGATCGGAATAGCTAGATTGAGCAGCAGATTAAGACCAAAATAGCTGGCTGCCCGCGGTTGCTGTGAGATGACGGCAATCAGCAATCCGGCCAGTGCAACTGCCGGCAGCAGTGTGCGCAAATGCGCAGCGGCGCGGGTGGAAATCATCCCCTCGCCTCACCCAAGGATTCATTGAAAGACATGGCAATGACCTTGGCTTCGCTCAGTTCATGCCGAGCAAGCTCGCCGACGATGCGGCCGCTATTAAACACGAGCACCCGATCACACTGAAAAAGCTCGCTAAATTCCGTTGTGTACCACAGGAAACTGCGCCCAGCTGCGGCTTCGGAAGCGATGAAACGATAGACATCGTGCTTGGTGCCGATATCGACACCGCGCATAGGATCGTCCATAAGGACGATCTGCGCTTTCGAGCCAAAGGCACGGGCAAAGAGTACTTTTTGCTGATTGCCGCCGGAAAGGGAAAGAATATCCATCTCCACACGCGGCGTTTTGAGTTCGAGTATTTCCCGCCAGTATTCGGCATGCTGATATTCCGCGTCGGGGTTGATAAAGCCGATACGCCCCAAAAGCTTGAGCCAGGAAATACTCATATTGCGCTTGATTGACCAACGCGGAAAAATCCCGTCCGCCTGGCGATCGCCGGCAACCAGTGCGGCGTTGCCATCGATCCGGATCGTGCCGCGAGCGCTGTGAGGTTTATCGGCCGCACGCTTTAGGGCAACCAGCAGTTCAGTCTGCCCATGCCCGGCCAGCCCGGCCAATCCGAGCACTTCGCCGCGGTGTACGACCAGACCTGCCCCGCCGTGCCAGGAAGACACTTCAACGATGGCAGGCGGCGTTATCGTGCCGCAATGATTTTCGGCGGCCGATTTATTTTCACGGCGTACGTTGTCATGACTCGAATCCTCCTCAACCGGGTGCGCTTCCTCCTGCCCCATCGCCGCTACCAATGCGGCACGGCTGCTTGTGCTGGCGGCGCGGTCGTCGACAATCGCCCCATCACGCATGACCACCACGCGGTTGGCAACGGCAAAAATTTCATTGAGCTTGTGGGTGATGAATATGCACGCGCCGCCCGAAGCGACAAAGCGGCGAACGTACTCCAGAAGTTGTTCTGCTGCCCGCTGATCAAGCGATGAAGTGGGTTCGTCCAGAATCATTAAAGTTACCGGAGAATCACCTTCTGCTTCGGACGGAGTAAATGCCCGGGCAATTTCGATAGCCTGCCGCTGACCAATCGGCAATTCGCCAACTACCCGGCCTGGATGGAATGTATGTCCAGGAAATATTTCATCGAGCTTCAGCAAAATCGCTTCCCCCGCGCGCCTGCGCCAGTTTCGCCCGCGCCGCGGCAGGGCAATCTGCAAATTTTCCGCCAGAGTCAGGTTGTCACACAGCGAAAGTTCCTGGAAAACACGACGCACGCCATGCCGCCGAGCTTCAATCACGCTCCAGTCATGTGGATTGATTTTTTGCGTGCCGAAGCTCAGCTCGCCGCTATCTGGCGTAAGCGTGCCACAAAGAACGTTCATCAGCGTCGACTTGCCGGCGCCATTGTGTCCGGCAAGCCCCAGGCACTCACCCGCGCGCACCGTCAGACTGACGTCGCGCAAGGCCTGAACCGCACCAAAAGACTTGCTGGCCTGGCGGATCGAAAGCAACGGCGCTGAATTCGGGACTTCCAGCAGCCCTGTCATCGCCTGGACTCGCGTCGTTTAGGCCGCTGCTTATTTACCGGCTTTTCCGATGAGATCGATGACTTCCTGCTGCGTATATTCGACATTCACGACGCCGCCCGGCTCGGTTGCCTTGAGCGAGGCTTCGAGCGTTTCCTGCGTTACGATGGTCCTCGGTAGCTCGATTTCTTTCGGCACCTTGGCGCCCGCAAGCACCTGCTGCGCAACCCAGAAGGCAAAGGTCGAAGCCCCCGGAGCAATAGCTACCGACATGGTCTGATAACCGCTAGCCTTGTGCTGCTCTGCCCACCACGTCAGTTCATCATGGCGGTTACCGAGGAAAATGACCGGCATGGGCCGCCCCGCCGCCTTAAACGCTTGGGCGACGCCAAAGCCATCACCGCCCTGCGTTGCTACAACATCAATCTTTGGCAGTGTCGATAAAATACCAGCGACTTCTTTCTGGGCAACAGTCTGCGTCCAGTTGCCGTGTACGCTGCCGACCAGCTTGAATTGCGGATGTTGCTTGAGACCATTGACAACGCCTTGGTGGATGGCATCGTCGACAAAAACGCCCGCAAGTCCGCGTACTTCCAGCAAATTTCCTTTCAGGCCACGACTGGCAAAGTAGTCGATCTGCATGGATCCCATTTTCTTGAAATCGACCGCAATCCGATAAGCACATGGCTCGGTCACAATGCCATCGAAGGAAACGACGACGATACCCGCATCACACGCCTGCTTGACAGCGCCGTTCAACGCGGTGGGCGATGCCGAATTAATCACGATGGCGTCGTATCCCTGAAGGATCAAATTCTGCACCTGTGCGGCCTGTTCAGTAGCCTGGTTTTCGGCGGTAGTAAAGCTTGGTGCGGCGGCGACGATACCTTTGGCTACGGCATCTTTGGCATTCTTTTCCCAGCTTTTGAGCATTGCCTGACGCCAGGAATTCCCTGCGTAATTATTCGAGAGTGCAATTTTTTTCTTGGCCGTATCTGCAGCATGAACAGGCGTGCCGACAGACAGGGTGGTCATCAGGCCCAAAGCGACGGCAGTCATTAATGTGCGCTTTGTCATCTGGTTGCTTGGCATTCTCATCCTCCTTTTAGGTTATACGTCGTACCAAATGGCACCGTCGCCACACGGAGTGTTTTACCTATTGCCTCATGATGGGCGACAGAGCCGAGGGCTCAGGCATACGCCACAACTACAAAAGCAGCCGCTTTGAAAGCTTGTCGGCACTCTAACAACATTGCTTCATAACTGCAAGATGCTTATGTCAATACCCATGGCAACGGGCTGCCGGCAATATTTTTGCCTGTTTTCCAGGAATGTCCGGGCGCATAAAAAATACGGGAACTGTCGGCTCCCGTATTTTTTAATTGCGTAATCTGCTGCGGTTGTTTGATTGCTGCAGATACGGCTTGCCGCCTGGAGGGTTACGCCGCGATTCCAGCCAGTTTTTGTACCTCGGCCCAAACGCCTTCGTCGACGAGAATGCCCTTCTCTCGTTGTTCGAGACGTTTCTGCAGCGTCGATTCGCCGGGATAGCGTACTGATCCGACGTCTTCCGCAGGAATCGAACTGTTGACGTATTCTGCAACGCCATCGGCGACCCGGTTGGAAAACTCGGCGCCGCCAAGCTGGCGCGGATCGATGATGATGAATACCTGAGAACAGCCGGTGCAACTGCCGCGCTGGATCTTATCGATCTCGTTCGTCGCCAGCCCTTCTGAGAGCACAGCCGCCAGCGTATCGAGCACAATGGCGAACGCCGAACCTTTCCAGTAACCAGTCGGCAGAATGCGCATGGTTTGCTCGATGGCGCCCGGTTCAGAAGTTAGCCGACCATCAGTATCGAAGCCGCCGGGGTACGGCAATTGTTCGCCTTTGAGACGTGTCACCTGCAACTTGCCATAAGAGTACTGTGACATGGCCATGTCGAGAACGATATGGCCTTTCTGCCGTGGCACGGCCATCACGAAGGGATTGTTACCGAGCCGTGTATTCTTACCGCCCCAGGCCGGCATGCAGGATTCCGTATTCGTCCAGCAGATGGCGACATACCCCTCATCCGCAGCTTTCCAGCCATAGGACCCACCGCGCATCCAGTGCGTGGTATTGCGCAATGTGACGACGCCGATACCGTGCCCGGCGGCAATCGTCATCGCGCGGTCGGTCGCAAAAAGCGCGTTGAGGATACCCGGACCGCGCTGCCCGTCGTAGATCTCGATGACACCGAGTTTTTTCACTTCCACGGGTTTGGCTGCGGCGTCGACCCAGCCGCGTTGCAGGTAATCCACAAAGCGGGCAACACGGTTAAGGCCATGCGAATACACGCCGTCGCAGCTTGATTCGGTATGAACCCGGGCACACACGCTTGCATCTTCAGGACGCATGCCCGCTTTGATAAAAGCCTGCGTGACGGTTTCGCACATCGTTTCAAAAGGGATTCGCATGGGAATGCTCCGGTGCTGAGGGTGCCGATGGATGCCGGGTAACGCCTACCAGTTCCACAGCGTGCCGTCTTCCAGCCGTGCGACCGGAAGATAGGCTGGCTCATAGGGGTATTTGGCGGCCAGTTTTTCATCGATCTCAACGCCCAGACCCGGCGTGTCGCTTGGGTGCATGAAGCCGTCGTTGAACGACCAGGCGCATTTAAAGACTTCCATCGTCTGTTCGTGATAGCCCATGTATTCCTGCATGCCGAAATTTGGCGCCCAAAGGTCGAAATGCAGCGCCGCGCCCATGCAGACCGGCGACAGGTCGGATGGCCCGTGACAGCCGGTGCGTACCTGGTACATCGCCGCAAAATCGGCCACGCGGCGCATATGCGTCAGCCCGCCGCCGTGCGTGATGGTCATGCGGATATAGTCGATTAACTGCTCTTCAATCAATTGCTTGCAATCCCAGATGGTGTTGAGCACTTCGCCGACGGCGATCGGCGTCGTCGTATGCTGGCGAATCAGGCGGAAGCCCTCCTGATTTTCCGCCGGCGTCGGATCTTCCATCCAGAACAGATGGTAATCCTCGATTTCTTTACCCAGACGCGCCGCCTCGATCGGTGTCAAGCGGTGATGTACATCGTGCAGCAGATGAATGTCGAAGCCGAATTTCTCGCGCACGGCGGCAAAAAGCTGGGGAACGTAATTCAGATATTTTTCCGAAGACCAGGACTGTTCTTCCGGCCAGCCCTTGGTTGCCGGCTCATACGCTCCGCCCTTGGAAACGCCATAGACCGACCTCATGCCCGGAATCCCGCATTGGACGCGGATCGCCTTGAAGCCCTTTTCTTTATATTTTGCGAAAGCATCCAGCGTTTCCGGAATATCCCGCCCGGTGGCATGGCTGTAGGCGATCACATGCTCGCGCGACGCGCCGCCCAGCAGTTGATAAACAGGAAGGTTGGCCACCTTGCCCTTGATGTCCCACAGCGCCATGTCGACCGCGCCGATCGCCGACATCGTCACCGGCCCGCGCCGCCAGTAAGCTCCTCGATAGAGGTACTGCCAGGTATCCTCGATCTGATGCGCGTCACGGCCGACCAGCAGCGGGCAGATATGATCCTTGAGGTAGGAAGCGACGGAAAGTTCGCGTCCGTTGAGCGTCGCATCGCCCAATCCGGTCACGCCATCGTCGGTGGTCAGTTTCAGCGTAACGAAGTTGCGCCCCGGGCAACAAACGATGACTTCAGCTTTGGCAATTTTCACTGGATTTCCTTTCGCGCGTGTCAATGAAAAAAATGAACCGACTAAAAAACGAAACGGTCTCGTCATTGGCCCAATCAATACACCGAATAAGCCGGGCAAAACCGGATAACACTCACTTGAATAACATCCGCTTAACGTCTGCCAGCCTACCACGGCTATTCAAAATATCCAGCCTTTTTGACGTTTTTTGACATTATCTGTGATATTGGCGCAGCGCTCCCGGTTACGGCGTTCGCGCCCTCTTCCGCCAACGCATGGAAAAATCCGCAAAGCACATAAAATGATTCGCCTTCGATCTGTACGCGGCTTTATCGTCATCTGCGCAATGCCGTGATCTCCACAGCAAGCTCTCGCCGGGCCAGGCTTCGCCCGCAGCCGAAATTGCGCGGCAGTTCTCGACGAACCGGCAGCCCGTGCGCAAAACCTTCATCAAGCTAGCGGAAGAACGTCTGGTGGTCATCCAGCCGCAGCGCAGCGCCTTCGTTGTCAAGATTTCCGTCGAGGACGCGCTCGACGCCCGCTGCGTCCGGGAAGCCATTGAAGTGGCCAGCGTCGCCGATCCGGCGGCCTCGGCCGCCCTCGCGATGATACGCATGTTGCGGAAAATCCTGCTGATGTCAATCTGACGAGTACTTTTCTGACGGCGCGGGCGGCGTTTCAGCGTATGGCGCCGCGTCGCCGGGGCGCCATCGTGACCATGGCCTCGCTGGCCGCTTTCAACGGCGCGGGGCCGGGCGCGGCTGCCTATGCGGCGGCAAAAGGCGCCAGACAGCAGCGCCTGTTCCAGCATGGCCATAGCGCCGAATTTCTGGCGCTTGGCGAACAGCTTTACCGTGCGCCGGCCCTGTCCGCAGGGCGTGCTTACGCCTAATGGATTATCGGAAAACATCAAGGCGCAGATGGATCGCACTCGCTACCTGAGCCTTGATGATGCGACGCCGATTCTCCTGCTGATCAAACGTACGGACGGATTGTCGATGCAATCGAATCGGGCGATCCGGACGCGACATCCGCCGCCGTCCGCTCGCACATGCAGCAGAGCGTGCAATCGCTGCCGGAAATTGCCTGGAGATTGCCTGGAAATTCTCCCGGATATGTTTGAATCGCACAAAACGGCCTGACGGCCCGGATAGCGCATTTCCGGGGAGGCGCCCGGAGCCCCTTATAAACCGGGCTTCTCAGAAGGGATGCCCGGGAACCCTTGTAAACAGGGCTTCTCAGGGCGCCTGCCCGGAGATCCTTTATCCACGCGGGTTTCCGATAAGGTGGGCTGGAAATGCCCTATTCGCGCGGGTTTCCGAGCACCCGCCCTACCGGCCCTTTTCGTTAGTGGCGCCTGCGATCAGGTTGGCGGAGCGGCGGCTTGTGGTTGCGGCTGCGCTTCGGGCTCTTTATCCTTGCCCGCGTCCTTGTCCTTGCCTGAGCGGGCGCCCGCCGCCCGGAGAAGCTCAATGGTTGCCCCGTTATTTTCGGCCTTTTGCGCCGCATCGATCGCCGTTTCCTGGCGCTGATCGGCAATCGATGGGTCAGCGTGATGCTTCAGCAACAGCTTGACGATATCTGTGTGTCCATAACGCGCAGCGAGGAAAAGCGGCGTCGCACCCGTTTCCGTTCTGGCATTGATGTTTGCACCCTTTTCTATCAGATATTCAACAACTTGCGGGTGATTGTTAAATGCCGCGTAAGCAAGCGGCGGCCACCCCGGAAAATCAATTCTTGCACCTGCCTCGGCGAGCCGCCGCACATATTCCAGCTTGCCGAGATAGGCGGCGATACTGATTGCTGTCTCGCCGCTACGATTGCGGAAATCCAGGCGCGGGCGCCGTTTCAGTAACGCATCGAATAATTCGGGCATATCTTCACGCACGGCCTGAATGAGCAGCGTATCGCCCTGGCGATCGACCGTATTGACATCCATGCCACGTTTAAGCAGGTCGATGACATCGGACGTATTACGGCGAATCATCGCCGTTTCCATGTCTTCGTAAGCGCCTGCCTGTGCCGATAGCGGCAGCGCAGTCAGGCACGATAGAAATAAGAAGCGCGCCAGACAGGATCGCGCGAGGGATGATGCGGCGGCGTGGGAAAATTGTTTCATGGCGTGATTTTCTTTCTGGCCGCAGGAAACAGCCGGAAGCAATTATGGGTCGTGGCGCGTGCTACTTCGTCAAAAGCGATATCGCGCAAACGGGCGATTTCCTCGGCCACGTATTTGACGTAACCGGGCTGGTTGATCTTTCCACGATAAGGTACGGGAGCTAGATACGGCGAATCCGTCTCCACCAGCAGGCGATCGAGCGGCGCTTTGCGGGCGACTTCTTTGACCTGCGCCGCATTCTTGAAGGTGACGATCCCAGAGAAGGAAAGGTAGAAGCCCAGATCGAGAAATTTTTGCGCCATTTCCCAGCTCTCGGTAAAACAGTGCATGACGCCCCCCACTTCATCTGCCCGCTCCTCAACCAGCAGATGGAGAATATCTTCCGTCGCTTCGCGGTTATGAATCACCAGCGGTTTACCCAGCTCACGCGCGGCGCGGATATGCGTCCGGAAACGTTCGCGCTGCCATTCCGGGCGATCCTTGTGCCAGTAATAATCCAGGCCGGTTTCGCCGATGGCGACGACATCCGGATGTTGCGCCAGTTCGCACAGCGCAGGCAAAGAGGCTTCCTGAACGTCCGTATTTTCAGGATGTACGCCCACCGTCGCCAGCAGGTTCGGGTGGCGTTCGATCAACGCCAGGATGCTGGGAAAATCTTCGATCGTCACGCCAACGCAAATGGCTCCGCCGACCCCATTTTTCGCCATTTCTGCAAAAATTTCTGCGTGTTTGCCAGCCAGATCGGGCAAATGGAGGTGGCAGTGCGAGTCAATCAGCATGCGGTCGCAGGCGATACGTGTACAGAATTCAAATCTGCCGGGGGCTATATGCGACGACGCTACAGGGTATGCGTCGGGCGGGTCGATTGCATCACGCCGCCCAGCAGTCCTTCAATTTTTCGCTTGGCCTCCAAGCCGCTTTCGTCGTTCCTGAAATGCACGCCAATCCCCTGCGTCTTGCTGTTTTGCGCATCAGGCGGCGTGACCCAGACAACGGTGCCCGCAATTGGCAGGCGATCCGGGGAGTGCATCAGCGTGAGGAACATATTGATCTCGTCGCCAATATTGTATTGGCGCGTCGTCGGAATGAAAATTCCCCCGTTCTTCAGAATCGGCATATACGCCGCATACAGCGCGGACTTTGAATTGATGTTCAGCGAAAGCACCTTGGAACGCGGGCTCGAAACATTTGCAGAACTGGTCGCCATGAATAATCTCGGATGTTTTCAGGAAGGGGTGAACGTCGCCGCGTAATTTAGGAAAAACGCCTCAAGAAACAGGCGACTATTCACGGGTTGCTCACATTGCATGCGGTATTGTAGCGCTTTCCGCTGGAATGCCAACAGCCGGAAGGCATCCGTCGTCCGCGCCAGGCGTTCGAGCGCTGCCGCTTGTGCGATGAAATAGCGCGGCGTCTGCGCAAGGCCGACCAGTGAGAGATCAAGCAGCCATTTCTGCATCCAATCAATCAAGCGCTTCAGCGGCAAAGGACGTTTATCCGCCTTAACAACCTTGTCGAGCGCTGCCGCTGCCGCAAGCGGGTCAAAAGCTGATGGACGCGTGATTTCGGCCAGCAGCGCCTTGAGCAGCACCCGTTCTTCATAAGATTCCAAGCGCGCTGCCAACAAGGGCGAGCCGCCGGCCAGCGCCAGCCAGCGCTCACCTTCGTGTACGCCCGACTGCCGCAGCCAGGCAAGCGCCCGATCGGCGGCGGGGAGCGGCACCGACAACACCTGGAAGCGGCTGCAAATCGTCGGCAACAGCCGCTCGGGCTCGTCGCTCACCAGAATAAACAGCGTGCCCGATGCGGGCTCTTCCAGCGATTTGAGCAAAGCATTGGCTGTCGCCCGGTTCATGGCCTCGGCAGGACGAATGAGTACAACACGGCGACCGTGGCGATGCGTACCGATACGCAGAAAATCATCAAGCGCGCGCACCTGATCGATCGTGATCTGCTGTCCAGGCGATTTTTTTCTGGCGCCGTTTGAAGCGTTGGGCGCGGCGTCGGCCGCCACGCCGGATATATTGCCGGTATCCGCCGCTTCATCGGCAAAGATTTCCGGTTGCAGCAAGCGAAAATCAGGATGATTGCCCTGCGCCAGCCAGCCGCAAGCCAGGCATTGACCGCAGGCGTCATGCGTCGGCGTCGGCTGTTCACATAACAGCGATTCGGCAAAACGACGCGCCAGCTCAAACTTGCCGATCCCGCGCTGGCCAACCAACAATAAGGCATGTGGCAGACGCGCTCGCCAGGCATTCAGTGCGCTCCAAACTTCAGCATGCAGGCCGGTTATATCCATAATAATTATTAATCAAATAGTTAAATACTATTTTTAATTAAATACTTTAGGTTAAAGAGTCAGAAGATCAGAAATGATTGGAAGATTAAGAATTGAAAGGCAACCATGATAATCAGCAGCTAAAATCTTTTATAAAACCATTTATAAACATAGCGATAAAATCTTTTCATCAAGTATTTTCTCAGATTCTTCCCTAGGCCGGCCGCTGTCTATGACAAAAATGCGCCCTGCCTGCGCGGCAGCACGTTCGAGATAAGCGGCGCGCACGCGCGCATGAAAATCGCGTTGTTCCTGCTCAAAACGGTCAAGCGCCCTACCTTGCGCGGCAATCCGCTGCCCGGCAACTTCGGGAGACACGTCAAACAAAAAGGTCAGATCGGGTTGTCGATGCGGATGCGTCCATCGCTCCAGTTCAAAGAGCTTTGCCGCATCGAGACCACGGCCGCCCCCCTGGTAGGCATAACTGGCATCGCTAAAACGGTCGCAAACGACCCAATCACCGCGCGCCAGCGCCGGTTCGATAACCTGCGCCAGATGCTCTCGGCGCGCTGCAAACATCAGCAAGGCCTCGGTTTCTGGGTGCATCGTCTCATGCAGCAACAGTTCGCGCAGTTTTTCGCCCAATGACGTGCCGCCCGGTTCGCGGCTGATGGCGACGCGCTTGCCGTGCCGCCGCAGCAGTTCAGCGGCATGCGCGATACAGGTGCTCTTGCCCGCGCCGTCGATCCCTTCAAAAGTAATGAATTTGCCTTGCGGTTCCCCGTATTTTTGCTGCATCTGGCTCATGGCTTTTCTTCGTCACTCCTGCTGCGCCGGCGCCGACGGCGCTTCACGCCTTCCGCGCTGATAGCGGTTGACGGCCTGATTGTGCTCTTCGAGCGTCTGCGAGAAATGGCTGGAGCCATCGCCGCGCGCGACAAAATACAGCACCGAGCTTTCCTCCGGATGCAGCGCTGCGCGCAGGGAAGCCAGCCCCGGCATGGCAATCGGCGTCGGCGGCAGGCCGGGCCGTGTGTAGGTGTTGTAAGGCGTGTCCGTCGTCAGATCAGCCTTGCGCAGGTTGCCGTCAAACCTTTCACCCAGCCCGTAAATCACGCTCGGATCGGTTTGCAGCAGCATGTTCCGGCTTAGTCGATTGACAAATACGGCGGCGACCATCGAGCGGTCCGCGTCGCGCCCGGTTTCTTTTTCGATGATCGAGGCCATCACGAGCGCCTGCGCCGCGTTGGTATAAGGCAACCCCGCATCGCGTTGAGCCCATTCGCGCGCCAGATGGCGCTGCATGGCATGGTAGGCGCGCGTCAGGATATCGATATCACGGCTCTGCTTTGAGAATCGGTAGGTATCCGGAAAAAAACTGCCCTCTGCCGATGTTTCCGGCGCGCCGACACGGCGCATGATTTCGGCCTCCGGCAAACCTTGTGTTTCGTGACGAATATCCGGATGCGCGTCCAGCTTCTCGCGCAACTGACGGAAGGTGATGCCTTCGACGAATGTAATTTCAGCCATCAACACATCGCCGCGCGTCAGTTTGTCCAGCAGCTCCAGGGCATTGATTCCACGGGAGATTTCATAATTCCCCGCCTTGATGGCCGCTTCGGCGCGTCTAAATTTGCCCAGTGCGGTAAACACACGTGGCTCGATGCCGACACCGGCGGCACGGATGTCCTGCGCCGCGCGCCACAGACTGCTGCCGGGCGACACCTGGAATTCGACCCGCTCACTCGGTAGCGACAAGGGTGAAGTCACGTACCAATAGAGTGCGCTGCCTGCAAGCACGCCGATCATGACGCCCGACAGACACAGCTTCAACAGGAATTTGAGAAATTTCAGCATGTGATCAAAGCAGCATTGATAGGCCAAAAAAGTAGCGAAAAAGTGGCAAACAAAAATCGGCAAAGTGAATCGCTTTTGCTGCGTTAGAAACATTGACAGCGGCGCTATGATAGCCGAAAGGTTCTCCGCGAGACACGCCGCACCGGACGAAGCCGCATGGAACCGACGGCGGGCGCTCCAGTCGAAATTGAAAAAAATGGGGGATTCTTCTCGCCTCCCTACTCCATACCAAAGGAAAACCGATGAACACCGAAAGCCTTACGAAAACTCCCATGAACATGACGGATAACGTCCCAACCGACACACAGCCCAATCCGGAATGGCTCGCTTTTCTGCGGACACGCGGCGCGCGCGAAAATGGAGCGCAAATTA
>CALHZD010000083.1 GCA_938040985.1 uncultured Propionivibrio sp.
CGCCTTTGTGAGGCGGCCGCCTGTCCAGTTTGCCATAGTTACTCCTTCCTAGGTCTGCGTGACCTCAATACTCTTGTAGATACTGCCAATACCGCCCGCATGGAACGTGCTGCTGATCGCCGCATCCCGTACGGTTTCGGGATAGACCTCGTATGCTGCGTGCGTGGAGACTGCTGCGCCGATATACTGCCTTACCTCAACCGTAGCGTTCGTGATCTCCGCCGGGCGTATCTCGTAGGTTGTGTGGATGGTTGGTGCGGAGGCGTAATAGAGTACTGCATCGGCTTTGTCTTTCTCAAAATGCAAGTCATACATGAGGTGCGCGGGTACGGTCGCCTCAAGTGCCTCCTCCATTTGCTTCTGCCAGAGAATGACCGAGGGAAAATATAACTGGAAGCGTCCGGGCGCTACATCTTCCTCAACGTACGCATCACCGCCTTTCGTGAAGGTATTGACAAGCAGCTCGATACGGCGTTTCGTTGCAGGCTGTCGTCCGAGCATTTTTGCCTTGACAAGCGTGCGCCGCAAGGCAATGCTTGCATCATACGGCGGATTGGTTTGGTAGACCTCCTCCCATGAGGGCAGCCCCCATGTTGCAGTCTCGATAAAAAACTGCTTCGCGATCTCCGGCAAAAGCAGTCGATACCGCTCATGCTCCTTTGAAAGCGTGTCCTGCACGTCCTTAAAAGACATATCCCCTGCCAAAAACTTTGGCAGATAACGCATTACATTGACTTTTTCGAGACGGAGGAAGTGAAAATCAGCCATGCAGCACCACCCTCCCAAGTGCCGGCAGCTCTTCGCTTGTGAGTTCTATGTTCGACGCGCCGCCGTTCAGCGTGAGGCTGTCATAATCCTGTGCCGCGCCGCTTTGCAGCAGGAGCGCACCAATTTTGGCGATACTCACATAGCTGCCCTTGCCAAGCCAAGCTCGTGCAATCTCACGAAAGTATTTTTGCACCGCTTGCTTGAAATCGTCCGCATTCGGCTGTCCTCGAACGCGCGCCTCAATGTTGATGGTCTTGATTGTCGCAGATACGACGGTCACAATGGCGTTGATCGGTTTCTGGAACACCAGTTTTCTGGGCGCGGAAAGTTTGGCTGTGCTGCCCTACAACGAGTCGCTCAAGTATTTCCCATCTTTCCTCCAGCAACTGGAGATGGAGAGTAATGGCAAATCGGTCAGCCGTGACGGCGAGCCGCTGGCGATGCCCGCCTGCCCGATTGTCTGGGGCGAACTGGGCAACAATGGACAGCACGCTTTCTTTCAGCTGCTCCACCAGGGCGGGCGCCTCATTCCCTGCGATTTTATTGCCGCCGTGCACGCCGATTTTCCGCTGCCTGGGCATCAGGAGGCGCTTCTGTCCAACTGTTTTGCCCAGAGTGCCGCCTTGGCCTTCGGCAAGACCCGCGCCGAAGCGCGCAGGGATATGGAAAAAGCAATGCTGCCCGCCCATGAAATCGAGCGCTTGCTGCCGCACCGCGTTTTCAAGGGCAATCAGCCGTCCTCGACGCTGCTGCTCGACGGCCTGACGCCGGCGACCTTGGGCGCGCTGGTGGCGTTGTATGAACACAAGGTTGCCGTGCAGGGCATGCTCTGGGGCGTCAATTCGTTTGACCAGTGGGGGGTCGAGCTGGGCAAGGCGATGGCCAGCCAGATTCTGCCCGCCGTGCGCGATCCGGCGCGGGCGCAGGGGCTGGACGCTTCGACGCAGGCGCTGCTCGATTTTAGCCGCCGGCACCTGGACTGAGGCGCTGCGGGCGCTTGCCCGATCCGCGAGCGGCGGATGTTGGCGAAATGGCAAAAGGCAGTGGATTCATGGCTCGCCGGCCTTGGGTCGTAAATGGTTTGAGGCATTGAAACGAACGGGAGGAAGCGTGCAATGAGCGTCAAAACAGTGGCAACCCGGCCTTTTGCCGGCCAGAAACCCGGAACCTCCGGGCTGCGCAAGAAAGTCAAAGTCTTCAGCCAGCCCGGCTATCTGGAAAATTTCGTCCAGTCGATTTTCGATACCTTGAACGGCCAACAGGGCCAGACGCTGGTGCTGGGGGGGGACGGTCGCTATTTCAACGACGTTGCCGTCCAGATTATTCTGCGCATGGCGGCGGCGGCCGGCTTTGGGCGAGTCCTGGTCGGGCAGGGCGGAATTTTGTCTACGCCGGCGGCGAGTGCGGTCATCCGCAAACGCGCCGCGTTCGGCGGCATCATCCTTTCGGCCAGTCATAATCCCGGCGGTGTCGGGGGTGATTTCGGCATCAAGTACAACCTGGCCAATGGCGGGCCGGCCAGCGAAACCTTTACCGACGCGGTGTACCAGCGGACGCAGGTCATCACCGAATACCGTTACGCCGAGGCGGACAACATCGATCTTTCCCGCCTCGGTCAAACACAGATTGGCGAGATGAAGGTCGAGGTTATCGACCCGGTCGCCGACTATGCCGAACTGCTTGAATCACTGTTCGACTTTGATCGCATTGCCAGTCTGCTTGCCCGTCCCGGTTTCCGCATGCGCTTTGATGCCATGCACGCCGTCACCGGCCCCTATGCCAAAGCCTTGCTGGAACGGCGCCTGGGCGGGCCGGCCGGCACGGTCGTCAACGGCACGCCCTTGCCCGATTTCGGCGGTGGCCATCCCGACCCCAATCCCGTCTATGCCGCTGATCTGGTCAGAGCCATGGCCGATCCCGGATTGGGCCTGTCGTTCGGCGCCGCCTCCGACGGCGACGGCGATCGCAACATGATCGTCGGCAGTAACTTCATCGTCAGCCCGAGCGACAGTCTGGCGGTGCTGACGGCCAATTATTCGCTGATTCCGGCGTATGCCAAGGGGCTGGCCGGCGTGGCGCGCTCTATGCCGACGAGCTGTGCGGTGGATCGGGTGGCTGCCGATTTCGGCATTCCGTGTTTTGAAACGCCGACCGGGTGGAAATTCTTCGGCTCGCTGCTCGATGCCGGCAAAGCCACGCTGTGTGGCGAGGAAAGCTCCGGTACCGGCTCCAATCATGTGCGCGAGAAAGACGGCTTATGGGCGGTGCTCTACTGGCTCAATATTCTGGCTGCGCGCAACGAGTCCGTCGAACAGATTGTGCGCGCCCATTGGCAAAAATACGGCCGCAACGTCTATTCCCGGCATGACTACGAAGGCGTCGAATCGGCGAAGGCGGAGGCGATGTTCACGGCGCTGCGCGGTAAGTTGCCGACGTTGGCCGGACAAACAGTCGAAGGCATGCGCGTGCGCATGGCCGACGACTTTAGCTATACCGACCCGGTTGACGGCGCGCGCAGCGAACACCAGGGCGTCCGCATTCTGCTTGAGGATGGTTCGCGCGCGGTTTTCCGGCTTTCGGGCACCGGCACCGAGGGCGCGACGGTCCGGCTTTATCTGGAACGCTATGTTGCCGACCCGGCGCAGCATGGCGTGCCGACCCAGCAGGCGCTGGCGCCGCTGATCGCTTTGGCCGACCAGGTGGCGCAACTCGCCGCCATGACGGGCAGGGTGAAACCGGATGTCATCAGCTGATGGCTTGAGGCGGTCTGGCGGTTGTGTGCCGTATAAGCGTTTTCGCGGAACGCAGCCCTTTGAATCTTGAATGGATGAATGACCTGGGAGCGGAAGATGATCGAGAGACGCACGTTTCGATTGCCTGGACGGGCCGTGGCGCTGGTATTGGCGGGCGGGCGCGGCAGCCGCCTGTATGAGTTGACCGATCGGCGCGCCAAACCGGCCGTCTATTTTGGCGGCGAATATCGCATCGTCGATTTTGCCCTGTCCAACTGCGTCAATTCCGGCATCCGCCGAATCGGCGTCGTAACGCAATACAAATCGCACAGCCTGCTGCGCCATTTGCAACGCGGCTGGAGTTTCCTGCGTGGCGAAATCAACGAGTTTGTCGATCTTCTGCCAGCGCAGCAGCGGGTGGATGAAGAATCGTGGTATCGCGGCACGGCCGACGCGGTCTACCAAAATCTCGACATCATCGAAAGCTACCTGCCGACGCCGGAATACGTCGTTATCCTGGCCGGCGACCATATTTACCGGATGAACTATGCGGCCATGCTCGTCGATCATGTGGAAGGCGGCGCGGAATGCACGATCGCCTGCATCGAAGTGCCGCGCAAGGACGCTACCGGCTTTGGCGTAATGGCGGTCGACGATCAGTGGAAAATCACCGACTTCGTCGAAAAACCCGCCGATCCGCCTCCCATGCCGGGCAAGCCCGATGCCTCGCTGTGCAGCATGGGCATTTACATTTTCAATGCAAAATACCTCTATAGCGAGCTGCGGCGTGATATCGAAGATCCTGAGTCGAGCCACGATTTTGGCAAGGACATCATTCCGCATGCGGTCAAAAACGGGCGAGCCAAGGCGCACCCCTTCCATTTGAGCTGCGTGCATGCGCCGGAAGAGGGGCCCGGCAAAGAGCATTACTGGCGCGATGTCGGCACGATCGATGCCTACTGGGAAGCGAACATTGACCTGACGGCGACCGATCCGGCGCTCAATCTCTACGATCGCGCCTGGCCGATCTGGACGTACCAGCAACAGTTGCCGCCAGCCAAATTTGTGCATAATCAGGCCGACCGGCGCGGTATCGCCATCGAGTCGGTCGTTTCCGACGGTTGCATCATTTCCGGCGAAGTCAACCGCTCTTTGCTTTTCTCGTCGTGTCGGCTGCATTCGCATACCCGCGTCGACTGGTCGGTGCTCCTGCCGGAAGTCGAAGTGGGGCGCGGCGCGCGCCTGAGCCGCTGCGTCATCGACCACGGCGTTAGAATTCCGCCGGGGTTCGTCATCGGCGAAGATCCCGAAGCCGACGCGCAGCGCTTCCGGCGCACGCCGAACGGCATTACGTTGGTGACGCAAAAGATGATGGATCAGGCGACATCCTGAATCGCCGCGCTATTGCGGAAACGGTCGTGAATACCTAAATCAATCCATGTGAATGCCGTCGGCGGCCGGCCGCCGACGGCCATATCAACAGGCGCAGGCGATGCCATGAAAATCCTTCACGTTGCTTCGGAAATTTTTCCCCTGGTTAAAACCGGCGGGCTGGCCGATGTTACCGCCGCCCTGCCGCCGGCGCTGGTTCGGCGCGGACTGGATGTGCGCATCCTGCTGCCCGGTTTCCCCGGCGTGCTGGCCGGCATGGAATCGCTCAAACCGGTGTGCGCCATTGGCCCTGTTTTCGGTGCAGCGGCGGTCAGGCTGCTATCCGGCCGTCTGCCGGATAGCGGGCTGCCAGCCTACGTGATCGACGCGCCTTTTTTATACCGACGTCCGGGCAACCCCTATCTCGGGCCGGAAGGCCAGGACTGGGCGGACAATCACCGCCGCTTTGCTCTGCTCGGCTGGGCGGCTGCGCACCTGGCCTCTGGCGAGCTCGATACCGGCTGGACGCCTGACATTATTCACGCCCACGACTGGCATGCCGGACTGGCCGCCGCTTACCTGCGCCAGAATCCTGCGCTGGATACGAAAACCGTCTTTACCATCCACAACATGGCCTTCCGCGGTATTTTTCCCATGGACTGCCGCTATGAACTGGACTTGCCGATGAGCGCCATGACGCCGATGGGCATGGAATTTCACGGCAATCTCTCATTCATGAAGGCTGGCCTCGTCTATTCCAGCAAAATCACCACCGTCAGCCCCACCTATGCGCAGGAAATCTGTACCGCCGAATTCGGCTGTGGTCTGGAAGGCGTCATGCGCGACCACGGCCAGGATCTGTCCGGCATTCTCAATGGCGTCGATTACGCCGTCTGGCGACCGGATGATCCACTAATCGCCAAGCCCTACAGTGCGGACAACTTGAAGGGCAAGCAGGCCGTCAAACAGGCGCTACAAGCCGAGTTCAAACTCGACCGCGCGGCGAAAGGACCGCTGTTCGGCGTGGTCAGCCGCCTGACCGCGCAGAAAGGGATGGATCTGCTGCTGGCCGCTTTGCCCGAACTGTTGCAGGAAGGCGGCCAACTGGTCGTCCTCGGCACGGGCGATGTTGAACTGGAAACGGGCTTTGGTGATGCCGCTGCGGCACATCCCGGCCAGGTCGCCATTCATCTGGGCTACGACGAAGCCATGTCGCATCGCGTCATCGCCGGCGCCGACATCCTGCTCGTCCCCTCCCGCTTTGAACCCTGCGGCCTGACCCAGCTTTATGCCCTGCGCTACGGCACCCTCCCGCTCGTGCGGCGCGTGGGCGGGCTGGCCGATACCGTTGTTGATGCCTCGCCGGAAAATCTGCAATCCGACCGTGCGACGGGGTTCGTGTTTGACGAAGCGACGCGCTACGCACTGGGCGCGCGCATCCGCGAGGCCAGCCATTTTTATCACGACGCGGCCGCCTGGCAGCGGGTGCAGCAATGCGCCATGCGGCAGGATTTCTCCTGGGACGATGCCGCCGCAAATTACGAACTACTATACCATTCCTTACGTAATGAGAAATAAGTCAATTCTTGTCATTATTTATTCATTAAGTTTTAGCATTATTTTGGATTGGCAGCAATAACTTAAACTTAACTCAACTTGGATTGATTTGCTATGTCTACTGTTCTAATTAAAGTAACCCGGAAATGGGAAACAGGAAAATCAATTATCTCGGAATTTCATACGACTGGAGGGCGTTATGGGATGGTTTCCGGGTTCTTTATGGAAGAGAAAGATTTACCTACCATAAAATCTACACAAGGCAAACCTATACCTACCGGGATCTATACTCTTAAATGGCACAATACTTCTTATCGTGAGCGCAGACTGCCTCTTCTTTACAACCATCAGATCCCAGAGTCAAGTCGAATTCTGATTAACAATATTAATTGTTCTGGATATGAAAAGGGATATTTGCTGACTGGGTCTACAAAATCCTATGACTGGATTGGAGGTAGTCGACCTAAGCTAGAGTCATTGTTGACTTTTCTAAACTGTTATGATCTTGACTCTGGGCAGTTTGCAGTTGAGATTAAGGATGGTTTTATTAGTTCAACCTTGATTACAGCAATTCGCCAATGGGCAACAGAAAAATCTACCATTTCAGAGTTTTATACACTAAGGCATCGGAGCTATGGTATGGTTTCTGGATTTTTTCTGGAAGAAAAAGGTCCTTCTACTATAAAATCAGGACAAGACAGGCGGATTCCAGCTGGAGTATATTCCATGAAGTGGCATAATAGTCCTCGTTTTGGCCGTAAATTACCATTGCTGTATAATGATCAGGTTCCAGAATCTCGATATATTCTTATCCACAGTGGTAACCATGCCGGGCATACCGAGGGTTGTTTGCTAACAGGATCTACACGATCTGATAACCAGGTTGGCAATAGTCGGGAAAAGCTTAATTCATTACTGGAGTTTCTAAGTTTTTATGATTTAGATTCTGAAAAATATTTTCTTGAGATTAAGGAAAACTATTTTGACTAATAAAATATCTTGCAGGATATGGTTTTGTTTATTCATACTGTATATTTTCCCAAGCTTGTCCAATGCGGAAGATTTACATGTCCGTATCCCAGAAAAATCTAAAATGCATCTTTATGCGCCAGATAGTTATACCAGTCTGGTGAGTTTCACCGGACGTACACAATTAAATGGCTTATTGTTTGCCATATCCAGAAAAAATATCATTGATGAAGAAGTGCAATGGGAAACTTCCCTTCTTTTTGTGCCGGATATAGCAGAGAATGGTAAGTTACCTGAAGTGCGCTTTACGAGTGAGGTCAGCAAGAAAACTTTGACAATTGAGCTGAATTTCTTTCAGAAAACTGAAATTGTCGAAGCGATAAGAACAATTTTTGGTAAAAATGTAGCTGCTAAAATTGGTAAAAAAACTTTTGTGCTCGCTAAGCAAGGAGCGATAACTTTAGAGTCTTACCGGACTGGTATAGAATGTGACCGCCGCTATCATTACGCTCATTTGGTATCATTTGATAGCCAAAAAGACTTGCAAGCATCACAGGCCAGTGCACTGAGCCAGAATTTATCTATTCCGTGCTTCTGATACGGTATTCTTGATTGATCACCTACTCAGAAATACTTTTTATTTTGGGATAAGGGTAATGGATAGCAAAGTCTGGCCGATACCGTTGTTGATGCCTCGCCGGAAAATCTGCAATCCGGCCGTGCGACGGGGTTCGTGTTTGACGAAGCGACGCGCTACGCACTGGGCGCGC
>CALHZD010000084.1 GCA_938040985.1 uncultured Propionivibrio sp.
AATGTCGTTGATGTTCTCGCCGTCGACGCGTATCGCGCCCTGGCTGACCGGATAAAAGCGCGGCAGCAAATTGGCGATCGTCGTTTTGCCGCTGCCCGACGGGCCGACCAGCGCCACGCATTCGCCGGGCTGCGTGGTAAAACTTACGCCCTTGAGCGCCTCGTCCGTGGCGCCCGGATAGGTGAAATGCACCGAATCGAATTCGATTTTCCCTTGGATATTCTCCAGTTCGATCGTGCCCTGATCGGGTTCGGGCTGCTCATCGATCACGGTAAAAACGCTTTCGGCCGCGGCCAGCCCGCGCTGAATCGTTGCGTTGATGTCGGTAAGCCGCCTGAGCGGCGCCAGCAGCATCAGCATCGCCGTGATGAAGGAGACGAAACCGCCGACCGTCGTTTGGTCGTTGGCGGCCTGCCGCAAGGCGACGGCCATGATGATGGCCAGCGCCACGGCGGCGAAAAATTGCACGATGGGGCTTTGCGCGGCAGCGGCGATGGTGGCGCGCATTGCCAGCCGGCGCTGTAGCTGTACCGTGCTGACGAACCGTTCTCGCTCGTAATCCTGCCCGCCGAAAATCTTGACGATTTTGTGCCCTTCGATCGACTCTTGCAGAACCTGCGTGATGACGCCTTGTGATTCCTGAATGCCGCGCGAGATGCGTCGCAGCCGCCCGCTGAAGGCGCGTACCGCAATGGCGATGAACGGAAAGGTGGCGATGGCGACCAGCGTCAGCTTCCAGTTGAGATAGACCAGCCAGCACAGCAGGCCAAAAACCGACAAGCTGTCCTTGACCAGTGTGGTCAGCGCGCCGGTCGCCGCGCCGGTAACGCCGCTGACATCGTAAGTGACGCGCGACATAAGGCGTCCGGACGTATGATCGCTGAAATAATGAGCCGGCAACCTGATGATGCGCTCGAACATCGCCTCGCGCAGCTCGGAGACGACGTTATTTGACACCCAGCTCATGGCGTAGTCGCCAACGAAGCCGAGCAAGGCGCGAATGATGAAAAAAACGAGAATGCCCAGCGGATAGAGCAGCCAGTCCAGGCGGCCGGTCGCGCCGGAAAACCCTCGGTCGAGCAGACTCTTCATAACTGCCGGAAACACCGGCTCGACAATCGAGGAAATCCCCATGCAGATAATTGCCGCGACGAAAGCAAACCAATAGGGGCGAACGTAGCCGAGCAGGCGGAGATAGAGGCGGCGGCTGTCAAGCGGCGTAGCGGTGTCTGACATGTGGGAAACGAAGCGCAATCCAAACAATCGAGAAAATAGGGATGTCGATCAGCCGTGGCGACAAGGTTCGGCCGGGCGCCCCGACAATTTGCACCTGCCCGCTCCGGTGCGAAGTCAGTCCCCGGCGCCCTGCCTCGCCGATGCGGGCGCTGGCCTGCGCCTGACGCTTCTGCCTGACATGGCTGCATCCTGCGGCGGATACGCGCGGATTATACCCGGCCGCGCCGATTTACGGCTGACCGCGCCGCCTTAAACCGGAAGCCTGTTACCGGATGCACGCTGCCATAAAGCGAAAAGGAAAATGGCATTTGCCGGTGACGGATGTTAGGCTTACCGCCTGAATCATTTTGGAGCGGATTTTTTGCCATGCAGCCCGTCACGCCCCCACGCACACCGCCGCTTAGCGTGGTGATCATCACCCAAAACGAGGCATCGAACATCGTGCCCTGCCTAGACAGCGTCGCCGGGCTGAGCGACGACA
>CALHZD010000085.1 GCA_938040985.1 uncultured Propionivibrio sp.
AATACGCTCCGGTTATTTTTGGGATGCGTCTGAGTGGTTATTTGAGCGAGATGGCGGCGGATGGTTTTCGGACTGCATTCATATTGTTCCGCGAGCTGTGCGGCGGTCTATTTACCGTCGCCGACGTCGATGATGAAGCGCCGTTCCGCTTGACCTGTTTTGAGCCGCAAAAAGCATTTTTTGCGTCCAGAGGTTTTGAGCTCCTGAAGGCCTTGCAGCGTAAGGCCTTCAGAGATGTTCAGCATGCGTTTTTTGGGAATGGTGGAATGGGGCCGACACCCGCATGGCATGCAGACTCACGTCGATTGACATGCGTCCCAAGCCCGAAAAAAGCGGAAAGATGATGCGCCACAATGCAGTGCGCTCATCGGTTTACCGTTTAGTTCAAAAGGCGAGCCGCCTTTTCTTTCCTGTAGCGTTCAATGTTTGATGGCGAAATAGCCATCGTTCCCGGCAGACAAGAACAGCGTACAACCCATGCCCGACGAATTCAGGCGCTCATAATCGCCCCAAAAACCGCATATCAGGCCGCCAGTTCGGGGATCGTGACGAGCGTATAGCCTGCTTTCGTCAGCCCATCGCGGATCGCCTGGGCAACCGCCACAGCTTCGGCGTTGTCGCCATGCACGCAGATGCTCTGCGGATTGACCGGAATACGCTTGCCGTTGATCGAAATCAGCGCGTTTTCCTCAACCATGCGCAGCACATGGGCGAAGCTGGCTTCGGCGCCGTGAATCATTGCGCCCGGCTGGCTGCGCGGCACCAGATTGCCGTCATCGAGATAAGCGCGGTCGGCAAAAATTTCTTCGACGATCTTCAGGCCGATTTCTTTGCCGGCCAGCGCCATCTGCGAAGCGGCCGGCGCGAGCAGGATCAGCGAGGGGTCGAGACGATGCACCGCACGCGCCACCGCATCGGCCACCTTGCGGTCGGCGCTGGCGATGTTGCTCAGCGCACCGTGCGGCTTGACGTGCGTCACCTTGCTGCCCTGGGCGCGCGCGCAGGCATCCAGCGCACCGATCTGGTAGATGAGCATGGCCTCAAGTTCGGGCGCCGGAATATCCATGCGCCGTCGGCCAAAACCCTGCAAATCCGGAAATGAAGGATGCGCGCCGATACTGACGCCATTCTTCCTGGCGCGCTCGACGGTCTGCGTCATCACCAGCGGATCGCCGGCATGGTAACCGCAGGCTACGTTCGCCGAATTGACGATGCCGAGCATGGCGGCGTCGCCGGCCATGACCCAGGCGCCAAAGCTTTCGCCCAGATCAGAATTCAGATTGAGTTTTTTCGTCGTATTTTGGGTCATGTCCTTCATGTCCTTCTCCTGAATGATTTTTGCAAGGAATGCAGTGTTCGGCTCAGCAGCCCGCTCCGCTCACCATCTCGATGGTCGCCGCCCACATCCGCCACTGCGCTTCCTGCGCGGCGCGCGCCTGGGCCGCCTGCGCGGCATCCACTGCGGCAAAACGCAACGCCTGCCCCGGCCGAACCTGCGCCAGACGCGGCAGATCGGCGGAAATCACCGTGGCGATTTTTGGATAACCGCCGACCGTCTGGCAATCGGCCAGCAGGATGATCGGCTGGCCATTGCCCGGCACCTGGATGACGCCGGGCGCAACGCCGTCGGAAACGATATCGGCCAGCGCCGGCTCACGATGCACGAGCGCCTTGCCTTCCAGCCGCATGCCCATACGGTCGCTCTGCGTCGTCGCCCGATATTCGCCGTCAAGCAGATCCGCAATCGAGGCCGCCGTGAAATGGTCGTCCTGCGGACCGAGGATGACGCGAATCGGGCCTTCGGCGTGCGCCCAGGGCGAAGCGACAAAATGGCATTCCTCTCCGCCGGCCCCACCACATTCTTCCGGCGACAGGACAGCGCAGGGAATCTGTGCATCCAGCGTCAGCGGCACACCGATTTCGGCGCGCTGATAGGTCGAACGGCTGCCTAGCTGCACGGGCGTGGCAAAACCGCCGGAAACGGCGACATAGGCTACGCCGCCGGGCAAAAAACCCACATGCAACTCATCCCCCGCTTCCAGCGTAACGCTTTGCCAGGCGGGGATTTCAAACGCTTCGCCATCGGCGCGCACCAAGGTCGCGCTCAAATCGCCGCTCAACGCAAAGCGCACCGGCCCGCGCCGGACAGCCAGCTTCGGCCCGGCGGCGCGCACCTCAATACAGGCGGCCTGCGCCGGATTCCCCGCCAGCGCATTGGCGCAGCGCGCGAGCATGGGATCAAGGCAGCCGGAAACAGCGATGCCCATGTGGCGAAAACCCAGCCGCCCCAAATCCTGAATGCTGTTGGCGATACCGGCATCGACCACTTCAACCCGACCGTTCATCACTTCATCCGGCTTCTCTGCGCCCCGTGCGTCCATCGTCATTCTCCCTTGATCAACAGGCTTTCGCGCGCCAGTTCTCCGCGCAGCGCCGCCGCTTCCAGCCGCTCAAACTCGGCGCGGTCGACAGCGCGCCAGTTAACGCGGTCGCCCGCCGCCAGCAGGGACGGCGCCGCTTCCTCCCGCACCGAGAACATGGGGACGGGCGTCCTTCCCAGCAGCCGCCAGCCGCCGGGGCTTTCCCACGGATAGACCGCGCACATGGCGCCGGCAATCGCCAGCGAGCGCGCCGGCAACGCCTTGCGCGGCGAGGACAGGCGCGGCATTTCGAGCGCGGCCGGCAACCCGCCCATATAAGGGAATCCCGGCATGAAGCCGATCATGTAGACCTGAAAGGTCGTTGCCGTCATCAGATCAATCACCGCATTGCGCGCCATCCCCTTCGCCTGCGCCAAATCATCGAGATCAAGCGCAAAATCAGCATCGAAGCAGACGGGAATCGACCAGCGCCGCCCTTCTCGGCTGACGGCCTGCGCTGTCTGCGCCAGCGACAGCAACGCCTCGCCAAGCGCCGGCCCTTCGCTGCGCGCTGGGTCGTAATGTACGGTCAGGGATCGGAAGGTCGGCACGATGTCGACGATGCCGGCGAATACGCCATCGTGCGGCGCGTCTTTCAAGGCATCAAGCAGGCCGAGCACGCGTGCGTACAGGGCTGGGTCGATACGGTTGCCGAATTCGACCGTCCAGGCGGTGTCGCCCAGTGGCAGCAGTTTGAGTGTTGATACAGATTCATCCATAAGATTTTTATTCCAGAAAATTCAAGCTTTCGCCTGGGGCGCCGTTAAATAGTATGCCTTGCATTTAAATGTTCTTTAAAAATTAGTAAAGATAACGAGAAAAAATACGCGCCCATAGGAGGTCTTGCCATGCAAATCTATCCGCGTCCAGGAAACAAATCATGGCAAAATTTCGATGCGTGTATTTAATGGCACAAGCTCGTATAGTTCGTCTATCTCGTCGTCCATAACGCTTATGCAGCCATCCGTCCAGTCACCAAATTTCAAAAATGCCTTGCCCATATACGAAAACTGATTGGGGATGCCGTGTATTTTGATATCGCCGCCAGGGCTTACGCCACGCGCCTTTGCGCGAGCACGGTCTGCCGCGTTGGGATAGGATATGCCTAGATTTTTATGAAATCTCGACGCGGCATTTTTGGCGTTAATCGTGTAAATTCCCTCGGGCGTTTTTTTGTCGCCTTCCTGAAGCTTGTGCCCTTTGGGATTAGCGCCGAGCGCGATTTGATAGCTTTTTAAAACTTCGTCACCACCAAGAACTTCGAGCCTTCGCTCGCTTTTTATCGCGCGCAAAGACGTGATTTTTTTATCCCTTAAAAGGGTTTTTAATGGCACGTCTTGATTGATCTGCGCCGTGCCAGCTTCACTAAATTTAGCCAGATATAACGAACCCACGATTAAAACCAGGGCAAACGTTAAGGCCTTTTGCATTTTCCGCCTTTAAATTCACGCCAGGGAAAGGTCGCTGTTACGCACGTCGGTGATCAGCATGTAGCCCGGCGCGTGGGTGATGCAGAATTCCGGTGCCATGGCCATAACGACCGCCTGCGGCGTCACCCCGCAGGCCCAGAAGACAGGCATTTCGCCGGGAAGGATTTCAACCGCATCGCCAAAATCCGGCCGGTTGATGTCGGTAATGCCGATCTGCGCCGGATCGCCCAGATGCACCGGCGCGCCATGCACGGCAGGCACACGCGCGGTGATCTGCACGGCACGGATGGCGTTGGCCGCCGTCATCGGCCGCATCGACACGACCATCGGCCCGTGGAACGGACCGGCCGGCACGGTCTGGATATTCGTCCGGTACATGGCAACATTCTTGCCCTGACTGACATGGCGCAGTTCAATGCCGCCCTCGATCAGCGCGTGTTCAAAAGAAAAGGAGCAGCCCAGAACAAAGCTGACCAGATCGTCCCGCCAGTAATCGCGAATATCACTTACCTCCGCCGCCAGTTCGCCGTGCTTCCAGATACGGTAACGCGGAATATCGGTGCGGATATCGACATCCTCGCCCAGCGTCGGCAGCATCGGATCGCCCGGTTCGGAGACAGCGAGCAGCGGACACGGTTTGGGGTTGCGCTGGCAAAAACGCAGAAAATCGGTGGCCAGCGCTTCCGGCAGGATCGCCAGATTGCCCTGTGCATAACCGGGCGCCAGGCCACTGGTATGGGAATCCCATTCGCCGCGGCGAACGGCCAGACGCGCCTCACGTGCATTGGCGAACGCACCGTAATTTGAAGCGCCCGCAGACGGGCAGGAGATTGCTGCGCTTATGTTCGCACTCATGGTCGCTTTCCTCCGCAAAAAGCCGTAAAACCTCAAGGCCGCTCAGTGTACAACCATCCCGCCCTACGGGGAATGAAAACTTTCCAGAAAGGAATAAAAACCGTCGTATCCGGAACAATGCTGGCCGGCTTGAATGTCGCTGGCGTGACCCGGCTGAAACGCCCACAGGACGCGGGCTACAGGCCGGCCGAAGCCCGCGTGGAATGGGCCTCTCCGGGGATGCTTTTTCGACATGGGTTTCTCCGGGCAGCATGGGTGCGCATTCCATCCCAGGAATGGCGCCGTTCCCGCAGGGAATACACCTTTCCCGCAGGGAATACACTTTTCCCGCAGGGAATACACTTTTCCCGCAGGGAATACACTTTTCCCGCAGGGACTTTTCCCGCAGGGAATACACGGTGGTGCATCTGCTACGCCTGCTTCGCTGAAACGAATACACCCTTCCCTTAAGAAATACCCACTCCCCGGTAGAGATTGCGCCTTCCCAAAGGGAAACGGAACCCTGCCTGTAAATCCCTTGAACCTTGCGGACCCGCCCGCAGCGGCCTCACGCGGAGAACATACGCCGGCACACGCCGGCCGGAGCAATGGCAGCCGCCCGCCATCGCCATCAACGGCGGCACACGGTCGGCGAAATGTCAGCCATCCATGTGCTGCGGCAGCCAGCCGACAATGTCGGGAACAAAATAGATCAGCAGCACGGCAACCACCATCAGCATGAACATCGGGAAAGTGTGCCGTGCAATGAACGCAATATCCTTTCGGGTCATTCCTTGCAGCACGAAGAGGTTAAAGCCCACCGGCGGCGTAATCTGCGCCATCTCAACGATCAGCACGACAAAAATACCGAACCAGACAAGATCAATCTGCATCGCTTCAATGGTCGGCAGCAGGACGCCCATCGTCAGCACGACCATGGAAATGCCATCGAGGAAACACCCCAGCAGGATGAAAAACACCGTCAGCGCAAGAATCAGCGCAAATGGCGAAAGATTCAGGCTAACGATCCACTCCGCCACATGTCGGGGCAGGCCGATGTAGCCCATCGACAAGGTCAGAAAAGCGGCCCCGAACAAAATCATCGCAATCATGCAATACAGGCGCGTGCCGCTGAGCAGGCTTTCGATGAAGGTCTTCCAGCTCAGATCGCCCTGCACGGCAGCCACTGCCAGAGAGCCGACCACGCCGAGCGCCGCGGCTTCGGTCGCCGTAGCGATGCCGGTGTAGATTGAGCCGAGAACGGCAAGAATCAGCGAGACGGCCGGCAGCAAGTGCCGGGAAGCGGCAAGCTTCTGCCGGAAACCCATCGTCTGATCCGGCGCCGGCACCTTATCCGGGTTGAACAGCGCCCAGAGCATCGTGTACCCCATAAACAGGCCGGCCAGCACGACCCCCGGCAAAATCCCGGCAATGAACAGTTTGGCAATCGACACATTCGCCATGACGCCATATACGATCATGGTAATCGACGGCGGAATCAATAAACCCAGCGTACCGGCGCCCGCCAGCGTGCCGATCGAAATCGAGTCGGGATAACCGCGCTTCCTGAGTTCCGGCAGCGTCATCTTGCCGATCGTCGCACAGGTTGCCGCCGATGAGCCGGATACCGCCGCGAAGATCGTGCAGCCGATGATGTTTGCGTGAAGCAGTCGCCCCGGCAGTCTATCCAGCCAGGGCGAAAGCCCCTTGAACATGTCCTCGGAAAGCCGCGTGCGGAAAAGGATTTCTCCCATCCAGATAAACAGCGGCAGAGCGGTCAGCGTCCACGACGAAGAGGACCCCCAGATGGTCATGACCATACTGTCGCCCACGGGACGATCGGTAAACAGCGCCATGCCGATCCAGGCGACCCCGATCAGCGTCAGCCCAATCCAGACGCCACAACCCAGGAGGGCGAACAGGGCCAGAATAAGAAAAGCGGTGACATAAAATTCCATGAAACGCTCCGCCCCTCATTCGGTATGCGGCAGTTCGGCGTCGCAGGCCGTGCGCGTCATGTCATTCTCCGCACCTTTTTCCGTTTCACTCCCGGCCGTATCTGCGGTTTTTCTCCCCGTCGCCAGATCGAACAGTTCGGCGGCGAACGCCAGTCCCAGCAGCGCACTGCCGGCCGCCATGCCGATCTGCGGAATCCACAGGGGCGTTGCATCGAGGCCGGGCGAAATATCGTTGAACAGAAACGATTGGCGCACCAGCCGAACCGCATACCAGGTCAGCAGGACGGCGACCGCCAGCGCCACAACATGGCAAAAGAGATCGAGCCGGCGGCGTCCCCAATCGGGCAGGCGGTTAAGCAAAAGCGTCACGCGGATATGCTCGCCGCGCCGCAGTGTCGCCCCCAGCGACAGGAAAGCCGCAACGGCCATACAGTAACCGGCGTAGGCATCCGCACCCGGCAACGCCAATGCGGGCAGCAAGCGCCCCACAATACTCGACAGCACCGAAAGCAGCGTCAGGACCATGAAGATCCCGGCCAATCCGCCCGCAAACTGGAAAAGCCGATCAATAAAAATTCGCATGAAATGTCGAAAAAATGTTGGGAGACGCCTGCACATCAAAAAGAAGCCGAAGCAGCCGCAACACGCCCTCGGCGCGGTGCGGATGCCTCATCGAACCGCATTTGCAAAAATTCGCGAAAGAAAGCGGGCTGCAAGAAACGCCGGCGGCGGTCACTTCTTGAACGCGTCGATAACGGCCTGCCCATCCGCTCCCGTCTGCTTGATCCATTCATCGACCATTGTCTGGCCGATCTTCTCAAAATCCGCACGCAGACGCGGTAAAGGATCGGCGACGTTCATGCCATTTTTGACCAGTTGCTCGTTGTACCACTTGGTCTTTTCCTCGCACAACTTCCAACCGCGCGCCTCGGCAGCGGCAGCGGCGCTGATCACCGCATCCTGGGTCGGCTTATCCAGTTTGTCGAACGCCTTTTGGGAAACAAAGACGATATTTTTGGGCAACCAGGCGTTCGTCTTGTAGTAGTGCTTGATCTGCTCCCACACCTTGGTGTCGTACCCGGACGATCCGGAAGTAATGAACGCCGTCACCGCGCCGGTCGCCAGCGCCTGGCTCAGTTCCGCCGCCTGGATCGTCACCGGCTGCGCGCCGATCAGCTGGGCGATGCGGCTGGTATTGGGGTTATAGGCGCGCCATTTGACCCCCTTGAGGTCAGCCAGCGAATCGATGGGCTTGGCGCTGAAAATACCTTGCGGCGGCCACGGCACGGCGTAGAGCACCTTCAGCCCCTGTTTGGCAAAGCGCGCCTCAATCGCCGGCCGCGAGGCTTTCCAGAGTTTTTCCGAGGCTTTGTAATCCGTTGCCAGGAAAGGAATCGAATCGACGCCGTACATCGGGTCTTCGTTGGAATAACCGGAGATGATGATCTCGCCGATTTCGGCCTGACCGCCCTGCACGGCGCGCTTGATCTCGTTGCCCTTGAACAGCGAGCCGCTGTCATGAACGGTGATCTTCAACTGCCCTTTCGTTGCTTTGTCGATCTCGGAAACGAAATGGCGCACATTTTCCGTCTGATAATTTCCCGCCGGGAAAGGCGTCGGCATGTCCCACTTGGTCTGCGCCTGCGCAGCTGCGCCGAACAACACCATCACCGCGGCAGAACCCGCCGTCAGAAACTGCTTCAACATAAACGTTCCTCGTCAAAGAATGGTCCAAAAATCGGGAACCTGAAATCCGGAATCAAAAATCCCAAATCCCAACCAAAAAACCGGGGGTGGCCGGAGATGCCCTATCCACGCGGGTTTCCGAAGGGGCGCCCTCGCCCGCCCGGCCGAGCGTACCCGCTTCCGACCGCGCCTACCGGCACAAGCAGGCGGAACGCTAATCAAACCGGCCCGTGATGTCAATGAAAAGCCGGCCATTTTGCGCCAGCGCCAGCGCCGCATAAATACCGGCACCCGGCTGGGCAGCCCAAAATCGTCAGGCATACCGACCCGAATCTCACGCTGAAAAGCGCCTCGAAATCGCTGATGCCAACTTGAACTTTCCCATCCGATTGCGTAGTGTTCGCCATTTTTCCCGTTCTCTGAAACACGATCGATGTCTGCCATCCACGCTTCTGAACATCCGCAATCTTCCCCCGCAGCCGCCCGCATTCTCAACCGCATCGCAGAAGCGATCGGCTGCCGCAACCAGCAGGCGGAAGCCGCTGTAGCCCTGCTTGACGAAGGCGCCACCGTGCCTTTCATCGCCCGCTACCGCAAGGAAGCGACCGGCGGGCTTGACGACACGCAACTGCGCACGCTGGCCGAACGGCTGGCCTACCTGCGCGAACTGGAAGAACGCCGCGCATCGATCCTCGCCGCCATCGACGAACAGGGCGCACTGACGCCGGAGCTGGCTGCGCAGATCGACGCCGCCGAAACCAAGCAGACACTCGAAGACCTTTACCTGCCGTATAAGCCCAAGCGCCGCACCAAGGCGCAAATTGCGCGCGAAGCCGGGCTGGCGCCGCTGGCCGAAGCGCTGCTCGCCGATCCGACGCGCGCCCCGGAAGACGAAGCGGAAAAATATCTCAATGCCGAGGCTGCCGCGCTCGGCTTTACCGATGCCAAAAGTACGCTCGACGGCGCGCGGCAAATCCTCATGGAACGTTTTTCGGAAGACGCCGCCCTGCTTGGCGAACTGCGCGAATACCTTGAAACGCATGGTCTTGTCACCTCGACGGTAGCCGCAGGCAAGGAAAGCGAAGGCGCCAAATTCCGCGATTATTTCGACTACCGCGAACCGCTCGCGGCCATCCCCTCGCACCGTGCGCTGGCGCTGCTGCGCGGCCGCAACGAAGGCATGCTGCACATTGCGCTGGCGCTCGACACCGACCTGGTCGCGAACGATGCAGCAGCGCGCTCGTCCCTCCCGACCGCAACGGAAACGACGCCGAAAAGCGCCCTCCCCGCCACGGCGGCGACGATGAAAGCCGCCAACCCCTGCGAAACACGTATCGCCAGGCACGTCGGCATCGCCGATCACGGCCGTCCGGCAGACAAATGGCTGGCCGATACCGTGCGCTGGACCTGGCGCGTCAAACTGTTCCCGCATCTTGAAGGCGAATTGATGGGGGCACTGCGCGAACGCGCCGAGGAAGAAGCCATCCGCGTCTTCGGGCGCAACCTGCACGATTTGCTACTGGCCGCGCCCGCCGGTCAGCGCCCGACGATGGGCATCGACCCCGGCATCCGCACCGGCTGCAAGGTCGCCGTCGTTGACGCCACCGGCAAGCTGCTGGAAACAGCCACCATCTACCCGCACGAACCGCGCCGCGACTGGGACGGCGCGCTGTCGACACTAGCCGCGCTGGCAAAAAAACACGCCGTTCAGCTCATCAGCATCGGCAACGGCACCGCCTCGCGCGAAACCGACCGGCTGGCCGGCGATCTGGTCAAAATGTTGCCGGAATTGCATCTGACCAAGGTCGTCGTTTCTGAAGCGGGCGCCTCGGTCTATTCGGCTTCCGAATACGCCGCGCGCGAATTTCCCGAACTGGATGTCAGCCTGCGTGGCGCGGTGTCGATCGCCCGCCGTCTGCAAGACCCGCTCGCCGAACTGGTCAAGATCGAACCCAAATCGATCGGCGTCGGCCAGTATCAGCACGATGTCGGCCAGATGCGGCTGGCCAAGGCGCTCGACGCCGTGGTGGAAGATTGCGTCAATGCCGTCGGCGTCGACGTCAATACCGCCTCGGCGCCCCTGCTCACGCGCGTTTCCGGCCTGAACGGCACGCTGGCCGCCAATATCGTCGCGCATCGGGACCGGCACGGCGCTTTTCGCAATCGCAGCGCGCTGCGCGAGGTGCCGCGCCTGGGCGAAAAAACGTTTGAACAGGCCGCCGGCTTCCTGCGCATCACGCAAGGCGATAATCCGCTCGACGCTTCCGCCGTGCATCCGGAAGCCTACCCGCTGGTCGAGCGCATCCTGGCCGATATCCGGAAAGACATCGGCGAAGTGATTGGCGATATCCGCCTCGTCCAGTCGCTGCGTGCGGAAAAATACGCCGACGAACGCTTCGGCCTGCCCACCGTGCGCGACGTGCTCAAAGAATTGGAAAAACCCGGCCGCGATCCAAGACCGGAGTTTAAAACCGCCGCCTTTCAGGACGGCGTCGAGGAGATGAAGGATCTGCGCGCCGGCATGATCCTCGAAGGCGTCGTCACCAATGTCGCCAACTTCGGCGCATTCGTCGATATCGGCGTGCATCAGGACGGCCTCGTGCATATTTCGGCGCTGGCCGACCGTTTCGTCAAGGACCCGCGCGAAATCGTCAAGGCGGGCGATGTGGTCAGGGTCAAAGTGCTCGATGTCGACCTGCCGCGCAGCCGCATCGCGCTCAGCATGCGCCTGGATGATACGCCGGGAAATGCGGGAAATTCCGGAAATACAGGAAACGCAAGGCACACGGGCGCGCCCGCCAAAGCGCAGGCACGGCAAAGCAAACGGCCAGTGCATCCCGAACCGCAAAGCGCCATGGCCGCGGCATTTGCGAAGCTGAAACGCTGATTGCCGAAAACTCTTGCAAACAGGGCAAAAAACATAAAATGCCCGGAAGCCCTTTAAACACAAGGGGCTCAGGGCATCAAAAAACATAAACTGAAATACTTGGCGCCCAATCAACAAAGTTATTGCCCTGAAATTCCCTATCCATAAGAGTTTCGGAGAAGCTTTATTTAGCGCTTACAGAAGCAATGTAATTAACAAAAAAGTAGTAACATATTCGTATGAAAATCAGGTTTATATGGGATCCGGACAAGGCAGCCAGAAATCTCAAAAAGCACCGAGTGAGCTTTGAAACAGCCGTTCGCGCTTTTGCCGACCCCTTCGCATTGGTCAAACAAGACCGCATCGAAAACGAGGAGCTCCGCTGGCAAACCCTGGGCGTCGCGGACGGCTATCTGTTGCTGCTGGTTGCCCATACCATCCAGGACGACGAGGATGGCACTGAAGTCATTCGCATCATTTCGGCACGTCGCGCCGAACCGAAGGAAAGGAAACGCTATGAGCAAAATTGTTCGTTATGAAGTTGATCTGGATCATCTGCCGCCGCTGACGGAGGCGCGCAAGGCCGAACTGCAGGCGCTGGCCGAGATACCAGACAGCGAAATCGACTACAGCGACATTCCGCCGCTGACAGAAGAATTCTGGCAGAACGCGGTGCGCAACCCGTTCTACAAGCCCACCAAAACCTCGACCACGGTGCGCGTGGATTCGGACGTTCTCGCTTGGCTCAAGAGCCAGGGCAAAGGCTACCAGACGCGGATGAACGCCATTTTGCGCGAGGCCATGATTCGCTCACTGGCGCGCAAGGAGCGGCCATGAAAACCGTCAGCGCATCGACGCCGCTTGCCGTGAAAACGGAGACAAAAAAGGCGCTGGTCACGCAGGTTTAACCAAGGGCTGTGCGTCACTTCCTTGAGCGCGTGGCCGCGCGATCAGGCCGCGCTCGACTGGCTGCGGCAGGGGATGGAGGCGACCAATAACAGACGGCGCTCGGTCTGAAGCCGCGCCTGCCCGCCAGCACTTGTAAACAGGGCATCTCCGGGGTGCCTATCCTGAAGTCCTTTATTTATAAGGGTTCCAGGGGTGTCTGCCCGGAAACGCCCTATCCACGCGGACTTCAGCAGCGCCTGCTTCCTGCCGGCTTTCCTTATTTAACCGGCTTCGTAAAGCCGCCAACGACAACGGAACGAATATGCTCGAACGTCTCGACCACCTTGTGCTGACTACCGCCGACGAAAAGGCGTGCGTCGATTTTTACACGCGCCTGCTCGGCATGCGCCTGGAAATCTTTACCGGCGGCACGCCGCCCGTAGAGCGCAAAGCCTTCCGCTTCGGCCGGCAAAAGATCAATCTGCACATACGCGGCAAAGAGTTCGAGCCGAAAGCCAGTTCGCCGACGCCCGGCAGTCTGGATCTGTGCTTTATTTCGGCGCAGCCGCTGCACGAAATCATTGCGCGGATCAAGGCCTATCCGTGGCCGATTCTCGCCGGCCCGGTCATGCGCACCGGTGCGGAAAGCAAACTGCGCTCGATCTATCTGCGCGACCCGGACGGCAATCTGATCGAGATTTCGGAAGAAGTGCGCGAGGGCTGAAGCCATCACCAACGGGTGACGCCACGCGCACGGCGACACATGCGGCGCCGCGAGAAGCCGCAGACGCTGCATGGCCTGACCCGCCAGCCCGCGTATTCAGCGCATCTCCAAGGAGGGTGCTCTGGAGCCCTTGTAAACAGGGCCTCTCCGGGCAGGTACCTCTGAAACAGCATCCTCCCTTGCCAAGATACTGCGTTGGCTTTGCCTTGTCGTACTGCTTGTACTGTCAGCGGCTCGCCGCCTTGTCTTTTGGCAAAGTCAAACCGCTATTAGCGCTTTCGGAGCACCCCCAAAAAAAATAAAAAAACAGGGCAGAAAACATAAAATGCCCGGAAGTCCTTTAAACACAAGGGGCTCATGGAATCAAAAAATATAAACCGGAACACTGTGCCCGACAAACCCACTGAAACCCTTTATCCACGAGCATCCCCGAGGGGCCCGGAAACCCTTGTAAGCAAGGCATCTCCGAGGTGCCTGCCCTGAAGCCCTTTATTTATAAGGGTTCCGGGGTATCCTGCCCGCAAACGCCCTATCCGCGCGGGCTTCAGAGGGCGTGCCCTGATCCCCTTACATAGCGGCTTGACTTTGCCAAAAGACAAGGCGGCGAGCCGCTGACAGTACATTTA
>CALHZD010000086.1 GCA_938040985.1 uncultured Propionivibrio sp.
CTTGGCAATTCAATTCCTATATTTAAAGTGTCTCAGGGCACCTGCCCGCTAGCCCATGTATTTAGGGTGTTTCAGAGGGGGGTGCTCTGAACCCCGCGTAAACAGGGCATCTCCGGGTACCCTGCCCGCCAGCCCTTTATTTATAAGGGATTTAGAGGCGCCTGCCCGCAAACGCACTATCCACGCGGGGTTCCGAGGGGGTACTCTAAAAGCTTAATAGCGGCTCGACTTTGCCAAAAGATAAGGCGGTAAGCCGCTGACAGTACGCTCAGTACGGCAAGGCCAAGCCAACACAGCAACGCCGTATTTTGGCAAAGAAAGCCGCTATTTCAGAGGGGCGCCCCGCTTCGCTACAGGCACTGAAACGCCAGAATCGCGACGCCAGTCGGCAAGCTCGCCGCCAGAAACAGCGGCAAGGGACGGACGGTCTGGTTAGGGAAAAAGCGTTTGAGAATCGAAAATCCCGCCGGGTTCGGGGCGTTGGCGATAACGGTCAAACCACCGCCCGTCACCGCACCGGCAACGAGCGCATACTTGAATTGCTCACTGACGCCGGGCACCAGCGAGCCAAGGTATGTCAGCGCCGCATTGTCGGTGATGGCCGTCAGTGCCGTGGCAATGTAGTACAGCAAGGTTGGGTTGAGGTCGCTCAGAACGAGTTCCAGCCACCATTGCTGAAAACCACCCAAGGTAATCAGCCCGGCAAGGAAAAAAGCGACAAGCAGCCCTTCCCGGATGTAAAGACGCCCCTGATAGGCTCGGTAAGCCTCGGCAAAGCCGAGAAAGAAAAGGAACAAGCCGAGGAAAATGACCGGATGGTGGGCAAAGATCACGACGCCCGCGAGAAACGCCAGGTGCACAATAATGATGGGGAGGGGAATATTGGGTTTCTGGGCATCATCCGCTTTCATGCTTTTGGCTTTTTCCATCAGTTCATGGCGGAAAATCCAGGTCACGATCGATGCGTTAATTATGACGGCAATGGCGGCTTTCCAGCCAAAATGGGTCAGCATGAATGGCGTATTCCAGCCCCAGGGCGCAGCAACCATCAGTACGGGAGGTGCGGCAAAGTGTGTCAGCGTGCCGCCGATCGAAACATTGACGAAGAGGACGCCAATCGTTGCATAGCGCAGGCGTAGGCTCAACTTTTCGGAAAAACAGGTATCGCTGAGCATCAGCGCCGCCAATGTCATGGCGCCCGGCTCGGTGATAAACGAGCCTGTCATCGGCAGGAAAGACAGGCAGAGAAAATAGACCGCCAGATTGCTCGGCAGGGGCAATATCTTGGCAATGCCGTTCAGCCAAGACATTACCGCGTGCAAAATCGGCCGGCTGGCGGCAACGACCATGATGGCAAGCACAAACAACGGCTCGGTGAAGCTGCGGCTTTCCATGTACTTGATGGCGGACTCTGTGCCGCTATGTACGGCCATCGAAGCGATCAGCACAAATGCCCAAAAACCGAAAACCACTTCCACTTCTCCCAGCAGATGAAACAGGCCGGAATGTGTGTGGTATCGGTGCGCCAGACGGGTAAAAAAGCTGGCGGAAAACGTATGCAACAACGCAATGCAGAAAATTACTACGGCAAAAATATCGAACGATGCTGGAGCAGCAGCCATGATTCCTCCAAATTATATTCATCCATGAAAATCATCCGGCCGCATCGGCTCGTTCTGCCATATTCGTTGCGGCATACCGCTTGGCTTATGGTATGCGTACATCCGCAGATCATCGCGCCGCCTTGCCGATTTGATTTCATGGATTGAAATAACTGACCCGATCAACAAAAATGATCGGGTTTCCGCTTTGATTCTGACGATATTTCTAGATCAGTTCAATGTGGGAAATACGTAAGGAGAAGTTTTTTACTTTATGGCGCTGCGCTCCATGGTCACTGCCGCACATTACGTTTAAGCGCTGCGGCGCTCCCCCGCAAAGCGAGCGGCACAGCTCACGCGGTTTTATTTTTTGCGCTGCCGGGCTTGCGCCCGCGCGCGGGCGCAGGCAGATCGCAGGATAAACGGTAACTTATACCTTCTATTTTCTTGCCATCAATAAAGCGCGTTACTTTACAGCAGATCAGCTCACCCGATTCGGCAAGCTGCGCAAACGCCGGTTGCAGGCGCGCCATCGGCACATTCAGCGCCTTTGAAATATCGGCATCAAGTTGCTCACCGTTACTTCTCAGGTACTTCAGAATGTTCGCATCCATACGCGCTCCCCTGTCTGCAATCGAATTGGATTGGTTATACATCGTTCGTTGACATCATCATGCATGTGCACAACGTACAACGCTTCTGCACGGTACGGTCTCTTTCATGCCTGATGCAACGATATGAAATAAAAAACCCGGCGAAGCCACCGGGCATGTAATTATGGCGGATTATACAATAATGACGCGGTTTACGCTGGCCATTTATGCCTCATCAGCGTACTTGCCGCCCTTCCTTTATTACACCCGCGCCATCTGACATTTAGTCACAGTGGCCGCCGTGCTCATGGACGTGGCCGTGCGTAATTTCCTCATCACTGGCCGGACGCACCGCCCTGACTGTACAGGTAAAAATCAGCGCCGTACCCGCCAACGGGTGGTTGCCGTCAAGAACGACTCTGTCATCGGCAATTTCGGTCACACGGTAAATCAGCATATCGTCTTCATTCCCGCGTTCGGGAATGCCTTCAAACTGCATGCCTACCTGCAATTCCTTGGGAAAACTGCTACGCGGCTCGATCTCGATCAGGTTGGCGTCGTATTCGCCGAAAGCATCATTCGGCTGCATTTTGACGGTCACCGACTCGCCGATTTTTTTACCTTGCAGCGCTTCTTCGATCATGGGAAAAATATCGTCATAGCCGCCGTGCAGATAAACGATGGGATCTTTCCCGGCATCGACCAGCGCGCCTTCCGGATCGGTGACGTTGTAGTCGAGCGTCACTACGGTATTTTTGACAACCTCTCCATTCATAGTTTCAGCTCCTTGAGACGATACAGGATATCCGCAACATGCCCTTTCGGATTGACGCCATATAGCGCGTCAAGCAATATGCCCCGCTTATCGATGATAAATGTCGAGCGGACGATCCCAAAACGCTTGAGACCATCGATTTCCTTCTCCGCTTCATTTGCCTCTTTTTCCTGCCAGACACCGTATTGCCGGCAGACGCTGCCATCAGCGTCAGAAAGCAACGTGACCGATATGCCATGCTGGTCGCGGAATTCGGCATGATTCAAGCAATCGTCGCGGCTGATGCCCAGCGCGATGCAGTCATGCTTCTGGAAAGCTTCTTCATGATCTGAAAAATCCGTGGCCTCCAGAATGCAGCTCGGCGTGCCATCCTTGGAATAGAAAAAAAGCACGACATTATGTTTGCCGCGAAAGTCAGCAAGCCCGACCGGCGCCATATCCGCATCCGGCAGTGTGAATAAGGGTGCGGCGTTTCCGGGTTTCAGCATGCGCTTTCCTTAAGTAAAAGTTGATCGCCGACGGACATTTTATTTCCTGTTCTGTGTTGTTTGTTTCATGCGCCGCTTTACGCCGCATGCATCAAAGGCTCCGACGTTTGCCGGCGCGGGCAGGCGCACATTACCAGAAAAAATATGCGCGAAGCGATGCGCTACGGAAAAATCCGTTGAAATGAGACTTTCCGGACAAACGGCATAAACAACATAGATCAATAACAAAGCCGGCCACCCGGCTAGGGTTTTGCCTCTGAAGGCGTCTGGCTCGTCCTGCGCTTGACTTGATTTTCTTTTTGACGCGCTTTCGATACGGCAGATGCGGCCGGCCGCTTGTCCGGGATCTGCACGAAAACCTCGTCATCCTTGACCATGCCGAGTTCAAAGCGGGCGCGCTCTTCAATGGCATCGTAACCTTGCTTGAGGTCGCGTACTTCCGCATCGAGGCCGGCATTGCGCAGTTGCAGCTTGCGATTGATCTCCTGCTGCGCCTGCAATTGTTGATCGACATCCCAGACGCGCAGCCAACTGCCCTTGCCGAACCATAAGGGATATTGCAAAAGCGCAACCAGTATCGTCAAAGCCAGAGAAAGCCAGCGCACGATACCTCCGGATCAGCCGCGCGCCCGGCTGTCGGTTTGATGGATGGAAAATTGCCACATGCTATCTGAGGCTATAAAACGCGTCACTCCCCGGATAGGTTGCCGTATCGCCAAGATCCTCCTCAATGCGCAACAACTGGTTATATTTAGCGATTCGATCCGAACGCGACAGCGAACCCGTTTTAATTTGCAGCGCATTCATGCCGACCGCAATATCGGCGATGGTCGTATCCTCGGTCTCGCCCGAACGGTGCGAAACAACCGCCGTGTATCCCGCGCGCTTGGCCATCTCGATGGCGGCAAAGGTTTCCGAAAGCGTACCGATTTGGTTGATCTTGATGAGAATCGAATTAGCAATGCCTTGCCGGATACCCTCCTTGAAAATCCCCGTGTTGGTGACGAATACATCATCGCCGACCAGCTGGATGCGTTTGCCCAGACGCTCGGTCAGCAGCTTCCAGCCGCTCCAGTCGCCCTCAGCCATGCCATCTTCGATGCTGATGATGGGGAAAGTATCGGCCAGATTGGCAAGGTAATCGGCAAGCTGCGCAGAAGTCAGCTGCAACCCTTCGCCGGTCAGATGATATTTACCCTCCTTGAAAAATTCCGAGGCGGCACAATCAAGCCCGAGCAACACGTCTTCGCCCGGGAAATAACCGGCCGCTTCGATTGCCTCGACGATTAGCTTCAGGGTCTCGGCATGGCTGGAGAGATTGGGCGCAAAACCGCCCTCGTCGCCAACGGCCGTCGACATCCCCCGCTTATCGAGCAGTTTTTTCAGCGTGTGAAAGACCTCGGCACCGCAACGCAGCGCTTCACGGAAGGAGTTCTGACCAATGGGCAGAATCATGAACTCCTGGAAATCAAGATTGTTATTGGCATGCTCGCCGCCGTTGACGATATTCATCATCGGCACCGGCATCTGCATCGGCCCGGAGCCGCCGAAATAGCGGTACAGCGGCAGGCCGGACTCTTCTGCGGCCGCTTTGGCGACAGCGATCGAAACAGCCAGGATGGCATTGGCGCCCAGGCGCGATTTATTTTCCGTGCCATCGAGCTGAACCAGCGTCTGGTCAATGAAAGCCTGTTCCTGCGCATCCAGGCCGATAACCGCCTCGACGATCTCGGTATTGACGTTTTCGACGGCCTGCGTCACGCCTTTGCCGGCATAACGCGCCGCATCGCCATCACGCAGTTCGACGGCTTCGCGCGTGCCTGTCGAAGCTCCGGAAGGCACCGCCGCCCGGCCCAGAACGCCCGATTCGAGCAGGACATCGCATTCGACGGTAGGATTGCCGCGTGAATCGAGAACTTCACGGGCGACAATATCAACGACTGAACTCATGGTTTTCCTTCATTGGTCAGAATTTTCATTTTTCCTGCCGGAGTTTTTACCGGAACTGCCCGCTCCCGATCTGCCCGGAACGAGCAAAAATTCCACTTTTTATCAATATTTAGCGCATTTCCTCAAAGACATGCGCTTTGACGAGGCCATCAAGCGCCGTCAATACGCGCAACAACGAGGCCATGCGATCAAGTGGCCAGCTATTGGGGCCATCGGAAAAGGCTTTTTCCGGACATGGATGCGTTTCCATGAATAGACCGGCAACGCCCGTCGCAACAGCGGCACGCGCCAGCACCGGCACGAACTCGCGCTGTCCGCCGGAAACGCACCCCTGCCCGCCAGGCAACTGCACCGAGTGCGTAGCGTCGAACACAACCGGACAGCCGGTTTCACGCATAATTGCCAGCGAACGCATATCAGAAACCAGATTGTTGTAGCCGAACGAGGCGCCGCGTTCGCAGACCATCAGAGTCTCTGCGCTGCCATTGGCCTCCCTGGCCTTGGCGACGACGTGCTTCATGTCGCCCGGCGCTAGGAACTGCCCTTTCTTGATATTGACTGGCTTACCCGTCGCTGCAACGGCGTGGATGAAATCCGTCTGACGGCACAGAAAGGCCGGTGTCTGCAGCACATCGACCACGGAAGCAACTGCCGTAATATCGGCGATTTCGTGGACATCAGTCAGCACGGGAACGCCTGTCTGGCGGCGAACCTCCTCGAGAATGCGTAGCCCCACCTCAAGTCCGGGACCCCGCGGCGACTGCCCGGAACTGCGATTTGCCTTGTCGTAAGAGGCTTTAAAAATATAAGGCAAGGCGAGTTCGGCACAGATTTCCTTCAGGGTTCCGGCAACGTCCACACAAAGTTCGAGCGATTCCGCCGTACATGGACCCGCGATGAGGAACAGCGGCCTGTCAAGGCCAACGTCAAAACCACAGAGTTTCATGCGCGCCCTCCACGATTCTGGTAGTCAATGGCCGCACGGACAAACGATGTAAACAGCGGATGCCCGAGACGCGGCGACGATGTAAATTCCGGATGGAACTGGCAACCGACAAACCAGGGATGTTGGTCACGCGGCAATTCGATCATTTCGCACAGCTCGGTGCCCGGTGCGCGGCCGGAGACGACCAGTCCCTTGGCTTCGAGTTCGCCAAGCAAGGCATTATTGACTTCATAGCGATGCCGATGGCGTTCGACAATCGTCGGTTGCCCGTAAATTTCGCGCGCCAGCGTCCCTTCGCGCAACTGGCAGATTTGGCCGCCCAGACGCATCGTACCGCCCAGATCGGAGCGCTCATCACGCTTTTCAACTTTGCCGGAAGCATCCTGCCATTCGGTAATCAGACCAATCACCGGGTAAGGCGTCGCCTTGGAAAATTCGGTGCTGTGCGCGCCCTCCATGTCTGCAACATGGCGAGCGTATTCAACGACGGCCAGTTGCATACCCAGACAGATGCCCAGATACGGAATCTTGTTTTCGCGCGCATGGCGGATCGCAAGAATCTTTCCTTCCGTGCCACGCCGGCCGAATCCACCGGGAACGAGGATAGCGTCCATCCCGTCCAGCAGACTGCATCCCGAGCGTTCGATCTCTTCAGAATCAATGTAGTGAATCTTAACCTTGCTGCGCGTATTCATTCCGGCATGCGATAAAGCTTCGATCAGCGATTTATAGGATTCGGTCAGATCGACGTATTTGCCGACGAAGGCGATATTGAGCGTACGCTCCGGGTTTTCCAGCGCCTCGACCAGCCGCTTCCATACCGAGAGATCGGCGGCCTTGGCGAGAATATGCAGCTTGTGGCAAACAATTTCATCGAGCATCTGATTGTGCAGCATCGCCGGAATTTTGTAGATTGAATCGGCATCCAGACACTCGATCACCGCCTCGGGCTGCACGTTACAGAACAGCGCAATTTTTGCTTTCTCGCTTGCGGGCACCGGACGCTCGGTGCGGCACAGCAACACATCCGGCTGTATGCCGATCTCGCGCAGTTCCTTGACCGAGTGCTGCGTTGGCTTGGTCTTAAGTTCCCCAGCCGTCGGAATATACGGCAGCAGGGTCAAATGGATATAGCAGGCGTTATCGCGCCCTTCTTCCAGCCCCATCTGGCGAATCGCCTCCAGAAAAGGCAGAGATTCGATGTCACCGACCGTGCCGCCCACCTCAATGATCGCCACCTCGGCGCCTTCTGCGCCCGCGCGGATATGCGCCTTGATTTCGTCGGTAACGTGCGGAATCACCTGAACCGTCTTACCGAGGTATTCGCCGCGCCGTTCTTTCTTGATAACTGATTCGTAAATCTGGCCCGTCGTAAAGTTGTTGCGCTTACTCATTTTGACGCTGGTAAAGCGCTCGTAATGCCCAAGATCCAGATCGGTTTCGGCGCCATCCTCCGTCACGAACACCTCTCCGTGCTGGAAGGGACTCATGGTACCCGGATCAACGTTGATATAAGGATCAAGCTTGAGATGCGTGATTTTGATGCCGCGTGATTCGAGAATCGCACCCAGGGACGCCGCAGCGATGCCCTTGCCCAGAGAGGATACGACGCCACCGGTCACAAAAACGTATTTGGTCATGGAAATGCTCAGCAGCGGGAAAGCCAGATTGTAGCCGAAACGCCTGCTACCCAGAAATCAATCGGAAAATTAACCCTACGCGATATGCGATTACGGATGATACGCACCCTGCGTAGGCGGATTACCCGAGATGTTCATCTATGCCAAGAAAAGCGGTTGTTAACGAAACCGGCCTTGCCAAAGCAAGGCCGGAAAAAGCAACACGCCGCATAAGCGGCCTGCCGGGCTACAGGCGATTGGCGTAATACTCGACCACCTGTTTGAGGTCAATCGGAAACGGCGCTTCGTCGGCGGATGGCGTCCGGGCAATAGTTGCCGTGTGCGCCTGTTCGTCAAAACTAATCCACTCGGGACGGCGCAGCGCCGGCTCGGCCAGTGTTTCCGTCACCATGGGAATACGCTGACCGCGTTCGCTCAGTGAAATGACATCGCCCGCTTTGACACGCGCCGAGGGAATATCGACCCGGCGGCCATTGAGCAGGATATGTCCATGACGAACGAGTTGACGCGCCGCAACGCCGGTCGGTGCAAAACCGGCGCGGAACACGACATTGTCGAGACGACGTTCGGCCAGCTCAATCAGTTTTTCGCCGGTCGGCTCCTTCGAGCGTTCCGCTTCTACAACCAGACGGCGTAGCTGTGTTTCACCCAGGCCATAGTTATAGCGAATCTTCTGCTTTTCCTGGAGTTGTGCGCCGAATTCCGACTTTTTGCGCATCTTACCGCCATGCTGGCCGGGGGGATGCGGACGTTTTTCAATGGATTTGCGCGACAGGCCAGGCAATTCGATGCCCAGGGCGCGCATCACTTTGAGGCGTGGTCCGGTGTAACGGGACATAGTCTGAATTTCCTTGTCAAATTAAAAAGGTAAATACAAAACAATACAGGCAGATTCTCCTGCAGCCGCCGGCGGCGCCAGGGAGGATTCCGGCGCAGCCGAGGTGCCGCCACGACCACGAAGCCCGGCAACACAAGGGAGAAAGCGTGATTGTAACGTCAACCCGATCACAATGAAAAATGCAAAAGCGCTTCAGCGTTTGATCAGTGGCGACAAAGCGCAACATCATTGCGGGAAAAATCAACGCGATCTGTGCCCCACACTCACTCAAACCAATGGCAATAAGACAACCCGCGTACAGCGCTTTTTCGGCGGTTTCACTGTATGATTGACATCAATCTTCACGCAAATACGCCAAGCACCCATGAAACCCGACCGTCCCGCTTTCGCCCTTGCGCGACGCCTTGCCGTCGTGCTGCTGATTGCCGCGTTAATCGCCGGTCTCGGCTTTTGCAGAAAAACGGAAGATGTCGACGCAACGGAAATGGTGCTGGCAGGCGAGACGCCGCTTGCCAAAGCGGCTGCCCACGGCGATATTAAGGCAATTGGCAAGCTGATCGAGGATGGCGCTGAAGTCGACGCTAGGGATACGCTCGGCAGAACCCCACTGCATATCGCCGCTTTTTACGGCAACAGCCGCACCAGCGCTTTCCTGATTTCCAAGGGCGCCGACGTTAACGCCCAGGACCGAATTGGCATGACACCGCTGCACGTTGCCGTCATTTCTGGCGGAATACGTGAAGTGGAAGCGCTGCTCGAAGAAAAGGCCGACATCAACCTCAGGACGGCGGCAAATCAAACTGTCCTGCATTTATCCGCCGCGACGGGGCAACCCCGGCTTACCCGGCTTTTACTCGATAGGGGCGCTGACCCCAACAGCGAAGACGGCAAGGGCAAGAACCCGTTATTTTACGCTGTCCAGAACAGTCATCCCCAGACGGCTGCCGTTATTCGTCAGGCGATCTCCGGGGACACAAAAAAGGCCGTAAAAAGAAAGGCCGAAAAAGAGAGGGCGGAAAAAACCGACATGCAGAAAAGCGATGCGCCCTCCGTTCCGTCCGCTTCCACTGTTTTGCCGGAATCTTCCGCGGCGTCTCCTGAAAATCCCGTAGATTCCGAAATTCCCGAACCGTCAATTGTTCTGCCTCAACTCTCCAACCCGCCGACGCTAGCCCCCGACACTTCGGAATAGATTGAGTGCGCGACACATTGACACCTATTTACACCGCGTCTCGACCTACGAAGTCAATGCCTGCCTGCGCCACATGATGATTCGGCCAGAATGGCCGGCGGCGTCGGAATCGGAATTCCTCTTGGCACTTCTCTTTTTTATTTTTCCCGCCAGCTTCATTTACGGCCATTGGTAACATTGGCAACACGGGTAGCACGCGGAAATCATTACCGCCAGGCGGCGAGCGAATGTACTCACGCACCTACCAATCTGATCCTTGCCACACGTTGGCTGGCACGTCGTACACTTCAGGCAATACACCTCGGCCACTCTGTCAGTCTGCCGCCCATCGTTGTCGGGCCGAGTCTCATCGCCCGGCGCTGCGCTTACCCGTCCGGCTTCGGTGCGCGGATCCTTATGCATCATGTTCGGCAACATCGGCCGCATAAAGCCGCCGCAGCCGATACTCGCCTTCCGAGATACCGTGATTGAACCGATAGCGGCCGTTTCTGCCAGTTTCCGCCATCGTCACGCCCAGACGATTTGTGCTTTTGCCGTGGCCGCGGTCACGTCCGGCAATGCCGCCGCCTTCATTCTCCTTTTGCTGACGCCGGTTCTGCATTCGCAATGAAACCGGCGCAAGACGGCACAACCCGGCGTGAGGCGTGATATCCAACCCGCCCGGAAGATTCAGAAAAAACCGACGCCGCCGTTGATCTGCACAATCTCGCCGGTCACGAAGGCCGAGCGCGCCGAGCTGAGGAACAGCACGCTTTGCGCCACATCGTCAGGCGAACCTTCACAGCCCAGCGGAGTGGCTTCGACAATGGCCCGACGCCCTTGCGGGGTATTGAAGCGCTCGTGAAAACGGGTGGCAATCAGCCCGGGAGCGACGCCGTTGACGCGGATACCGAACGGCCCACCCTCTTTCGCCAATGCGCGGGTATAAGCCACGATGGCGCCTTTTGCCGCCGCATAGGCGGCCGCACCCGG
>CALHZD010000087.1 GCA_938040985.1 uncultured Propionivibrio sp.
GAGGTTAAGATCATCTGCTGACGCTCCCGCACCTTCGCCAGGGCAAGCTCCCGTTTTTGACGGCGCACCTTTGCAAGTGCATAATCACGAGCAGCGAACTGAAGCCGACGACATGTACGTCGTTTTCCACCGCCATGTCGGCGGCTTCTTCCGGCGTCATGAACAACGGGCTGACGTCCACGTCGAAGCCCAGGTCGGAGAAAGCGGTGGCAATGACCTTGGCGCCCCGGTCGTGGCCGTCCTGGCCGATTTTAGCGACCAGCATACGCGGCCGGCGACCGTGCTTCTTCTCGAATTCGGCGCACATATTCTGCACTTCCTTCAGGTCGGAGTTTTCCGCGTACTCTGAACTATAGACGCCCGAGATGGAGCGAATGACCGCCTTGTGACGCGGGAAGACCTTTTCGATGGCATCGGAGATTTCACCCAGGCTGGCGCGCGCCTTGGCCGCTTCCACCGACAGTTCGAGCAGGTTGCCGTTTTCGCGCGATTCCGCGGCGCGCGTAATGGCTTCCAGAATCTGTTTGACGCGGGCGTTATCGCGGTTGTCGCGCAGTTTCTTGAGCCGCTCGATCTGCGCGGCGCGCACGGCGGTGTTGTCGATGGACAGGATGTCGATCGGGTCTTCATGTTCGAGCCGGTATTTATTGACGCCGATGATCGGCTCGGCGCGCGAGTCGATACGCGCTTGACGCCGCGCTGCCGCTTCCTCGATACGCATCTTCGGCAGTCCGGTTTCGATGGCCTTGGCCATGCCGCCGAGACGTTCGACTTCGACGATGTGCCCCCAGGCCCGTTTGCGTAACTGATCGGTCAGCCACTCGACGTAGTACGAACCGCCCCACGGGTCGATGGTCTTGCAGATGCCCGTTTCGCTTTGCAGATAAATCTGCGTGTTGCGTGCAATGCGGGCGGAAAAGTCGGTCGGCAGGGCGATGGCTTCGTCCAGCGCGTTGGTATGCAGCGACTGCGTGTGGCCGAGCGTGGCGGCCATCGCCTCAATGCAGGTGCGCGCGACGTTGTTGAACGGATCCTGCTCGGTGAGGCTCCAGCCCGACGTTTGCGAGTGGGTGCGCAGCGCCAGTGATTTCGGGTTCTTCGGGTTAAACTGCTTGAGCAGCTTGGCCCACAGCAGGCGGCCGGCGCGCAGTTTGGAAACTTCCATGAAGTAGTTCATGCCTTCAGCCCAGAAGAACGAAAGGCGCGGTGCGAACTTGTCCACGTCGATGCCGGCGGTGATGCCGGTGCGCACGTATTCGAGGCCGTCGGCGATGGTGTAGGCCAGCTCGATGTCCGCTGTCGCGCCGGCTTCCTGCATGTGGTAGCCGGAAATACTGATGCTGTTGAACTTGGGCATGTACTTCGAGGTGTATTCGAAGATGTCGCCGATGATGCGCATCGAACCCTTAGGTTCGTAAATGTAGGTGTTGCGCACCATGAACTCTTTGAGAATGTCATTCTGGATGGTGCCGGCCAGTTGATCGAGGCGGGCGCCCTGTTCGAGACCGGCGACGATGTAGAAGGCCAGTACCGGCAGCACCGCGCCGTTCATCGTCATCGAGACTGACATTTCGTGCAGCGGAATGCCGGAGAAAAGAATTTCGGCATCAAGAATCGAATCGACCGCCACGCCGGCCTTGCCCACGTCGCCGACGACGCGCGGGTGATCGGAGTCGTAGCCGCGGTGCGTCGCCAGGTCGAAGGCGACCGACAGACCTTTTTGCCCCATCGCCAGATTACGGCGGTAGAAGGCATTACTTTCTTCGGCGGTCGAAAAGCCGGCGTACTGGCGGATCGTCCAGGGACGCTGGACATACATCGTCGGGTAGGGGCCGCGCAGGTTGGGCGCCAGGCCAGCCAGAAAGCCGAGGTGTTCGATGCCCTTGATGTCGGCCTCGGTATATAGCGACTTGACCGGAATCTGTTCGTTGGTCATCCAGACCGGGTCCTGGTCGATACGCGCCTCCAGTGCTTTCCTCCAGGTCTTTTCATCGACCTTGGCGACCTTCGGCTGGTAATCCATTTTGGTGAAATTCGGGAATGTGCTCATCGTGATTTACCCCATGTACTTTTCTTGCAGTTTTTTGTTGATTTCGTAGCAGTTGGCGCGAACGTGGATGTAATCGTCCACGCCGGCCGCGTTGAACGTCTCGGTGACTTCGGCCGGCTGCTTGCCGGCGACGATGACCGTGATGTCCGGCTTGGCCGCTTTGATCCGCTGCGCAATCGTCGGCACGTAATCGGGATAGGTGGCGTCGGTCGAGCAAATGACGACGACCGGCGCGCCGGAAGCCAGCGCTGCGTCCGCCGCTTCTTCCGCCGTGGCGAAGCCTTCGTTGCCGATGACCTCGAAGCCGGCGACTTCGAAAAATCCGCGGGCGAAGTCCGCGCGCGGCTTGTGCTGGGGAATCGGCCCCATGTTGGCAAGGAAGAGACGGAGTTTTTCGCCTTTTTCGGCAAACCGGGTTTCGACATCCTGGCGCAGATGCTCGAACGCTTCTGCCAGACGGGAAATTTTGAGCGGTTCGGCAGTCGGACGTTCACTGTCGAAGCTGCTCAGCACTTCAAAGAGCTGGCTCAGCGTTGCGCCTTTATCCACCGCGTCGATGGCCAGTTCGACGGCCGCGCCGACCGGGCTGGAAAAGCCTTTTTCGATATTGGTGAGATCAAATCCCAGTGTGTAGTCCTGATTGATATGGGCGTGCTGCGCAACGTCATCAACGCGCGTTTGCTTGAGCGCTTTCCGGTCGACGAGTGGCACTTCGATTTTCTTCTCGACCAGGTTGGCGTACATGTTGGTGCCGAGAATGACATCGCTACGCGTTTCGACGGCCTTGGCGCGTTTCGCCGCCGTGGCTGCGGCCATTTTCTGCGGCAGGCCGGCCATGATTGCAGCGGACATGCCGCCATTCTTTTCGATTTCCTGGAAAATTTTCCAGGCGGACTGGCCGAATTCATGCGTCAGCCTTTCGATGGAGTAGGCGCCGCCGCCCAGGTCGATCGGCATGGTGAAGCGTGATTCTTCCTGGAGCATGACCTGTACGTTGCGCGCGATGCGGCGTGAGAAACGATCCGGCGTGCGAATCGGTTCGTCGAACGGCGATAGATGCATGCTGTCTACGCCGCCGACCGCGCCGGAGAAGCCTTCGCTGGTGACGCGCAGCATATTGACGTAGGGGTCGAAGACCGTCTTGTTATATGCCGAGGTGCGTCCGTGAATCGTCATTTTCTGCGCGTCTTCATTACCGCCGAAGGCAGCGACGATCTGCGCCCACAGGATACGCGCCGCGCGCAGTTTGGCAATTTCCATGAAGAAGATCGAACCGAGCGAGAAACCAAAACGGATGCGCGGGGCGACCTGGTCGATGGACAGGCCTCTTTGAATCATTTCACGCAGATATTCGGCCGCTGTGGCGAGCGCGAAAGCGACTTCTTCCGTCGAGGCGGCGCCGGCATTGTGATAGGGATGCCCCTGCACAAAGATCGTTTGCAGCTTTGGCGCTTTTTTTGCGGCCCACACCGTTGCCTGGTGCATGCTGTCGTAAGCCATCTTGAGGGAGACCGGCAGTTTGCCTTCCGTCGCCAGCACGGCGAGCGGGTCGCTGCCGATACAGCCGTCGAGCCAGTGCAGATGATTGACGCCCGCTTCATTATCCTGCATGGCAACCGACAGCATGGCCAGCATGGGCAGTGAAATGGCGCCCGTGAAGCACTGTACGGGGATTGTTTTCAGATCGATGCCCTGAAAAATCGTCGACACATCGTGCAGGGTTTCCAGCGAAACGCCATCGCGGCCGACGTCTTCTTCGGAAGCGTGGGCGGGGCTTTGCCCGCTGCGCGTCGGATGGTCGAGCACAATATTGAGGCCGGTCTGTCCGCGGGCAATATCAAAGCGCGCTTCCTCATTGAATGTTTGCGGAAAGGCGAGCGTGAGTTCCTGATTGATTTTCCACGGTGCCTTGATGTACCCGTTCGGGCGCGTACTGCGCACGAATGGCTGGAAGCCCGGCTTGGATTTTAGGTGCGGCAAGCCTTCAATATCTTCGGCCATGTAGATCGGCTCGATCGTCAATCCCTCGTAGGTCTTGGTATACATGACCTTGTCGAAGGGCGCGCCTTTCAAGGCGGCGGTAGCCTCCTCTTTCCACTCCTCCTTGCTGGGCTTCTTGAATTCATCGAAAAACCCGCGCTCGGCATCGATTTTCGTGATGTCGACCGTTGTTTGTTGGTCACTCATAACTTTCGGCTCCTGTAGTGTTGCCGGGATATGTCTCCATAACCCGCGCCTGTTGTGTGAAGTTGGCGTAAAATGGCGTCGCCGCAGCCTCCTCGGCGGTCATGTCCAGTGAAAGCGTTGCAGAGGCCTTGGCGACATTGACTGACGATGTCGGCGCTACGCAGGTACGTATGCCGACATCAGAAATCTGGAAACGAACGGATGAGCCTGGCGGCTTTCCCCAATTGCCGCCGCCATCCCGACTATCCGCAGTACGCGTGCCGGCGCGATGGCGCAAGCCATCCGCGCGGCGTGCATTCTGCGCGTGAAGACAGCCGGTATAACAGAGATAAGCCATACCAGTGCGTGTGCACTGGAGACCTGCGGCGGCAAAGGGCCGAAAGGGTAAAGTTCGGTTGGTCGCGTTTCCAGTCATCTGGAAGAGATTTTCCATCAGCGTCATGATTCACCTTTCTCGAATACGATGCATGAATTCGTGAAAAGGGGAATCAGGCCGTGAGATCAACTGCCGGGAATCCGTGAAACTACAAAAACCGTACGAATGCACCTTTTTATGCGAGTCTGTACAGACCGCAATCGTTGTAATTGGCGTTTCTGAACGGTATCGAAAAAACCGGGCAGCTAATCTGCGGAACCTCACCCCTCACCCCGAGGTTGGCAGTTCGTCCATTCCAGGCCGGTCTTCTGGCTTGCCTTCATCCTCTTCCGGCGCCTTCCCATGCGATGCTTTGCACAGTGGCATTGTTGCCGGATTCGTCAGGCCTACAGCAGCGGGGGGCTGCACCGGAATGCTTATCGAAAGCTGTCTCGACAAGACCACCGGTTTCCCGTTTCACCTTCCCCACAGAACAGGGGGCGAGGCACCTGAAATTCAAGCCGTAGAGTAAATCGCGGCGCACGTCTTGGCAATGTGGTTAACCACATTCGGGCGGACAATGTAAAAGACTTTGAATTTTTTGCCGGTTTTCTCATTAATGAGAAATGATGAAATGACGGTATAAAGAGATAAACAGGCTGGCGTAAAGGCGGCTCCGGCCGGCTTGTTGCGGAACGCGCCGGAATGGTCGGCATGGGAACGCCGCGCTGCGTGGTTCACCGACTTCGCTGACGCCCCACTGGTTGGGCGCTCTGATTTGAGCGCTCCGATGAGTTTTTACTTTCTCGACGGGAGATTATGCGGATACTCAAGCTGCTTAACGGAATTCACTTTGTTTTCCGGCCGGATGGCATTATTCTGGTATCTAGGGTTTGTGTGGCTTTCGCAGGATTGGGCGTGTCGGGGCGAGGCCGTTTGCCAAAGTAAACACTTGGGCAAACACCTGATATCCATGCAGATACGAAAATACGATGAGGAGTCCGTCATGGCGTATTCAGTTGCGGTCATTGGTTTGGGTGCGATGGGTATGGGAGCGGCGCAGTCCTGTGTGCGCGCCGGTCTCGATACGTATGGCGTGGATTTGTCTGCGCAGGCGCGCGACGTTTTGCAAGCCGCCGGCGCGAAAGCGGTCGCGGCATCGGCGGATGGTTTTGCCGACAAGCTCGATGCGGTGCTGCTGCTCGTGGTCAATGCTGCCCAGGTGGAGGCCGTGCTTTTCGGCGAAAGCAAGCTCGCTGACAAGCTCAAGCCCGGCACGGCGGTGATGGTTTCTTCGACGATTGCCGCGCAGGATGCCCGCCGTTTTGGCGAGGCGCTCGCCGCGCGCGGTCTGCTGATGCTGGATGCGCCGGTCTCCGGTGGCGCGGCGAAGGCGGCAGCGGGCGAGATGACGGTGATGGCAGCCGGTGATGACGCTGCGTTCGCCAAGTTGCAGCCGGTGCTGGATGCGGTCGCGGGCAAGGTGTACCGCTGCGGCAAGGACATCGGTCAGGGCGCGACGGTCAAGATCATTCACCAGCTGCTGGCCGGGGTGCATATTGCCGCCGGAGCGGAGGCGCTGGCGCTGGCTGCCAAGGCCGGGATTCCGCTCGATTTGATGTACGACGTGGTCACGCACGCCGCCGGCAATTCGTGGATGTTCGAAAACCGCATGAAGCACGTTGTCGATGGCGACTACACACCGCTATCGATGGTCGATATTTTCGTCAAGGATTTGGGCTTGGTGACGGATACGGGCAAGGCGCTGCGTTTCCCGCTGCCGCTCGCCTCCACGGCGTTCAATATGTTCACCGAGGCGAGTAATGCCGGGCACGGCAAGGAAGACGACAGCGCGGTAATCAAGATTTTCAGCGGCATCGAGTTGCCGAAAAAAGGGGGCTGAGATGTTGCAGTTAGGGGTAATTGCCGACGATTTCACCGGCGCAAGCGACATCGCCAGTTTTTTGACGGAGAACGGTCTGCGCACGGTGCAGATGAACGGCATTCCGGCGCGCGCCCTGCCGGGCGGCGTCGATGCGGTGGTGATCAGCCTGAAATCGCGCTCGATTGCCGCGCAAGAGGCGATAGCGCAGTCGCTCTCGGCGTTGCAGTGGTTGCAAGCGGCGGGCTGCAAGCAGTTTTTCTTCAAGTATTGTTCGACGTTTGACAGCACCGCCGCCGGCAATATCGGCCCGGTGACGGATGCGCTACTCGATGCGCTGGGCGAGGATTTCACGGTGATTTCCCCCGCGCTGCCGGTCAACGGGCGGACGATTTTCAATGGTTATCTGTTCGTCGGCCAGGTGCTGCTCAATGAATCGGGGATGCAGAATCATCCGATTACGCCGATGCGCGACGCCAGTCTGCCGCGTCTGATGGACGCGCAGGCGCGCGGCAAGACGGGGCTGGTCGCCTATCCGGACATGGTGCAGGGCGCGGCGCACGTCAGGGACTGCTTCGCCCGTCTGCGCGCAGACGGCTACCGCTATGCGGTCGCCGATAGTGTCGATAACGCGCAACTGGCGGTGCTGGCCGAGGCCTGCCGCGATTTGCGCCTGGTCACGGGCGGTTCGGGGCTGGGCGCGTATCTGGCGGCGCTGCTTTCCGGCGGCAAGAAGGGCGATAACGCTTCTGTGCCGAAGAAAGGGGCGACGATGGTGCTTTCCGGCTCGTGTTCGGTGATGACCAACAAGCAGGTCGCCACCTATAAGGCCGTCGCGCCGCACCGCTTCGTCGAGGCGCAGGCCTGCATCGAGCGGGGCGAAGACTATGCTGCTGAACTCGCCGCCTGGGTCGTCAGCCATTTGGACGATAAACACGCACCGCTGCTCTACGCCACCGTGCCGCCGGATGAACTCAAAGCCATTCAGCAACGCTTCGGCATGGAGAAATCCAGCCATGCCATTGAGCAGGTGTTTGCCGCCGTCGCGGAAAAGCTGCGCGCGCAGGGCGTGGTGAATTTCATCTGCGCTGGCGGGGAAACGTCCAGCATCGTCGTGCAGCGTCTCGGCGTGGACGGCTTCCACATCGGCAAGCAGATTGCGCCCGGCGTGCCGTGGCTGCGCGTGCTCGATGGCGAAGTCTATCTCGCGCTGAAATCCGGCAACTTCGGCACTGAGGATTTCTTTGCCTACGCGCAGGGGATGTTCGCATGACCGAACTTGAGCAAAAAAACCAGATGGTGGCGCTGGCGGCGTCGCTATTTAACCGGGGTTACAGCGTCGGCGGGGCGGGCAACCTGTCCTGCCGCCTGGACGGCGGACGTTTCCTCGTCACCCCCACCGGTTCCTCGCTGGGGCGACTGACGGCGGAACGGCTGTCGGTGCTGGACGGCGATGGCAATCTGCTCGCCGGCGACAAGCCGAGCAAGGAGTCCGTCTTCCACCTCGCGCTGTACCGCAAGAATCCCGCTTGCAACGCCATCGTCCACCTGCATTCCACCTACCTCACCGCGCTATCCTGCCTGCAAGAGCTGGACCCTGCGAACGCGCTCAAAGCGTTCACGCCGTATTACGTCATGCGCGTCGGCGCGCTGCCGGTCATCCCTTATTACCGCCCCGGCCATCCCGACATCGCACGCGAACTTGAAGCGCGGGCGCTCACTGGCCGCGCCTTCCTCCTCGCCAACCACGGCGTGGTGGTCACGGGCAGCGACCTCACCGATGCGGTGGACAACACCGAAGAACTGGAAGAAACCGCCAGGCTGCATTTCATCCTGCGCGGCGAAAACATCCGCTATCTGACGGATGACGAAGTCAACGATCTGAAAAACCGGGGGAAATAACCATGCCCAAATTTGCTGCCAACCTGACCATGATGTTTGCCGACCGCCCCTTCCTCGAACGCTTCAAAGCGGCGGCGGACGCGGGCTTCCGCTACGTCGAGTACCTGTGGCCCTACGACTATCCTGCCGCCGAGCTGAAAGCACTGCTGGACAAGCATGGCCTGAAGCAAGTGCTCTTCAACAGCGCAGCGGGCGACACCAAAAAGGGCGAATGGGGACTGACCGCCCTACCGGGACGCGAAAGCGAGGCGCGACGCGACATCGACCAGTCACTGGAATACGCCATCGCTTTGCAATGCCCGACCGTGCACATCATGGCGGGCGTCGTTCCCGCCGGTGCCGACCGCAACGCCTACCTCAACACCTACATTGAAAACGTGCGCTACGCCAGCGAACGCTTCCGCCCGCACGGCATCAACATCGTGCTGGAGGCTCTCAGCCCGCAGGTAAAACCCAATTACCTGCTGAAAAGCCAGTACGACACGCTCGCCGCCGTCGAAGCCATCGACCGCGATAACGTGCGGATTCAGTTCGACTACTACCACGCGCAGAACGTGGACGGACAGTTGAGCGCGATGACCAAAGCGATGTTTGCGCGCATCGGCCACATCCAGATTGCCTCCGTCCCTGACCGCCACGAACCGGACGAAGGCGAAGTGAACTACCCCTACATCTTCGCCCTGCTCGACGAACTCGGCTATGCGGGCTACATCGGCTGCGAATACAACCCGCGCGGCAAGACCGAAGACGGGCTGGGCTGGCTCGCGGCCTATCGGGAGAAATGACGCCCAAATCGACGACATACATGTGATGAAAAAACGCCGGTGTGGCTTGCAGGACGCACCGGCGGCTGATCGCCGCGCCGATCGGCCTGTTACGCCGCCAGCTGGCAAACCGTCTTACGACGTACAACCTGACTGAGGAGCATGATATGGAAACAGACATCGCAAACACGCTGTTTGGCCTGCCGATGCCGATCGTCGGTTTGATCATCGCGGTTTTTGTCCTGATCTATCTGGTCTTGCGCACGCGGGTGCACGCGTTCATCGCCATGCTGATCGCTTCCGCCATCGCCGGTATGCTGGGTGGCCTGAGCGCGACCGATACCGTCAACGCCATTACCAAAGGCTTTGGCAACACGCTGGGCAGCATCGGGATCGTTATCGGCCTGGGCGTCATGATGGGGCGGATCCTCGAAGTTTCAGGGGCAGCCGAGCAGATGGCCTACAGCTTTATCCGCTTCCTGGGCAAGAAAAAGGAAGAATGGGCGCTGGCGATCACCGGCTATATCGTCAGCATCCCGATTTTCGTCGATTCGGCTTTCGTGGTGCTCTATCCCGTCGCCAAGGCGCTGGCGAAAAGCAGCCGGCGCTCGCTGCTGACGCTGGGCGTGGCGTTGGCCGGCGGTCTGGTCGTTACCCACCACACCGTACCGCCGACGCCGGGACCGCTGGGCGTGGCCGGCATCTTCGAGGTCGATCTCGGCGCCATGCTGCTTTCCGGCATGATTTTCGCCGTGCCTTGCGTTATCGGCATGGTGCTTTATGCGCAATGGCTGGACAAGCGTTACCCGGATTTCAACGCGGAAGTCTTTGGCGAAGCGGCGCCGCCTGATACGTCCGCGGACGCTCCGGACATGCCGCAAGGCAAGCCGCTGCCCAGTCTGTTTCTGTCCATGCTGCCGATTGTTCTGCCGATTGCGCTGATTTTCATCAAAGCGATCGTCGACATGGGCGCCGGCTATTTTATTGAAGGCGGCGATGCCCTCAAGCTGTTCAAAGCGGGCGCGGGCTACCAGACCATTGCTTTCGTCGGCCATCCGGTCGTTGCGCTTGCCCTGAGCGTGCTGGTTGCCGTGTATACCCTGATGCCGCGCGCCAGCGCCCACGATACGGCCATGCGTCTGGAAGAAGGGGTGACCAGCGCCGGCATCATTCTGCTCGTCACGGGGGCCGGCGGTGCGCTCGGCGCCATTCTGCGCGACAGCGGGGCGGGCAAGCAGCTGGCGGAACAGATCGCCCAGCATCTGCCGTTTTCGCCAATCATGATTCCTTTCATCGTGGCGACCCTGATGCGTTTTATCCAGGGATCGGGGACGGTAGCAATGATCGCCGGCGCGTCTATCTCGATGCCGATTCTTTCCGAAATCGAGGGCATCAACATGCTGATGGCCGCCAATGCCGCGACCATGGGGTCGCTATTCTGCGGGTATTTCAACGACAGCCTGTTTTGGGTGGTTAACCGGATGATGGGCATTGCCGAAGTGAAAAAGCAGATGATCGTCTGGTCGGTTCCGACGACCATTGCCTGGGGCATCGGCGGCGCATGCGTCGCTTTGGCCAACTTCGTTTTCGGTCAAGGCGGCAAGCTGATTGATCCGCTGCTGCCGCTGGTGATTCTGGCGTTGGTCATGGCTTACGTGTTACATATGGACAGGCAGCTTGCCGAATGAGTCATGGCGGTCGAGGCCGGGAAGCCCTTGTGATACGGGCTTTCCGGCTTCGATACGTTAGAAAACGCGTTGGAAAATTTTTGAAAAATAGGAGCGAAGTTGCGGCAGGGGGTTGGGTATCCATGAAATGCGCTTCGGCAAAATATCAATGTGCCAGGCGTCGTCGCCTAAAGCGGCGTGTTGTGTTGCCGTTGCGCGTTACTTCCCAGCTGCACGTTGCCGGCGCCGGTAGCGCGCAAGTGGGCATTGCTGCCGAACGGGTCGATTGACCGGGCCAGACCGGAAGCCACCGACCCCTCCCATCTTTTTCAGAGAAAACGACATGAAAATTTCCTCTTCACGCCGCAGTTATTTTCTAGCGGCCTTGTTGGCCTTCCTCGCGCTTTGCGCGTCCTGGCTGGGGAACCGCATTGAGCGTGATTTTGGCCGGGTGGACGTCAACACCGTGATATTTATGACCGAGGAACTGCAACCCATGGTCGCCAAGTTGTATCGCCCGCTGACGGCGACGGTCGAGCATCCCGCGCCGGGGCTGCTGGCCCTGCATGGTTACCAGAGCGATAAAGAAGCGGCTTCCACCTTTGGCGCGCTGGAGCTGGCGCGGCGCGGCTATGTAGTGCTGGCGATCGACCAGTTCGGCCATGGTTATTCCACTCGGTTTCCCGCTTCAAACAAGAACATGAGCGGTTCAAACAATGGTTACCAGTACCTGAAAAGCCTGCCTTTCGTCGATGCAAACCGCCTGGGCATCTTTGGTCATTCTACCGGAGCGCTCAATGCCATCCGTGTCGCCAGGGCCAACCCCGATCATCGTGCGGTCAATGGGCAGAGCAGCAACGGCGGCGAGATGAGGGGGCTGAACAACTACCTGCTGACTCAGGGCTTGTATGAAGAAATCGGGGGGTATCGTGAAAGAACGTTTCCGGTTAAGGATCTTGTCCGCAATGCCAACCGCCTCAAGGCATTCGATTTGCCGGCGGACGCCACGTTGGAATGGAACCATACCTACGGAAATTTTACCGACGGCAGCGCCCGGCGCGCCGATTTGGTGAGCGGCACTCATCTGGGCGTCATGATTTCCGCCGAGACCAACCGGAGCGCCATCGACTGGTTTGGGCAGGCGTTCGATCAGAAAAATAATATCGATGGCTACACTTACTGGCATAAGGAGTTTTGCGGCCTGGCCGCGCTCTTCTTCGCCTTGGCGGCCATGCTCTTTCTGGCTAACGGCCTGCTGGCATTGCCTTACTTTGCCGCCGCCTGCCAGCCGGTCGAGCGCGCGTCCTGGCTGCCTCGGCGGACCTGGCTTGGCCTGGGCATGATCAATATTGCCCTGACCATGCTGCTTTACCCCGTTTTCACCCAATGGGGCGGGGCGAACGAGCCGATCGCCGCCGTGCTGCCGTTCATGCCGCTGGAAATGGGCAATGGCATCATCACCTGGTTGCTGGTCAGTGCGCTGGTCAGTGTTGTGTTCTTCATTTTATGGCGGCACGGCCAGCCCATTCCGCTTGACCGTCTCGGCATCACTGCCGCGCCTGCGCAGGGACGGGGCGTCTGCCGCCATGCTGTGCTGGCTTTCCTTCTTGCCGGCGCGCTCTACGCGCTGACATTATTCATCTACAACCTGTTTGCCCAGGAGCTGCGCTTCCTCTGGCCGTTGCTCAAACCGATGACCAACGCGCGCTGGCGGATTTTTCCTGTTTACTGGCTGCTCATTTTTATCGCTTTTGTCGCCATCAATGGCCTGATCCTTACCGCGCAGATGAAGCAGCTGGTCGGAAAAAGCTTTACGCTGACCTGGCTGCGCTGGAGCCTGGGCAGCATCGCGATCTCGGTGGGCGGCCTGTGCATGCTCTGGTGCCTGCACTTTATTCCGAATTACCTGCAAATCGGCCCCGGTTTCGATGTGCTGGGATTGCCGAAATTTGGCGGCCGCTGGATGATGATGTTGCCGGTCATCATCAGCCAGTTCTGCGCGATGATCGTCATCAATCACTGGTGCTACCTGAAAACGGGCTATATCTGGCTGGGCGTGACACTCACTTCGCTGCTGATGGCCTGGATGATGGTTGGCGGCCAGGTGATTGGCCGTTTTACGGCTTAAGTCCGGGGCGTCTGGAAAATGCACGTAAAAACGCGCCCGCCTAAAGACCGGAGGCCGCTATGCCGGCGCATTTGCGGCCATATCGACCGTGCCGCTTCCGCAGGCACCGGCTTGGTGTCGGGCGCAGACATATTTCTAAAGGCCAAAGGCCCGAATCTGGCGGGTGGTGTGACGAAACGCCGATGCTGTAGTGGCTGCCATCTATTACGCCTGGGTAGGTCGTGGCGAAATGATGAAAGGCGCCGGAGTGTTTTTAGTCCGGTCAGACGGCGACGGGAGTTTCCGTTTCTGGCAGCAGCAGCCGAACCTTGCCATCCGCGTCGATATCGACTTCGACGCGGCCGCCATGAGTCAGGCGTCCGAACAGCAGCTCGTCGGCCAGCGCCGCGCGAATGGTGTCCTGAATCAGGCGCGCCATCGGACGTGCGCCCATCTGCGGGTCAAAGCCTTGATCAGCCAGATAGGCCTTGAGTGCATCCGAGAAGGTGGCTTCGACTTTCTTTTCGTGCAACTGGGCTTCCAGCTGCATCAGGAATTTATCGACGACGCGCAGAATAATTTCCGGACTGAGCGGCTGGAATGGAATGATGGCATCGAGCCGGTTGCGGAATTCCGGCGAGAAGATACGCCGGATCTCGGCCATTTCGTCGCCGGCCTGGCGTGCGCCGGTAAAACCGATCGTGCTTTTCTGCAAATCTTCCTGGCCGGCGTTGGTGGTCAGGATGATGATGACGTTGCGAAAGTCCGTCTTGCGCCCATTGTTGTCGGTCAGCGTGCCGTGATCCATGACCTGGAGCAGAATGCTGTAGATGTCGGGATGCGCTTTCTCGATTTCGTCGAGCAGCAGTACGCAATAAGGCTTTTTGGTGACGGCTTCGGTCAACTGGCCGCCCTGATCGAAGCCCACATAGCCGGGCGGCGCGCCGATGAGGCGGGAAACGGCGTGGCGCTCCATGTATTCGGACATATCGAAACGCAGCAGGTCGACTCCCAAACAATAGGCGAGCTGCCGGGCGACCTCGGTTTTGCCGACGCCGGTCGGCCCGGAAAAGAGAAAGCTGCCGATGGGACGCTCCGGCATGCCCAGTCCTGAGCGCGCCATTTTGATGGCTCTGGCCAGCGCTTCGATGGCGGCATCTTGGCCAAAGACGACGGCTTTCAGATCGCGGTCAAGATTTTTCAGCGCATTGCGGTCATCGGCGCTGACCTGCGTGGAAGGCACGCGGGCGATGCGCGCGACGATCTCTTCGATATCCTGCCGGCCGATGACTTTTTTCTGCTTCGATTTGGGCAGGATGCGCTGTGCTGCGCCCGCTTCGTCGATGACATCAATGGCCTTGTCGGGCAGGTGGCGATCGGTGATGAAGCGCACGGACAGGTCGACCGCCGAACTCAGCGCTGCCGCCGAGTAGCGGATGCCATGGTGCGCCTCGAAACGCGATTTCAGTCCCTTCAGAATAGCCAGCGCATCGGCCGTTGACGGTTCGCTGACATCGATTTTCTGAAAACGGCGCGATAGCGCATGATCTTTCTCGAAAATGCCGCGATACTCGTTATAGGTCGTTGCGCCGATGCATTTGAGCAGGCCGCCGGACAACGCCGGTTTGAGTAGGTTCGATGCGTCCATGGTGCCGCCGGAGGCCGCGCCCGCGCCGATCAGCGTATGAATTTCGTCAATGAACAAAATGGCTTCGGGCGTTTCGGCCAACTGCTTGAGTACGCCTTTGAGACGTTGTTCGAAGTCGCCGCGATACTTGGCGCCGGCTAGCAGCGCGCCCATATCCAGCGCATAAATTCTTGCCTGTGCCAGTACCGCCGGCGCTTCGCCGTCGACGATACGGCGCGCCAGGCCTTCGGCAATGGCGGTCTTGCCGACGCCGGCTTCGCCAACCAGCAACGGGTTGTTCTTGCGGCGGCGGCAGAGCGTCTGGATAAGGCGTTCCAGCTCGTCGTCCCGCCCGATCAACGGGTCGATTCTGCCTTGCAGCGCCAGGGCGTTGAGGTCGATCGTATAACTGTCGAGCGGGTTGGACAGCGAGGCGGATTCCGCCGATGTTTCGCTGTCGCCGCGGGACGCCGACGCTTCGTTGCGTGCGGCATCCTGCGGCATCTTGCTGATACCGTGGGCAATGAAGTTGACAATGTCGAGTCGCGTAATGCCATGTTTTTGCAGGTAATAGGCAGCATGCGATTCCTTTTCGCCAAAAATGGCGACGAGCACGTTGGCGCCGTTGACCTCCTTCTTGCCGGCTGACTGGACATGCAGCATGGCACGCTGGATGACGCGCCGAAAGCCCAGCGTGGGCTGCGTGTCGATTTCTTCGTCGCCGCCAATTTGAGGCGAATGCTCGTTGATAAAGACCGTCAATTCATGCCGCAGCGTTTCAAGTTGGCCGCCGCAGGCGCGTAGCGCCGCCGCCGCCGAGGGATTATCGAGCAAGGCAAGCAGTAGATGCTCGACGGTGATGAATTCATGGCGATTCTGTCGCGCTTCAACGAAGGCAAGGTGCAGGCTGACTTCCAGTTCTTGTGCAATCATTCAATTTTTCTCCATGATGCAGGCGAGCGGATGACCATTCGCGCGGGCGTAAGCCATAACCTGTTCCGCCTTGGTGGCCGCGATATCGCGCGAATAGACGCCGCAGATGGCTCGGCCTTCCGTATGCACCTTGAGCATGATCTGCGTCGCCCGCTCGCGGTCCATGGCAAAGAATTTTTGCAGGATGTGTACGACGAAATCCATGGGCGTAAAGTCATCATTGAGCAGCAGCACGGTATACAGCGGCGGCGGGGCAAGCCGGGTGTGCCGTACTTCGAGAAGAATATCGGTTTTGGGCTGTTTGTCGCTCATTGGCGCATTGTATAGCGAATAGGTTTCGTTGAAGCCATACGAGGCGGCGATCGCAGATTCCTGACGTAATTTTCGTTGTCGCGCCAGGAAATATTTCACATTCGAAGGTTAAAACGCTTGACGCATCATGGGAATTTAGCGTACAAAGCGGGCGTGCCTGAATCCGGATGTTTTGGGTTCCAGGCATGCAAGTCGGGCATTACCCGGATTCTGTCTTTTTTAAGGATGCAGCATATGGCAACAGGTACAGTAAAGTGGTTCAATGACGCCAAGGGTTTTGGTTTCATCACCCCGGATGATGGTAGCGAAGACCTCTTCGCCCACTTCTCGGCGATCAGCATGAACGGATTCAAAACCCTCAAAGAAGGGGAGAAGGTTTCTTTTGATGTCACTCAGGGACCCAAGGGAAAACAAGCTTCCAATATTACGCGCGCCTAAGCAGCGACCGATGTAATATCCTGAACCCGCTTCGGCGGGTTTTTTGCGGCCATTTTTCGGCGTTTTCCACAAAACGGCGACTGCCGGCAGGCTCGCGGGCACGGACGAAAAAACAATCTGACACAAACGGATGGCCAGGGCTTCGGTATCATGGCATCCGTTTTTTATTTACTCCTGTGCCATTGATACGCTGCCATGAAAGCGATTTTCCGCATCACCGCGTCCTCACATAAAGTTCTGCATGCGCCTCCCGGCGCCTGGGTTCCGGCGCGTTCTTGCCGGCTGTTCCGACAGTGCGCATGCGGCCTTCTGGCGTTGTTCTTGTCCCTGCCGCCCGCCGTGTTTGCGCAAGCAGACGGTCTGCCGGAATTGGGCGAGGCGGCGCGCGCCGATCTTTCGCCGCAGATCGAGCGCCGCATCGGCGAGCGCATCATGAATGAAATCCGACAACGCGAGCCGGCGTATGTCGAGGACCCGGAAATCAGCGATTACCTCAATCGCCTGGGTCGCCGCCTGGTCGAAGCCAGCAGTGATCCGACAGGCAGGTTTTATTTTTTTGCCATCCGCGACAATGCAATTAATGCATTCGCCATGTTTGGCGGCTACATCGGCGTCAATACGGGAACGATCCTGACGGCACAGACGGAGTCGGAACTGGCGGGCGTGATTGCGCACGAAATCGGCCACGTCACGCAGAACCACCTGGCGCGCCAGATTGCCAAAGAAAAACAAAATACGGTGCCGATGCTGATTGCCATGGCCGTGGGCATACTGGCTGCGCGCTCCAACTCTGAGGCGGCGATGGGCGCGATCGTCGGCGCGCAGGCGGGCGCTGCACAGGCGCATTTGGCTTATTCCCGGGATTTTGAGCGCGAGGCCGATCGCGTCGGTTACCAGATTCTCAGCAAAGCCGGGTTTGACGTGCGCGGTATGCCGGATTTTTTTGGTCGCATGCAGCAGTCTACGCGCATTCGTGAAAGCGCGGCGCCGGTTTATCTACGTTCGCACCCGCTGACGATCGAGCGGCTGTCCGACATGCAGAACCGTGTGCGGGAATCGCCCTACAAGCAAATCGTCAGTCATCTCGATTTTTATCTCGTGCGCGCCAAGCTGCGCGCTTATCAAGGGACGCCGGAAGAGGCGGTGCGCGATTTCGACATGCTGGTCAAAGAACGCAAGTCGGCTTCCCTGGCGGCGGCGCGTTACGGGCTGGCGGCGGCCTATCTGCGCGCAAAAAATGTACAGGCTGCGCAGCGTGAGCTGGAATCACTGCTGGCTTTGCGCGTCGCTTCGCCCATGATTTCCGGTCTGGCCGGCGCCATCCGCATGGCGGCGCATGATGCGGCCGGTGCGGCGAGTGTATATCGCGAATCGCTGCAACGCTTTCCGCAGGCAAGATCACTGGCGTATGGCTATGCCGATGCGTTGTTCGATGCGCGCCGGTTCGATACGCTGCTAGATTTCCTCGAATCGCGGTTGCGCCAGAATCAGGCCGATGCCCGCTTGTATGCCATTCAGGCCAAAACCTATGCGGCGCTCGGCAAGCGCTTTCAGCAGCATCGCGCCCAGGCCGAGGCCTATGCGCTGGAAGGCCAGCTGGGGGCGGCGATCGAGCAATTACAATACGCGCAACAGGCCAAGGACGGCGATTTTTACGAGCAGTCGGCCGTCGATGCGCGCCTGCGCGAATTGCGCCAGCAGCAGGCGGAAGAAGACCGCCAGAAAAAAGACCTTTGAAGAGGCGGGCTGGGGCCAAGAGGTTCAGAGATTGGATGGAGCGCCACCATGCAGTTTGACCAGGAAATTGATGTCAAGGGGATGAATTGCCCTCTGCCGATTCTGCGCACGAAAAAAGCCTTGTTCCAGATGGAAAGCGGCCAGGTGTTGCGTGTCCTGGCGACCGACCCGGGATCGGTGCGGGATTTCCAGGCCTTTGCCAGGCAGACGGGCAATCGCTTGCTGGAAATGTCGGATGCCGGGCCGGTCTTTGAGTTTTACTTCCAGCGTAAATAAAACATCTTAAATTCGAGACTACGGACGAAATCGGCCGCGCTCGGCAATTTCTTTATGCAGCCGGGCCGGCGCCTGCGCAAACGCCGCGACCGCAAGCGTCGGACGATTGCCGCCGGCAAAGGCTTACAGTGCGGGTGTGTCTGCATCCTTGATGATGCCGTCCTTCAGGTTTGTCGCGCCTCGCTGAGCCATTTGGCTACCGGCTCCGCGCGATACGCACTCATGCGCATGAGCAGACGCTGGATGTCGGTATCGACGAGGGCAATGTCACGGTTCGGCGGAACCATGAACCGCTCGGCTACAGCGCGATCAAACAGCGCCAGCAGCGGGTCGTAGAATCCTGCGACATTGAGCAGTCCGACCGGTTTGGCGTGAAAGCCGAGCTGGCTCCAAGTCAGGATTTCGCACAGTTCTTCAAAGGTGCCGAAACCGCCCGGCAGGGCGATGAAGCCTTCGGCCAATTCCGCCATGCGCGCCTTGCGCGCGTGCATCGAATCGACAATTTCCAGCCGGGTCAATGCGCGGTGATCGACGGGGCGACCGGCGACCTCTTTGCCCATCAGCGCCTGCGGAATGATGCCGATCACCTCGCCGCCCGCAGCAAGACAGGCGTCGGCCAAAATGCCCATCAGGCCGATATTGCCGCCGCCGTAAACAAGGGTGATGCCGCGCTCGGCCAGCGTTTGGCCAAGCGCCTGGGCGGCGGCGGAGAATTCGGGGGCGCGGCCCGCATTTGAGCCGCAGAAAACGCAAAGTTTTTTCATCGATGATTCCTGTTTGATGTTAAGGCCTTTCGGCAAGGCGCCGTAAAGCCGCAGAGATGACGCTTTCCTGCCCAGGCAACACATGCCAGCGACAGGTGGCGCGGCGCGCTCGTGTCGTTCTATGTGCTGGAAATTTGTCCGTGCGTTTTGTCGTATCGTTGCATCGTTGATGCGGGAGGTGTCATTCCTGGGGAGTAGTCAGCGCTATCGGCATGGCTGAAACGGGTAGTGCGGTCGGGGCGGCTGGATAAGGTAATTTGGTGATTAGGTGATTGAATGATTGGGCTAGTACTGATTCGCTTGACACCAGGCTGGCTGTTCTGTGCCCTTGTGCGGGATGGTTTTGGCGTCTTGCATTCGCCGTAGTGCGCTGGCCCGTTCTCGGTTTGCTGGCTGGGCTGGGTATGGAGTCCATCGACGGGGGCGTTCTATTTCAACCGCACTTGCCGAAGCATGGCCAGAATTTCCGCCTGCACCGGGTCATCGCAGCGCGTCCGTCCCGTAAACAGCGGCCACAGGTCGATGTCTTCCATGTCCGCCAGCTGTGCGAAAGCCGCCGCCTGCGCCGGCGTCAAGCGGGCGTAGTGCGTATCGAGAAAACCGCCGAGCACTACGTCCATTTCATGCATTGAGCGCTGGTTGCAAATCCAGCGCAGGCGGTTGTACGTCACCGGGTCGGGTATTTGATGTTCTGCCAAGATGGGTCTGCTTCCTTTTGCGGCGGTGTGTGAACGATACTGCGCAATATTTCTGCGACGCTTCCTTGCTGGCGTTGCGGGCATGTCTGGCAATTGCCGGCGCATCGGCATGCGGAAGAGCGCATGCGCAACAGTTTAGCGCAATTGTCCGCGCGCTCATGCTGCCTGTCATGCTGGGGCGGAGGGCAATGTCTGGCGTTCGTGTCAACCTGTCCGTCGTGCGGCGCAGTGCTACGCCCTATACATGAAGTGCGCCTGACATTAGCCAAAGCGCGGCGGAACGGTGGGGGACGGCATGATGCGAGGTATGGGTTTTCCGGCGCATTCGCTATAGAATGCCTGCGTCAATCGAGATCTCGGTCTGTTTTTCAACCCAAGGAGCGTTAGCATGTCGAAGACCCCCGTTCGTGTTGCTGTCACCGGCGCTGCCGGTCAGATTGGTTACAGCCTGCTTTTCCGTATTGCTTCCGGCGAAATGCTGGGCAAGGATCAACCCGTTATCCTGCAGTTGCTCGATCTGCCGCAGGCGCAAAAGGCTTGTCAGGGCGTCATCATGGAGCTGGACGACTGCGCTTTCCCCTTGCTGGCGGGTGTTTTTGCGACCGACGATCCGGATACGGCATTCAAGGACGCCGATATCTGCCTGCTGGTCGGCGCACGTCCGCGCGGTCCCGGTATGGAGCGCTCCGAGCTGCTGAACGTCAACGGTGCGATTTTCACCGTGCAGGGCAAGTCTCTTGCCGAGAACGCGAAAGAGGACGTGAAGGTGCTCGTCGTCGGTAACCCGGCCAATACCAATGCCTATATTGCCCGCCAGGCGGCGATCAAGGTCGGCCGCACCCATCCGGCCAATTATCACGGCATGCTGCGCCTGGATCATAACCGCGCCTTGTCGATGGTCGCCGCCAAGATTGGCCGCCCGGTCGACAGCCTGCGCAAGATGGCCGTCTGGGGCAACCATAGCCCGACGATGTACGCCGATTACCGTTTCTGCACGGCGGATGGTCAAAGCGTCAAGAGCATGATCAACGACGAAGCCTGGAACAACGACGTCTTCCAGCCGGCCGTGGCCAAGCGCGGCGCGGCGATTATCGAGGCGCGCGGCCTGTCTTCTGCCGCCTCCGCCGCCAATGCGGCGGTTTGCCATATACGCGACTGGGTGCTGGGCGCTAATGATTGGGTGACGATGGGCGTGCCGAGCGACGGTTCCTACGGCATTCCCGAAGGCATCATTTTCGGCTTCCCCTGCGAGTGCAAGAAGGGTTCGTACAAAATCGTTCAGGGGCTGGAGATCGACGCCTATTCGCAGGAAAAGCTGGATAAAACGCTGAAGGAATTGCAGGGCGAAGCCGACGCCGTCAAGTCGCTGCTGTGACGGGCAGGGTAACGCTCATGCCCGTTTCGGAAAGCCGCAGAAACTCCTGCGGCTTTTTTCATTCATACTTCACTCGTTTGCCGCCGCTCTTGCCGGCGGTTGATGAACTGTCCTGATTTTTTGTGGAGATCAACATGCGCCATCCGAGTACCGTCCTTTTCCCCGGTGAAAAACCGTTCCCCATCCTGCCCGCCGTCGATCATTACGCGGGTTCGGAGAAATTGTTGAAGAAAGCCATCCAGATTCAGGCCGAACTGGGGCCGATCTTCGATATCACCTGCGACTGTGAGGACGGCGCGCGCGCCGGTGCCGAGCGCGAACACGCGGAAATGGCCGCCAGCCTGGTCATGGGCGCGGAAAACCGGTTTGGCCGCGTCGCCGTGCGCATCCATGATGTGACCAGCGAACACTGGCGCAGCGATCTCGATATCGTCATTCCGCAGGCCGGCGAGCGCCTGCCGTTCGTTACCCTGCCCAAGCCGCGCCGCGCCGAGGACGTGCGCGTGCAGATCGCCTACCTGCGCGAGGTGGAGAAAAAAGCCGGCCTTAAGCGTGAACTGCCCGTGCACGTGCTGATCGAGACGCTCGGCGCGCTGCATGAGGTCTGGGAAATTGCGGGGCTGCCCGGCGTCGAGTCGATTGATTTCGGCCTCATGGATTTTGTGTCTGACCATCACGGCGCTATTCCCGGCGCGGCCATGAAGAGTCCCGGCCAGTTCGAGCACCCCCTGATCGTCCGCGCCAAGTGCGAGATCGCCACGGCGGCGCTGGCGCGCGGCGTCGTGCCGACGCACAACGTGACCACCGAACTGAAGGACATCGACTTCATCCGCAATGACGCGCGCCGCGCCCGCAACGAATTTGGCTTCCTGCGCATGTGGAGCATCCACCCGAACCAGATCGTCCCCATCGTCGAAGCCATGCGTCCGGACTTTTCCGAAGTCGAACAGGCGGCCGCCATCCTGGTTGCCGCGCAGGACAAGGACTGGGGGCCGATTTCTCATGAGGGGCTGCTGCATGACCGCGCTTCATACCGCTACTACTGGGAGTTGCTGGCGCGCGCGCATGCGACGGGTATGGATTTGCCGGAGACTGCGCGGCAACGGTTCTTTGCCTGAATACACCGATTCCGTCGTGGCATTGCCATGCCTGCCGCGACTTGCGGAACATCCTGTATATGTCGTCCCTGACTGAACTGACCCGCGCCGTGCTCGCCTTCCGCGACGCGCGCGCGTGGGCGCAGTTTCATGATTTGCGCAACCTGATCGTCTCGCTCAATCTTGAAGCCGCCGAGTTGCTTGAATTGACCCAATGGAAGAGTGACGCCGAAATTGCCGCGCTGCCGGATACGCCGGCAACGCGCGAAGCGCTGGCCGACGAATGCGCCGACGTATTGCTCTACCTGCTGCTGGTTGCCGAAAAAGCCGGCATCGACCTGGAACAGGCCGCCCGCAACAAACTGCGCAAGAATGCGGAAAAATACCCGGTCGCACAGGCCTATGGCTCGCGCCGGAAATATACGGAATACCGCTGAGCGACGTTTTATAGTTAAAAACCTGAAGTTGAAGAAAAGCCGGTAGCGCGGATAGCGAAAAGAAGCCGAATCCCTTCGGCTTTTTTATCGCGCTTTTCCCGCTTCCTGCTCCCCGGGCCGTTTAATATCTATCATCCGTGCGCCCCTAAGCGCGAACGATATGCCGCCGCTCCCTTCCGGCCGGCGTGTCCATACGTATGGGCGGTATCTCAACGGCGTCAATGCTGATCCATGCCGCGCGCGGCGCCGATACGACCGTGTACGGCGACAATGACAGGGCATGATGATCTGTGCTGCCAGAAGCGCCCGACGGGATGGGCAAAATGGCGGAAAGTTTATGGACGTCAGACGCTTATTCCGATATGGGCTGCCCGGGCGTGATTCGCTCTACCCGCTCCCCTGTTTGCGGGATACTGGGGGACTGACCAAATTTCACGCTTTTTCCTCAGACGTTTGGCGCTAAAGGGCAAAACTCATGCTCAAAGCCTCATTCTTTAGCGAAATAATCCTTTATAAACCGTGCCTGATTCTCTTTTTTCAGCCCGAGATGGCGCTGCAAAAGCCTTTCCATGTCGCCAAATCTTCCTTCCGGATTCCGCGTCTTTTGGGCGTTTCAGCCCGGTCACTTTTGCAGCCCTTGTCAATCGGGCATTTGCCGGCAAGCTGGCCGGAAACCCGCGTAAATAGGGAGATTGAAGACAGGCAGGCTGGAAGTGCCCGTAAATAGCGGGTTTGCGGATAGGCAGGTCGGAACCCCGCGTAAACACTGGGCTGACAGATAGGCGGGTCTGGAGTGCCCGTAAACACTGGGCTGGCGGGCAGCCCCTCCGGAGATGCCCGTTCTACGCGGGCTGCGGGGCAGGTGTTGTTGCGGGTTTTCGGTCGCGGCGGCCGAGCTTCGGACGGTGCTGCTTTACCCGCGCGGCCGGCGTGCAGCCGGCATCAACGCGCCGGATAGATCGTCTTTGCGCTTTGTTCCTGCGGCTGGCGGTGCGCCAGAGATATGAGTTAGACACAAGCCTGCCGGACGCAGCGGAACGCAATGACTCGTCGGCCTGGAGCCCGCGTCTTTTGGGCGTTCCAGCCCGATCGCTTCTGTAGCCTTTGTCAATCGGGTATTTGCCGGTAGGCAGGCCGGGAGCGCCCGTAAATACTGGGCTAATGGATAGGCATACCGGAAATCCACGTAAACACTGGGCTGGCGGGCAGCCCTTCCGGAAACGCCCGTTTTACGCGGGGTTCGGGGCAGGCCGCTGCCGGCAGTATTGGTCGTACGGCGAGGCGCGCCAATACGCTCCAGTTATTTCTGGAATTCGTCTGAGCGGCTGCTTTGGCGAGATGGCGGCGGGTGGTAGGCTACATTCATGCTGTTCCGCGCTGCCGGCTACCATTTGACATCGATGCGCGCCCACAGGGAGCGCCCTGGTTCGTTGATGCGCACGTTTGATCCCGCGTTAGGGTTGATGCCCAGCGCATTGTAAAACTCGGGCGTTTGCATGGCTTTGGTCAGGTGTTCGGCGTACAGGCGGTTGAACAGGTTATCGACGCCGAAGCTTAGGCGCACGGCGGGCGAGAAGCGCCAGTGGCCATGGATGCCAAAAACGGCGAAGCCGGGCGTTTCGCCGATGTCGACGCCGTTGACATTGCCTTGTCCGACGGCGACGCGCGACTGGCGGGCGGCGAAGCGCAGCGTGGCCATGAGCGAAGCCTGTTCGGTATCGTAGCCGGCGCGCAGGCGGCCTTCCAGCGGCGGAATTTGCCCAAGGGGCTTGCCGTCGCTGCGGTTGCGCCCCCAGGTATAGGCGAGGTCGCCGCCCAGTTTCCAGCGCCGGTCCCAGACGTATTCGGCGCCCAGCTCGAAGCCGTAGCGAAGGGCGCCGATGTTGCGCGCGAAGGAGTTTGCCGCCAGGTCATTGAGCAGCGGGCTGTCCGTTTCGACGAGAATATAATCGTTGATGCGGTTGGCGAAGGCCGAAGCATTGATGCGCAGGCGTTCGCTGGTATAGGCCGTGCCGATGTCAAGCTGGAGGCTCTTTTCGGGCCGTATGTCGCGGTTACGGTTCCGTTCCCAGAAGTCTGGCGCGCGCTCGGTGTAACCTAATCCGGCATAGTTGCGCCACGGGCCAAGACCGAATTCATAGCGGCTGAAGCCGGCGGTCAGGTTGTAGCGGGTGTGGATGGGCGTGGTGAGCGTGCTGTTCCAGAATCCCGGGTGTGCCGTAGCGCGCGTGCGGTCGTGCCGCAGCCCCGCCACCCATTGGCGCCCGTTGCCCAGATCCATCGTGTTTTCGGCGAACAGCCCCAGGTTATGGCTGCTTTCGCTCTTGCTGCGCGGCATGCCGGTGTAGGCGCGGCGGGCGCGGTGCTCGTCGGAAAACCAGTCCGCGCCGATAATGATGTGATTGGCGTCCGCCCAGTTCAGCTCGGCGCTGGCCTTGCCGTTACGTGTGATGCGGTCGGGGTTGCCGCCCGCCATCAGACCGCGAAACTGCCGCCCCATGATGATGTCTTGGTGGCTCTGGCCGGCTTCCAGCGTGATTTTTCGCACGACGGGCGTGATGCGCATGATTTCGGCCTTGCCACCAAAGGAATTCCGGTCGATTTTGCCGGCATCCAGTTGCAGGCTGGCAAATTTGGCTTTGCTGCGGTTGGCGTCGCCGAACAGCTCGAAACGCAGGTCGGACGTGGGCGTGACGGCCAAATTGAGCGAAGCGCTCTTGCGCTTATACCAGGAACGAACCTTGTTGCCGCTGCCATCCTCATAATCGTCGCTCCCGCTGGCGGTCAGGATGGTGCGCAGCGCGGCGACAGAATTGCCGGCTGAGAGGTCGGCGAAACCGTCGTAATAATTGAAACTGCCGGCGCTGATTCCTGCCTCGAAATCGAGGGATGGCTTGCTATAGGTTTTGGGGTGGCGAATGAATTCGACGGCGCCGGCAACCAGACCAGGACCTTTAAGAACGGTCTGCGGCCCTTTAATGACTTGCAATTCGTCGTAGGACTGGGGGTTGATATAAGCCGTCGGCGTATCCATGCGGATGCCGCAGCCGCCGTAAAGAAACTGGTCGTTGGCAGTAATCGCCAGGCGTGATCCGCCCAAGCCGCGAAATACGGGGTCGCCGGACTGCTGCCCTTTCCGTACCACGCTCATATTGGGAATTTCTTTAAGCAGAGAGGCGCCATCGGTGAGGCGCGCCGGTTGTTCGGGCTGGCGGGTGTCGATATTAACCTGCCCCGGGACTGTCCAGGGACGGTCGGTGACGTTAACTGGCGGTAATGTATGGTAATCATCTGGTGACGGATTGGCGCTCGCCGATCCTTGCCGTGCCGCATCGGAATGCGCTTTTGTTGGCTGGTCACTGGAATCAGTGCCTTCGGCGTACGCCATGCCGGGGCCAACAGCCAGCATGGCGGTAACCAGTAAGATGACAGAGCATCCTGGCGATATTTTGTTGTAGGGCAACGTGTTCATGGTTCGTGCTTTCGTGAGTTTATGGCGGGGCGACCCGCGGCAAGCCGGGGGACGCAAAGTGTCGGGCGGCGCGGCGGAGCGGGCAGGTCATCTCCCCCTCTCCCACATCCGCCCGGCGTTTGACGTTATTGCCCGTGTTTGGCGTCCTTGGTGGCGGCAGTATTGGGGCGGATGCTGGTGATTTGCAGGACGACGGGTTCATTGCCCGTACGCGCGAAATGCTGCTGCGAAGCGGGGTGCGTGAAGATGCTGCCCGGCGGCAGGGTCTGGAGTTTGGCGGCGTCGTACTTTGACCCGAACCCGAGTTGCAGCGTGCCGCTAATGACGGTCACGATGAAGTAGCCTTCTTTCGGCCCGTGCGGTTCCAGTTCTTTGTTGGCGGGAATCTGCACGCGGATGGTGCGCACATGAAAGTCACTATTTTCGTCGATGACGGTGCGTCCGTTCTTGAGAAGGATTTTATCCGCAGGCAAAGCAATGTCCCCCGCGGCATGAACCATGAATGAAGACAACAATAGGGCAACCAGCGTTGAAAGTTTTTGCATCGATACTCTCCAGTAAAAGGTGATGAACAGAGGAGAAGCGATGATACAAAATGATAATGAATATTATCAACCACGTACAAAAAGTGGGTATGAGCCGGTATACCAGCGCGTAATGGGCAATTGTCCGCCGCGTATACATGACGTGCCCAGACGCATAACGCGCCTAAACGCGGAGAGATGTTTTTTCAGGTAATGTTTGTTTTGGCGGCGGCGACTCGCTACACCACCGGGCGGACGGATGCAGCGGATGAAACGGCGGGTTTCTGCCGTTCCAGCGTAAAACCGGCGCCGTCATCCTGCCTCAGCGTTGCCGCCAGATACGGCATGGTTGCGGACAGCGTGTCGTACAGCGTCCACGGCGGGTTGATGATGAACAGGCTGCTGCCGTGCATGCCGAAACCGTCTTTTGCCGGCGTCCGCACGCGCAGGGCTGCGTGCAGCCAGTCCGTTGCGGGCAGTTTTTTCAGGCGCGCCGGCAGCTCAAAAGCCTCCTTGCGCGTTAGTTGCGGATACCAGAGCATGTATGTGCCGCCGGCAAAGCGCCGTAGCGCGTCTTTGAGCGCATTGACGACGCGCTCGTAATCGCGTTTTTCTTCGTAGGACGGGTCGATCAGTACCAGTCCGCGCCGGCTGGGCGGTGGCAGCAAGGCTTTAAGGGCGTCGAAGCCGTCGCTTTGCGAGACGATGAACTGCTTGCCGGCATCGGCAAAATTCTCGGCCAGCAGGTGCGCATCGCGGCTGTGCAGCTCAAACAGCCGCAGGCGATCCTGCGTGCGTAGCTGCCATCGTGCCAGCAGCGGCGATCCCGGATACCTGCGCAGGCGGCCGTCCGGGTTGAGGCTTCGGATCATTGCCACATACTCGGCAGCGGCCGGCGGCAGATCGTCCCGCGCCCACAGACGGCCGATCCCGTCACGGAATTCTTCCAGCTTGCCGGCGGGCGCCGCATCGAGCGCATAGAGGCCGGCCCCGGCGTGCGTATCGATGATCCAGAAGGGTTTTTCTTTCTGGCCGAGGTAGCGTGCGATCTGTATCAGAACGAGATGTTTGAATACGTCGGCATGGTTGCCGGCATGGAAGGCGTGGCGGTAGCTGAGCATGAGGCGGGCAGTAAGGTTCGGTAATGAATGGCGGCAATGCGAAAGCCGGCATCATCGCATATCCGGCGCCGTCAGACGGTGATCAGCGTCATGACGAGCGGCGTGGTGACTGCGGAAAGCACGGTGGATAGCACCAGGCTGCTGGCCGTCGGGCCTTCCAGTGACCGGAACTGGCGGGCGATGATATACACGTTGATACCCAGTGCAACTGAGCCGAGCAGAACGACGACCTGTGTTTCCATTGCCGGCAGATTGAGCAGCCGGGCCAGCAACCAGACAGCAAAAGGTTGCACGAGCAGCTTGATGAACGTGATCGCCAGGCTGATTCGCCAGCCGGTGCGGATGCCGTAGTGCACGAGACTCATCCCCAATGCGATCAATGACAGGGGCGCAGTCATCTGCGCCATCATGGTGAGCGGCGTGTCGATTATCGCCGGCAGGGTCAGGCCTGACATACGGATTGCTGTGCCGAAAATAATTGCCAGGATCAGCGGATTCATCAGCACATTCTTTGCCGTGAGCGTAAATCCTTTGAGCGAAAAACTGCCGTGGCGCGCCCATTCGATCGAAATCGTCGCCATCGTCCACATGGTCATCGCGTTGAAGACGAGCACCAGCGCGACGGAGGGAAGCGCCGCTTCGCCGATGAGGCTTTTGGCCAGCGGCAGACCAAGCATCAGGTTGTTGGAAAACACGCCGCCCAGCGCGAAGACCGTCTGCCCAGCGGCGTCGAGGCCAAAGACTTTCCAGGCGAACAGACGGCCGAGTATAAAAACGATAACGCAGCTGCCAAAAAAGGCGATCAGCAGGCGGATATCGACCGGAGGGAGTTGGCGCATGCCGCTCATCGTTTTGAACATCATGGCGGGCAGGGCAACGGTAAAGATAAATTTCGTCAGGCTGTCGGCGATTTCGTCCGGCCAGCGAGTCAGCCGCATGACGAGATAGCCGACCAGCACCAGTGCGAAAAGCGGCGAAGCCAACGCGATGTGATGCAACAGGGTATCCATGCCGGGGCGGTTAAATATAGTGCGGGAGAATGATAGACGGCGAAACGGGGTAAGGCAGCCCACAAGCCGTTACGGCCGCCGACGAAGGCGGAATTGAAGGCAATCGAACGCAATCGGGCGCAATTCAGAGCAGTTGGGTGCAATTCGGGTCGCTATTCTACCCGTAAGACGGCGCTGCCTGAGCCGGAGTAAGCCGCTGCGCTGTTTGTGCACCGGCGGCAAGCCTGCTTGACCGCATGCCGGTCGGCAAAGCGCTGGAACAGTTCGAGCCGATTACCGATATTTCCGCCAGCGCCGCTGTCTTGCCCGTTTTCACAACGATAGCGCCGGCAGCGTAGCGCTGACGGAGATTTTTCCCTAATCGCTCGCCGCTTGCCGTATTTCCATTGCGCCGCCCGCTAGCTTTCGTGCGTCGGGCAATGGAATCTCACGGTATTCACGACAATGCTTTTTAACTTTCAAGACGGATGTCGTATCCATAAGCGGCCACGCGCCTCCCAGAATTTTTGCTTAATGCCGAGCAGCATGGTGATGGAGTGCGGGATGGCGATGCCCGGGAAGCTCTTGTGTATCGGCGCAATCGGCACCCGTCATTATCCGGACTGCCGGTGATAAATCTGCTGGTCGGCGATGAAATGGCCACCTCGCATCAATAGACGTGCGGCGGGGCGCAAACGGCGTCGCTATTGGGTTTGAGGGCTTAATGCAGCCGAAGCCGGCTATGGCCGTTTCTTGCCATGAGCAGCAAGGCCAGCAAGGCGGCGGCGAGCGGAATGAAGGATAGCGACAGTACGGCGTTCCAGCCGTAGGCATTCAACAGTCCGCCCGAGGAAAACGAGCCGACGGCCATCAGGCTGAAGATGATGAAATCGTTCAGAGACTGGACTTTTGTCCTTTCGTGCGGCCGGTGGCATTCCAGCACCAGTGCGGAAGCGCCGAGAAAGCCGAAATTCCAGCCCAGCCCGAGCAGAATCAGGAAGATGAGAAAGTGCGTGACTTCCGCGCCTTGCAGGCCGATCGCGGCGGAAATGCCGATCAGGGTCAGTCCGAACAGCGAAACACGGATCGCGCCGAAGCGCTCAATCAGCCGTCCGGTGAAAAAACTGGGGGCATACATGGCGATGACGTGCCATTGCAGACCGTTATTGGCGGCCTCGCTGGAATGGCCGTGCAGGTGCGTGGCCAACGGCGCGGCGGTCATCAGAAAATTCATCAGCAGGTAGGACACTGCGCCTGCCAGCACAGCCGTCAAGAACAGGGGCTGGCGGGCGATTTCCGCCAACGGGCGGCTGGGCGCGGCTTGGGTCGCCGCATGGATTCTGGGCAGGTGAACGCCGAACAAAACCAGGGCGGACATGGCTGCCACGGCCGCCTGCAAAAAGAAGGTCGCCAGATAAACGGGCTGCGCCAGGTGCATTGAGCCGTTTAACATCTGCGGGCCGAAGATGCCCGCGGCGACTCCGCCCGCCATCACCAGTGACAAGGCGCGGGCACGCTGCTCCGGCGGCGTGCCATCAGTGACCGCAAAGCGAAAGGTAAGCACGACCGCCGCATATACGCCTCCCAGAAAATCGGCAAAGCAGTACAGCCAGAAAGACTCGATGGAAATTGCCAGCGCGGAAAACAGCCCCGTCAGTACGCCTGCACCGGTGCCGGCGAAAAAGGCCGTTTTCCGGCCGAAACGACGGGCAATCATCCCGACGGGCAGGGTGCAGACGGCCATCCCCAGGACAAAAAGAGTGATCGGCAAGGTCGCAAGCATGGGAATGGGCGTGAGCCGATATCCGACGATTGCCCCCGTTGCGTAAATGACGACGCCGTTTGCCCCTGACAGCGCCTGCGCCAGACTCAGACGCCAAATGTTGCCGCGCAGTTGCTGCGGCGAAAGCACAAATTCCTGGGAAGCCATGAGATGTTCTTTGCTCTTTGATGAAGAAGCGGGGAGATAGATCCGGAAGGTCTATCTCCCCGCAAATGTGCGATGGCCGCAAAGCTTAGCGGATATCAGGCGACATCGTAAATACGGATTTCAGGGTCGGCGGCAAATAGCGGCGAAAGTTCTTTGACCACGTCCTGATTGAACAGATCTGATTTCAGATAGGCCTGGGCTTGCGCAACACTGGCGAAACCGTGCAGCGCTTGCACATCTTCATCGCGCACGAGTAATTCTTTTGAGGTTGCGCCGGCGATATTCGCCAAGAAAGGCGCCTTGTATTTTTGATAGACGCCCGCAGCGGCGGCGCGGTTTTCGTGGTTAATTTTCAGGGTAATCTCCAGATAAGCCATGCTATTTCTCCTTATGCAAACAAGTTGGGACATATCGGCGATGGCGGTGCCTGCGTTACGCGGAGTCTGCGTTGCCGATGAGCGGATTGTCTGTTTTTAGCGGCGGCCGGACAAACGGGATAAACTTGTGCACCGATAAAGAAAATATTTATTACGGCTCACCGGTGAAAAATATTGCCCCCTATCTGAAAGCGCTGAAAGCTTTTGAAGCCGCTGCGCGGCACTTGAGTTTTTCTGAAGCGGCAAAAGAACTGTTCGTGACGCCCGCGGCGGTCGGGCAGCTCGTCAAAACCCTGGAAATGCAGATGGATACGCCGCTGTTCGTGCGCCATAGCGGCGGCCAGACCCGTTTGCAGTTGAGCGCCCGCGCGGCGCAGGCGCTGCCCGATATCCAGGCGGGATTTGCCTGTCTGGAAAAGGGAGTGCGCCAGTTACGCAAGAATGTGGATAGCCCTTTTTTGACCGTGACCGTCAGCACTGCTTTTGCCAGCAAATGGCTGCTGCCGCGTTTGGATAGTTTTCAGGCAAGTTTCAGCGATATTTCTTTGAATCTGAACATGGACAACCGTTCCCTGGATTTTGTCGAACATCAAGTCGATGTGGGTATCCGCTATGGCGCGGGGCACTGGCAGGGATTGGTGGCCGAGAAGCTGTGGGATGAAGAAATTTTTCCAGTCTGCTCACCTTACTTTCAAGCGCCGCAAAGCCCCCGGGAACTGGCGGATGCCATGTTGATACACGATATGTCGATGGCGGAAGAGAGCCGGGTTGCCGTATGGCAGGCATGGTTTGCAGACGCCGGTATTGGCGTCTCCGCACCGGCTTACGGTTTGCGGATGAACAGTGCGGCGGCGGTGTTGCAGGCGGCGATAGACGGGCAGGGCATCGCGCTGGCGCGCAGCATCATGGCGGCGGATGATTTGGCCGCCGGTCGTCTGCTGCGCCTGTTCCCTGAAATTGCCTGCGCCTCAGCGTGGTCATACTGGCTCGTTTATCTGGCAGAATCGGAAAAACAGGCAAAAATCGGGGCATTCAAACGCTGGTTGCAGGCACAGACGGTTTAGCGGCGGCTGCGCGCCCCGGACGGCGTGTCGCGTATGATGTTTTTCTGTTTCGGCGCGATGAAAGGCCAGGGAAGCGCAGGCCGTACAGTCGGCGTCTCGGCGTTTGATGAGACATGCCTGGCCGTGCTGATCATTCTGCGCGCCGGAACGGCGCGACCCAGATCAGATCGTATATAAGGAAGGAGAAAGCAATGAAGATTCATAAAAAACTCGCTGTCTTGCTGGCGGTTTCATGCATGACCGTTGCGCTTCCCGTGCTGGCCGATGATGACTGGGATGATAACGATGAACGCAATGCGCGCTATGGCCGTCAAGTGCGCGCAAACTACATTGGCCGTCAGCGTGCGGCTGCAACTGCGCTTTCCCGTGTCGGCGGCCGCGTGACGGATATCGATTTGGAACATAGCCGCCGCTGGGGCGCATATTACGAGGTTGAAATCGAAAACCGGCGCGGACAGGAGTACAAGGTCAGGATCAACGCCCGCAACGGGCATGTGATCTCCATCCGCCGCGATTGATTGGCTCGCTATCATCCATGCGTTTTTAACGTTTCGGCGGGATATCTGTTTCTGCCGCAAGCATTGCGGACTTTCCGCAGCATTTTCAGTTCGTCGTTTGAAACCGCCGTGTGAAACTGTTTTATCAATCACCTGCTGCGAGGCCCACCATGTCCTACGAAAATCTCTTTCAGCCCTATACCCTGAACAATGGCGTGATCGTGAAAAATCGCCTGGTCGTCGCGCCGCTCACGCATCTGGCCTCAGATGACGACGGGCATATCACCGACGATGAACGCCACTTTCTGAGCGACCGTTTTCATGATTTCGGTCTGTTTATTTCTGCCGCCACGCTGGTGCACGACGGCGGCAAGGCGTTTCACGGGCAACCCGAAGCCATCGGCGAGGAAGACCTGCCCAGTCTGCGCGAGGTTGCCCGAATTGTTCAGTCCCAAGGCGCAAAGGCATTGCTGCAAATTCACCACGGCGGCGCCCTGGCCATTCCCGAACTCAACGGCGGACAAATTTTCGCACCCTCCGCGCACGCTGGAAGCGGCGCGCAGGCTCTTTCCGAAGACCACATCCACCGTCTCATCGCTGGCTACGGTCACGCAGCCGAACTGGCGCTAAAGGCCGGTTTCGACGGCGTGGAAATCCACGGTGCAAACGGCTATTTGATTCAGCAGTTCTACTCCGCGCAATCCAATCAGCGCAGCGATCGATGGGGCGGCAGCGCCGCAAATCGCCTGCGTTTCCCGCTCGCCGTGGTCGATGCCGTCACCGCCGCCCGCGAAAAGCACGGACGTCCGGATTTCATCGTCGGTTACCGTTTCTCGCCGGAAGAGCCGGGCGAGCATGGCCTCACCATGCAAGAGAGCTTTACCCTGATCGATGCCCTGACAGCCAAGCCTTTGCAGTATCTGCACGTTTCCCTGTGGGATTTCTATAAACATGCCCGGCGCGGCGCGGATGAAACCCGCACACGCATAGAACAGCTTCACGCGCGTATTGGCGGCAAACTGCCGCTGATCGGCGTGGGCGATCTATACACCGCGCAACAAGCTGCGGAAGCCTTGGCCACGGGCTGGGCGGAATTCATCGCCGTCGGCAAAACCGTGCTGCTCAACCCGAATTGGGCGCAACGGGTGCGAACCGGTAGAGACATCCGGACCGAACTCGACCCTGAATGCGCCGCAGAGTATCGTTTGCCGGCGCGCTTGCTGCAGCTCAGCCTCACAGGCACCGTTCCCTGGTTGTCGCCAGTGAAAGGCATACCGCATCAGGGCATCGATATCTGAAGGCTGTGCGGCTTTGCTGCCGCTCATCAAGCCGTAATAACGGCACTCGGCAAAGGGTTTGCATGAGAAGCATTCTTGCCTAGAATGCCGGTGATTTAAAAATAGACCGATTGGGGTTGATGATCGATAGCGCTTTCGATTTTCGGCGAAACGGGCGGATTGGCATTTCTCTGCCGGAGCTTGCCTTGGTTGTACTGCTTCACGCAGTGGTGGTGTGGCTGCTGCTATCTCTGGATGTCATGCCGAGGCCCGTTCAGCGCAAACCGATCATGGTGCGGATTATTCCGCCGCAGATTCCGGCGATGGGATCGGGGTCGATGCCGGCCGAAACGCAGGCGCCGCCGCAGCCGCAACCGGTTAAGCCGCCGGAGCCGCCCAAGGCGCCGAAGCCCGTGCCTCCGGCGAAAAAAGTACTGCGCCCGCGCCCGCCAATGCCTGTGCCACCTGCGCCAAAAGCGCCCGCGCAGGAGATCCTGGCCGCGCCGCCCGTGCCCGCCGCCGCGACCAGCGAAAATGCCGTGACCGCGCCGCCACCTGACCCCGTGGACACTGCGGAAAGCGAAGGCGGTAGCGGCGCTGCTTCAGGCCAAGGTTCGGGCCTCGGCGGGAGTGGAAGTGGGGGTGGGAGCGGCGGCGAAGGAACGCAGCCGCGCTTCGATGCCGACTATCTGCATAATCCGCGCCCCGTGTATCCGCCGATGTCGCGACGGATGGGCGAGGAGGGCAAGGTTTTTCTGCGCGTGCGGGTCGAGGCGGACGGGCGGCCGAGCCAGGTTGAAATCAAAACGAGCAGCGGCTCTCAGCGCCTGGATCAGGTGGCTGCCGACGCTGTTCGCCGCTGGCGTTTTGTTCCCGCCAAACGGGGCACCGAGGCGGTCAGCGCCTGGGTCATCGTCCCGATTTCCTTCAATCTGAAACAGTAACTGAAAGGCTGATTGTGCAAACGCTTGGATTTTCGCATTTCGTTGCCCACGCCGACGGCGTGGCCCGGTTCATCATGATATTGATGCTGTTCGCCTCGATAACGACCTGGTATCTGATCGTTGTCAAAGGCATCCGCATGTACCGGCTTCGCCGGCGCAGCGCGGAGTTCCTGAAAATCTTCTGGGCGGCGCCGAATATCGAGGCCGTCGCCGCGCATATTCGGGAAAATGGCGCCGATGAGCCTTTCTCGCATTTGCTGCATCACGGCTTTACGGCCATCGAGCAGCAGCGCCGCCATCAAGACAGGCAAATTCTGACGCTAGTGGAATCGGGCGCGCCGGACGACTTGCTGACGCGCGCACTGAAACGCGCGATCGACGAGGACAAGACGCAGCTTGAATTCGGGCAGTCGTTTCTGGCGACGGTGGCCTCCTCCGCGCCCTTCGTCGGCCTCTTCGGAACGGTTTGGGGCATTTACCATGCGCTGATCGCCATCGGCATGTCCGGTCAGGGGACGCTGGACAAGGTGGCCGGGCCGGTTGGCGAAGCGCTCATCATGACCGGCATCGGCCTGGCTGTCGCCATTCCCGCCGCCATTGCCTATAACGCGTTTGCGCGCGCCAATGTCAATCTGCTGTCGCAGTTAAATGCCTTTGCCTATGACGTGTTTGCCTTTATGTCGACCGGCGTCAAAACCTCGGCGGCGCTGACGGACGCCCGGGCAACGAGCGAACGCATGATTGCCTTGTCCCGCACCCACGGGGCGCATTGAACCGGCGCATGACGGAAAGAGAGGAATTCCAATGGCCTTTGGAAGCATGGATAGCAGCGACAGCGGCGCCCCGCTGACAGAAATCAACATGGTGCCCCTGATTGACGTGATGCTGGTTTTACTCATCATCTTTATCGTGACAGCGCCGTTGCTGACGCACGCCGTCAAGGTTGATCTGCCGAGAGCGGCATCGGCGGTCAACGAAACACGGCGCGATAGTGTGCAGCTTGCCATTGATGCCGACAGCCAGGTGTTCTGGAACGGCGAGCCGGTGACGCCAGATGTGTTGACGCAACGGCTGGAAGAAGCAAGCAAACAGGAGCCGCAACCTGAATTGCACATCCGCGCCGAGCGGACAACGGCCTATGAAAAGGTCGCGCAAATCATGTCGGAGGCGGCGCGCAACGGCCTGTCACGTATCGGCTTCGTCACCGACCCGACGCAACAGCAGCCGATGCCGAAATCACCACAGGCGGCGGCGCCGGCGCAACAACCCGCGCCGTAGCCAACACACTGCCCCGCGCTGCCGGATACTTGCTCGGAGCTCCTTTATCTATGGGCGTTTCCAAGGGCTCCAGAGCATCCACTTTAGAGATGCCCTAAATACAAGGGTTGGCGGGCAGGTGCTCTGGAACCCGCGTGGATAAAGGCACTCCGGGTAGGTGCCTCTGAGATGCCCTAAATACACGGGCTAGCGAGCATCCCTTCTGAAACGCCCGTGGATAAAGGACTTCAGAACAGATGCCCTATTTACAAGGGTTTCAGAGAGTTGGTTGGGCACAGTGTTCCGGTTTATGTTTTTTGATGCTCTAAAGCCCTTGTATTTAGGGCGTTTCAAAGCGTTTTATATTTTCTGTCCTGTTTGCAAGGATTTCGGGATGTTTTGAGTTGCCCTGTTTACGCGGGTTTGCAGGCACCCCTCTAAGGAACTGAAATACAAGGATTGTTTAAGGGTAAGCGCTGGCTTCACTCACGAAACCTCTCTTGATGCTGTTGCGCTGAGCGGCAGCGCGCCCCGCTGACTTTCTTTGCCTCGCCA
>CALHZD010000088.1 GCA_938040985.1 uncultured Propionivibrio sp.
TCGCGGGCAGCCCTTCTGAAACGCCCGTGGATAAAGGACTTCAGGGCGCATGCCCAGAAATGACGGTAAATAAAGGCGCTCCGGGCGCACCCTCGGAGACGTCATATTTACAAGGGCTTCAGAGTATCCTCCTTGTAGATACTCGCAAATAAAGGACTTGCGGGCGCATTTCTCTGAAACGCCCTAAATACGCCGGTTTCAGGGCGTCCCGGCCGTGCTGGCAGGCGGCGGAATTATTGCGCCAGCGGGGTGATGGCGGCGATGAATTCTTCCGCCTTCTGGAAGCCGATGATGCGCGGCGCGGTGATTTCCCGCCCGTTTCTGTCGAAAAAAATGATGCCTGGCGGGCCGTAGAGGTTAAAGCGTTTCAGCAGCGCCTTATCGTCGGCGGTATTGGCACTGACATCGGCGCGCAGCAGCAGCCAACCCGCCAGTGCCTGCTGGACTTGCGGTTGCGCGAAGGTCTTGCGTTCCATTTCCTTGCAGGCGGTGCACCAGTCGGCGTAAAAATCGAGCAGAACGGGTTTGCCGGATCCACGTGCGTACGCTTCGACTTCGGCAACGGTGCGCACGGGCGTAAAGGGCAAGTTCGCCGTCTCGTAAGTGGGCCTGCCGGAGAGCACGGCGAGCAGTTCAGCGGCGCTCTTGCCGCCGGAGAGCGCGCTGACCAGCAACAGGGCGCCCGCCAGCAACAGCATGAGGCCGATAAATTTGCCGGCGCGCTGCGCGCCGCGGGGGCCTGTCTGCGGTAAACGCCGGTGTATGCCGAAGAGCAGCGCGGACGCAATGAGCAGGAATCCCCAGCCGGCGGTTGCCAGCCGGGGCGGAAGAAAAGGGGAAATCAGCCAGTGGGCGGCGCCGAGCAGAATGAAGCCAAAGATTTTTTTGACCGTTTCCATCCACGGTCCCGCCTTGGGCAACAGCGCGCCGGCGGAAGCACCGATGAGCAGCAGCGGTACGCCCATCCCCAGCCCCATGGCGAACAGCGCCGCGCCGCCGAGCGGCGCATTGCCGGTCTGGCCGATATAGAGCAACGCGCCGGCCAGCGCCGGCCCGACACAAGGGCTGGCCAGCAATGCCGACAGCGCCCCCATGAGCGCCAGACTGGGCAAGGAGCCGCCGCGAATGCGCGCGCTGCCCGCCGCCAGTCGGTCGCGCAGGCCGGCAGGCAGCTGGAGTTCATAAAGCCCGAACATCGACAGCGAAAGCGCCGCGAAAACCAGTGCAAATGCGCCGATCGCCCACGGATTCTGGAAAGCCGTCGACAGCAACGTGCCTGTTAAGCCGGCAGCAACGCCCCCAGCTGCGTAGGCCGCCGCCATGCCGAAAACGTAGGCAGCGGCCAGCGCCAGAGCGCGCTTCTGCGAAACGGGCGCATTCTGGCTGCCCGAGCGGACGATCATCGAAGAAAGAATCGGGAACATTGGCCAGACGCAGGGCGTCAGCGACAAGGCCAGGCCAAAGCCGAAAAAGCTGGCGACAATCAGCCAGAGACTGGCCTCGCTGAACAGACGCCCGATGCGGGAAGTTTCGTCATCCCCCGTATTTTCCCGCATGGCGCCATGGGCCGGGAGACTATCGGCGGCGGCGCGGTCGGCGGCGCCTATGGCGGCGTTCGGAAGCGTATCCGTGAAGCCGGCGGGAACATCCATGGCCGGCGGGGGCATCGTCGCTTGCGCGATCTGTGCAATAGCCGGTGGGGGATTTGATGCTGTCGTCGCGGCCGTGTCGGCGTCTGGCAGGCTGACGGACAGACGGTGCGCCTGCGGCGGATAGCAGATGCCGCCTTCTGCGCAGCCCTGCGAAGTCATGAGCAGCGTCAGGGGCAGTGCGCCGGAACGGTCGCGTTTGATCGGCAGGCGGAAGCTGAGCTGTTCGTAATACACCTCGACGTCGCCGAAATTCTCGTCATGTTTCTGCTTGCCCCTGGGCAGCGCGGGGGCGCCGGCGGGCGGCAACAGCGCGGGTTCGGCCGAAATACGGAATTTGTCGCGGTAAAGGTAATAGCCGGGCGCGATGTCAAAATTGATCTCGACGGTTTGGCTGTCGAGCGCGCGGACGCTGGCCCGGAACGCCTGTTCCGGCGGCAAAAACTCTTCTGCGGCCGCCGGCAAAGAAAAAGACACGAACAAAAAAGCCAATAGCGGAATCGCCAATGCGGCGAGCAGCGATGGCGTAAAACGACAGACGTGGCGGATGAATCGGCAAATCATGGGGAACGGTGGGTAACGTAGTTTTTTAGGAGGGTGATGAGGTTTCGGCCGTCAGCCAGGCCAGATAATCCGGCAGTCCGTGCGTGACCGGCACGGCGATGATTTCCGGCGTTTCGTAAGGGTGCCGGCTGCGGATGGCCGCTTCCAGCGCCGGGTAGCGCGCGCTGTCGGTCTTGATGAGCAGCGGTATCTCCATGGCGCGTTCGATGTTTCCCTGCCAGCGGTATACCGAATGACATGGCGCGAGCCGGCTGACGCAGGCGGCCAGCCGCGCTTCGACCAGCGCCGTGGCCAACGCTTCGGCGCTGGCGGCATCGGGCAAATTGGTGAATACGAGCAGGGCGCGCGGGGTGTGTTCAGTGGTTTGCATGGCGCAATTTTATAGGCAAGTCAGCGCAAACTCTGGCGGTCGGTGAGGTGTTGCTGTAACAAAACGGTTCACTCGTAGATCGCCGTAACAAAAATTAACGCATACGGCATACAAAAACAGTCAGCGCGGCCAGGCGCGCCGGACGATGTCGCGGATCGTTTGCAGGCGGCCATGAAAAAAATGGTCGGCGCCGGGAATGACGACGATGGGCAGGTTCTGCGGCTCCGCCCAGGCGAGCACGTTGGCTAGCGGCACCGTATCGTCCTGCGCGCCGTGGATGACGAGGCTGCGGCTGTCGACCGCGGCGGTTGTATATTCGCGGTCGCCGGCGATGCGGCCGGTCGCCGGCGCAACGAGGACGATGCGCTCGATAGGCCGCCCGGCCGCCGTCAGCGTCGCCGCGACGCGGGTGATGACATAGCCGCCGAAAGAGAAGCCGGCCAGAACAAGCGGTATTTCGTCGGTAGAGCTTTCGCCGGCAGAAGTTTTGCCGGCAGAGGTTTTGCCAGGCAGGGTGTCGCCGAATTGCGCTTGAGCCTGAGCGATCAGCGCCAGCATGTCGTCGGTTTCAGCCTGACCGTGCGTATGCGTGCCCGCGCTGGCGCCGACGCCGCGAAAATTCGGGCGCAGGGCGAGGTAGCCGAGCGCAGCCAGCGTTTTTGCCAGCGTATGCACGACCTTGTTGGTATTGGCGCCGCCGAACAGCGGGTGCGGATGGCAGACAAGCGCCAGCCCGCGCGGATGCGCGGGCGCGTCAATCCGCGTTTCGATGGCGCCGGCCGGGCCGGAAAAAATCAAGGCGTCTTCATGTATCGTCATGGTCGTTCGCGCAAGGCGTGGGTATTAAAAGCGTTGGTTCAGACAGCGCCACGATAAATTAATTCGGCGTCATCGACAAAAAAGCGCTGCCTGGCGTCATGGCCACGGCCGGGATGGAGGATTTCCTGTCGCGCGCCTTTCGCTACCAGGCGGCGCTGAAGCCCGTGTCAATAAGGCATCTCCGAAAGGGCGTCTCCGAAAGAGCGCCCGGGAGCCCTTGTAAACAGGGCTTTTCCGGGCATACTGCCCTGCAGCCCTTTATTTATAAGGGCTCCAGAGCACCCTACCCGATATCCCTTTATATAAGGGCTTCTGAGCACCATGCCTGGTGATCTTTTATCCATGCGGTGTTCAGAGAGGCATGCCCGCAAATGCCCTATCCAAGCGGGCTCCGGAGGGGTGCCGGGGAACGCCCTGTCCACGCGGGTTTCAGAGGGTTGGTCGGGCACGGTGTTCCAGTTTATGTTTTTTGATGCCCTGAGGCCCTTGTGTTTAAAGGGCTCCAGTGAGATTT
>CALHZD010000089.1 GCA_938040985.1 uncultured Propionivibrio sp.
CGGACGATCTGGTCGAACAGGAACTTTGAATAGCCGTAGACGTTGAGCGGGGCTTCGCACGGGCGTTCTTCGCGGAATTCATGGCTGGCGCCGTAGGTTGCCGCACTCGATGCATAGAGAAAGGGCACTTCCTGATCCAGACACCAGTCCAGCAGATCCTGCGAATAGCGGAAATTGTTCTCCATCATGTAATGTCCGTCGGATTCCATTGTGTCCGAACAGGCGCCTTCATGGAAAACCGCCGCGATATCGCCGTCAAAATCCCCGGCCAGCAGGCGATCGAGAAAATCCTCCTTATCGAAATAATCGGCGATCTCGCAATCGACCAGGTTGCGGAACTTGTCGGCGCGTTTCAGGTTGTCGACGGCGAGAATCCGCTGCTCGCCGCGCTCATTGAGCGCCTTGACGATATTCGATCCGATGAATCCGGCAGCGCCGGTGACGATGACATACATTGGGTTTCTCCTCTGTTCATTTTCGGCGCCGCTCAGCGCACTGCCCCGAGCGCCGCCTCCAGCTCCCTGCGCGTACAGACGGCCGTGCCCAGCTTCCCAACGACGATGCCGGCGGCAATATTAGCCACATGAATGGCCCGGCTCCAGCTGGCGCCGCTTGTCAGCATGACTGCCAAGGTGGCGATGACGGTATCGCCCGCGCCGGAAACGTCATACACTTCACGCGCCACGGCTTTTTCATGAATCGTACCACCGTCCCGGAACAAGGACATGCCGGCTTCGCTGCGCGTTACCAGCAAAGCGTCCAGTTTCAGGGATTCGCGCAGTGCGGTAGCTTTGCGCTCAAGTTCCTCCTCATTCCGCCAGCGGCCGACGATCTGGCGCATTTCCGCACTATTGGGGGTAATGACCGTCGCGCCCGCATAGACCGAATAGTCCTCGCCTTTGGGATCGACAAACACCAGTTTATTGGCGGCCCGCGCCAGCTGGATCATTTCGCTAACATGCGTCAATCCGCCTTTACCGTAGTCGGAAAACAGCACGGCGTCGAATTCCGGCAAACGCCGTTCAAATTCGGACAGTTTGGCAAGCAGCACGTCACGCGACGGCACATTTTCAAAGTCGATGCGCAGTAATTGCTGCTGGCGCGCAATCACGCGCAGTTTGACAACCGTGTCGATGGCTTCGTCGATGTAGAAGCAGGTATCGACGCCCTCTTTCTCCATCATCCGCTTCAGGCTCACCCCGGGCTCGTCATCCCCCGTCAAGGCCAGCAGCGAAACACTCGCACCGAGCGCCGCGGCATTGCGCGCCACATTGGCCGCGCCGCCCGGTCGTTCTTCACTGCGTTCAATTTTGACGACCGGCACCGGCGCTTCCGGCGAGATGCGCGAAGCATCGCCAAACCAGTAGCGGTCAAGCATCACGTCGCCGACGACCAACAGGCGAACGTTCGAAAAATCACCAAGCGGCGCGGACGCTGCGGCAGACATTGAGGGCATTGCGCTCATTTTCCAGGCTTTCCTTTCATCAAGGCATCAGTTCAAATTCTTCACTGCGCTTCGGCGAATAGGTTTCCCAGTCACCGCAAGCCGGGCAGCGCCAATAGAACTGGCGTGCCTTGAAACCGCAGCTATCGCAGCGGTAACGCGCCAGCCGGCGGGTATAGCCCTGGATGATACTCTTGGCCAGATCGAGGTCGACACGCATTTCGGGCATCGCCATCAATACACGCGCTTCGATCAGCTTGTCCAAGCCGAGCAGGGTCGGATTGCGTTTCAGCTCGTCACGCACCAGCACATAGGCAGCCTCCGCGCCCCCGCTCTCCAGCACCAGCTGGAAGACGACATCGAGGAGATCGAATGACGGGTAGCGCTCAAGATAGCCGCGCAGTAACTGCGCGCCTTCATCGCGCCGGTCGAGCTTGCGAAAGGCTTCAAGCAGGCGGTTGGCCGCCAGCGCCAGAAAGGTCGGATCCTGCCGTTCGATACGCTGCCAGCAGGCAATGGCTTCGTCGTAACACTCCCGCGAGACTTCGATGTCGCCTTGCAGCAGGCTGGCGCGCACGCACTGCCGGTTTTTTTCCAGCGCTGTCCGCAGATACTCCGATGCCTCATCAAGGCGCGAGCGGATCAGCGCCGCTGCCGCCAGCTCACAGTAATACTCGGCGATTTCCTTGTGGGTGGCGACATCGGGCAGTTCCTCGGCAATGGTAATAGCGCGCTCCCAGTCCTTTTCCAGCTGGTAAATTTCCAGAAGACTGCGCTTGGCTTCCTCGTTCAGATCGGTACTGCGCAATTGCTCAAAAATGGCTTCCGCACGGTCAAGCAAACCTGCTTTGAGAAAGTCTTGCCCCAGCTCGGCCATGGCCTGCAATTTGAGATCCTGTGGCAGATCGTCACGCTCGACGAGGTTCTGGTGCATACGGATGGCGCGTTCGGTCTCGCCCCGCCGGCGAAACAGGCTGCCCAGCGTAAAGTGCAATTCAACGGTCTGCGGATCGATTTTCACCGCCTCGACGAAGGCTTCGACGGCGCGATCCTGTTGTTCATTGAGCAGAAAGTTCAGCCCCTGGAAGTAAGAACGCGGCAACGCGCGCGATTCCCTGACTAGATGCTTGATGTCGATGCGCGCCGCCAGCCAGCCCATGCCAAAAAACAGGGGACATAACAGCAGCTCCCAGTATTCGAATTCAATCATCTTTTGTCCCCTTGTACCGCCCGGGGCTTTTCGTGCCCGCATTTGCCCTGCAAAAAAAATAGGCGGCAAACCGCTGTTGCCGCCTAGGGTCGATACATTCAATGTTTCTGTTATGGCTCGCCCTGCTATCCCGCCCTCAGCGGGCAGCCTTGCATGGAGAGCCGGATTCATCGATTACACGCGCCTCACTGCACCTTGCCGGCTTTGACGGTGCGATCAACGCATTCGCGCAATTCCTTACCAGCCTTGAAATGGGGCACCCATTTCTCGGGGACGCTTACCTTGTCGCCGGACTTGGGGTTACGCCCCATGCGCGGCGGCCGGTAATTAAGTGCAAAACTGCCGAAGCCGCGGATCTCGATACGATCGCCCCTGGTCAGTACCTCAGACATCGTATCGAGTATCATCTTGACGGCCAGATCGGCATCTTTCGCACCCAACTGGGGGAACCGCTCCGCGAGGCGCGCGACCAGATCTGACTTGGTCATCATTCCCAAGTCCCTCTATTGCTGGTTGAGCTTGGCCTTTAGCAAGGCGCCGAGGTTGGTCGTGCCAGAGCTGGCACTGCTTTCCGCAGACAGTTTCTGCATCGCCTGATGCTGCTCGGCCTGATCCTTGGCCTTGATCGACAGGTTGATCGAACGCGTCTTGCGGTCGATGTTGATGATCATCGCCTCGACTTCGTCGCCTTCCTTGTAAACCTTGGTCAGATCGTCGATACGCTCGCGCGAGACTTCGGAAGCACGTAAGTAGCCTTCCATCTCGCCTTCCAGCGCAATCACGGCACCACGCGCATCCACCGACTTGACGGTTCCCTTGACGATGGCGTTCTTGTCATGCGTTGCGATAAACGCGGTGTAGGGATCGCCGTCAAGCTGCTTAATACCCAGCGAAATACGCTCTTTTTCGGTGTCGATCGCCAGCACGACGGCTTCCACCTCGTCGCCCTTCTTGAAGTTGCGAATCGCCTCCTCGCCTGGCGTCGACCACGACAGATCGGAAAGATGCACCAGACCGTCGATACCGCCCGGCAGGCCAATGAAGATACCGAAATCGGTAATCGACTTGATTGCGCCCTTGACCTTGTCCCCTTTCTTGTAGTTCATCGCAAAGTCATCCCACGGATTCGGCATGCATTGCTTCATACCGAGCGAGATACGGCGGCGATCTTCGTCGATTTCGAGGATCATTACCTCGACTTCATCGCCCAGCTGGACGACCTTGGACGGATGGACGTTCTTGTTTGTCCAGTCCATTTCCGAAACGTGAACCAGGCCTTCGATGCCCTGTTCGATTTCGACGAACGCGCCGTAATCGGTCAGATTGGTCACCTTGCCGAACAGGCGCGTGCCCTGCGGGTAACGGCGGGCAATACCAACCCACGGATCTTCGCCCAGTTGCTTGAGACCGAGCGATACGCGGTTCTTCTCCTGATCGAATTTGAGAATCTTGGCCTGCACTTCGTCGCCCACCGCCAGCACTTCGGACGGATGGCGCACACGACGCCAGGCCAGATCGGTGATGTGCAGAAGGCCGTCGATACCGCCGAGATCAACGAATGCGCCGTAATCGGTAATATTCTTGACGACGCCCTTGATGATGCTGCCTTCCTTGAGATTGGCCAGCAGCGCTTCGCGTTCTTCGCCGACTGTCGCCTCAAGCACGGCGCGCCGCGACACAACCACGTTGTTGCGCTTGCGATCCAGCTTGATCACTTTGAATTCGAATGTTTTGCCTTCGTACGGCGTCGTATCCTTGACCGGACGCAAATCGACCAGCGACCCGGGCAGGAAGGCGCGCACGCTATGCGCCATGACGGTCAGACCACCCTTCACCTTACCGGTGATCGTTCCGGAAATCAGAGAACCTTGCGTTAGCGCTTCTTCGAGGTAATTCCAGGCCGCGACGCGCTTGGCCCGTTCACGCGAGAGACGGGTTTCACCAAAACCGTTTTCGAGCTGGTCAATGGCCACTTGCACGAAATCGCCCACCTGCACTTCAAGCTCACCCTGATCGTTGAGGAACTCCTCACGATCGATATAGCTTTCAGACTTCAGTCCGGCGTTGACAACAACAAAATTCTGATCGATGCGCACGACTTCGGCGGTAATTACTTCGCCCTGGCGCATTTCCTGACGGTGCAGGCTGGCTTCGAAAAGATCGGCAAAACTCTCTTGCGTGGAAGGAATGTTGGACATAAAAGAAAATTAAAAATTAAATGAATACATTGACCGCATGATTGCGGGATACACTAAAAAACGCTGCCTGAGCTTGAACCCGATGCACTGTTCCGACGACATCCGCGGAATGCGCCTAATCCCCCGTCAGACAACCCCAAACGCCTGAACAAGAAGCCTGCATAATTCCAACCGTTTTATCCAATTGCTTCCGAAAAAACCGCAGAATCTGCCGCAACCCTCAGCGCGCTTACTACACTTGCTTTACTGCGACCACCAAAAACACAAAAGCCTATCGCTGCCGGCACTGAAAAGCGCCCTAAACCGCTTGGCCATGCCAGGCCAATACTTTTTCGACAGCCTGTTCGATCGTCAGATCGGAGGTATCGAGTAGATAGGCATCTTCACTTTGCCGGAGCGGCGCAACCGGACGTTGACTATCGCGTTCGTCGCGCTCGCGCAAATCCTGCAAAATGGGCTGAATGCTAGCAGACATCCCGTTTTCTCTCAACTGCCGATAGCGTCTTTGCGCACGAACTTCGACACGCGCGGTCAGAAAAATCTTGGTCTGCGCATCGGGAAAAACGACCGACCCCATATCGCGCCCATCCGTCACCAGGCCCGGCACGCGCCGGAAAAGGCGCTGACGGAACAGCAGCGCCTCACGCACGGCCGGCCATGCCGCGACCCGTGAGGCGCCCGCAGAAATCGCCTCGCTGCGAATCGCCGCGCTCACCGGTTCGCCGGCAAGCCACACCGAGTCCGCACCGAACCTGACATCCAGTCGGGCGGCGATCACCGCCAACGCCTGTTCATCCTCCCAAGCGACGCCGGCACGCTGCGCCGCCAGCGCCGTCAGACGATACAGCGCACCGGAATCGAGATAATGCCAGCCAAGCGCCGCTGCCACGCGCGCCGCCACGGTTCCTTTTCCCGAGGCGGAAGGCCCGTCGATGGCGATTACCGGAACCGCCCGCGTCACCTCAGCAAAGCGGGCAAAGTAATCGGGGAAAGTCTTGGCGACGCATCCCGGATCGTTGATGCGCACCGGCGCCCCGAACGCAGCCAGTGAGAAACACATCGCCATACGATGATCCTCATACGTATCGATGCCTTCTGGCGGTGAACACAGCCCGTCCGACGGCGGGTGGATACGCAGCCAGTCCTTCCCCGCGTCCACCGCAGCGCCCAGTTTTTCCAACTCGGCGGCCATCGCGGCAATACGATCGGTTTCCTTGACACGCCAACTGGCGATATTTCTCAGCGTCGTCGCTCCTTCGGCGAAGAGCGCCGTTGTCGCCAGCGTCATCGCCGCATCAGGAATCGCATTGGCGTCGAGGTCGATGCCGCGCAAACGCCCACTTGCCGGCGCACGCGCGGTAATGGCGCGGTCGCCTACATCAATACGCGCCCCCATCCGCGCCAGCGCCTCGGCAAAACGCACATCGCCCTGAACCGAGTCGGCGCCGACGCCTTCGACACGCACTGGCCCGCCGCCCAGCGCACCCAGCGCCAGAAAATACGAAGCAGAAGAGGCATCGCCTTCGACGCGCACCCGCCCCGGCGAGCGATAGGCACTGCCCGCCGGCACGACGAAGCGCCGCCCATTTTCGCGAATGACATCAACGCCAAAGCGCGCCATCACATCCAGCGTTATTTCGACATAAGGCCGGGAAATCAACTCGCCAACCACCTCGACGGCCGTTTCCACGCCGCCCAGCGGTAGCGCCATCAGCAGGCCGCTGAGAAACTGGCTAGACACGTCGCCGCGAATTTGCACGCTGCCGCCCGGCCGGATCGTCGCCGGGCGGATGGCTAGCGGCGGATAATTTTCGTTGCCCAGATAATCGATGCGCGCCCCCAGACGACGAAGTCCATCGACCAGATCACCGATCGGCCGTTCGTGCATGCGCGGCACGCCGGAAAGCGTGTAATCGCCGCCAGCCAATGCCAGTACGGCGGTCAGCGAGCGAAAGGCCGTGCCGGCATTGCCCAGAAATAACGCCGCTTTTCGCACGGGAAAGCGCCCGCCGACACCCTGCACCCGAACCGCCTGCTTACCCTGCGGTTCGATGCGAACGCCCAGAATCCGCAGAGCATCGAGCATACGCGCCGTGTCATCGGATGCCAGCAAGCCGGAAATTTCAGTTTCGCCTGCGGACAACGCGGAGAGCAGCAGCAAACGGTTGGACAGACTCTTTGAACCCGGCAGGCGCACGACGCCGCTCGCCGAGCACAAGGCCGGCAGATCGATAAATGCCTGTTTTTTTTCCGTTGCCCTCATACGCCCGCCTTTTCCAGCGCTTTCGGTCTTTTCTGTTGCCCCTATTTTTCCGCCTCGCTTGCCCAGGCGCGGCGCGCGGCGCGCGCGGCGGAAAAGACATCGTTCAGTCGCCCGCCGTCATTGGCCTCCAGCGCCGCATACAGCGCATCAAGCTGCCGCCGGTAACCGGCCAGTTCCGTCAGGAGCGGAAGGCGATTAGCCAAGCAGATATCGCGCCACATTTCCGGATGGCTGGCGGCAATCCGGGTGAAGTCGCGGAAGCCGCTGGCGGCAAAGGCAAAAAACCGTCCGCTGTCCTCGCGCTGCGCCAGATCGTATACGAGCGCATACGAGAGCAGATGCGGCAAATGGCTGACGGCGGCGAAAATATGGTCATGCTCCGCCGGCGACAATTCATGGATCTGCGCTCCGCACCATTCCCAAGCCGAACGGATACGGGCGACATCGCGCGCGCTATTTTCCGGCAGCGGCGTCAGCACGACCTTCTTGTTACGGTAAAGATCCGCGCGCGCCGCCGCCGGCCCGCTATGCTCGGCGCCGGCGATCGGATGGCCGGGGATGAATTGCCCGATCCTGCCGCCGAAAAATTCGCGTGCGGCGGCTACCGCATCCATTTTGGTGCTGCCGCCGTCAGTCACGAGCGTCCGCTCGCCGAGGTAAGGGGCGATACGCGCCATGACTTCCGGCATCTGCGCCATAGGCGTAGCAATCAGCACGAGATCGGCGTCGGGAATTTCATGTCCCGGATTGATGCCAATACGATCAATGATACCAAACTCCAGCGCCTGTTTCAGCCCCGACAGGCTGCGGCCGAAGCCGACAACCTCCTTCACCTGCCCGGCAACCTTGAGCGCCAGGGCAAAGGAGCCGCCCACCAGTCCCGCGCCAAAGATGACCAGCTTATCGAATTCCGCCTGTTCGCGCATTGCCATGCTGCCGCCTCCCGATTTCCTGCTTTTCTGCCGCTCAGTAGAGCGCCGCCGGGTAGGAGCCCAGTACGCGCAGATAGGCCGCGCGCTGCTCCAGCGCCGTCAATGCCTGGGCCACATTGGCATCCTGCCGATGCCCGTCGATATCGACGTAGAATACGTATTCCCACAAGGTATGGCGAGCGGGGCGCGATTCCAGGCGCGTCATCGACACGCCGTGCTCGGTAAACGGCATCAGCAGGTCGACCAAAGACCCCGTTCGGTTTGGCGCCGACATGATCAGCGAGGTCTTATCGCGGCCGGAAACGCCGGCATCCTGATGGCCCAGCACCAGAAAACGGGTCGTATTGTTCGGTTCATCCTCAATATTTTCGGCCAGCCGTGGCAAACCATAGCGCTCGGCCGCCGCATCGCCGGCAATTGCCGCCGCCCCTGCTTCATCGCCAGCGGCCATCTGCGCCGCCTGCGCATTGCTGCCCACCGAAATGCGCTGCGCTTGCGGCAACATACGGCTCAGCCACTCATGGCATTGCGCCAGCGACTGTGCATGCGAATACACTTTGGTGATTTTTTCCAGCGCCGTTTCACGGGACAGTAAATGTTGCTGGATGCGCATGAGAACTTCGCCGCAGATACGCAAGGGCGTCGTCATCAGCAGATCCATCACCCGCCCGATGGCGCCTTCCGTTGAATTTTCAGTGGGGACAACGGCATAGTCGGCATGGCGGGCTTCGACCACACGGAAAATGCGGTCAATCGAATCTTGCGGGAACAAACGCGCCGCATGGCCGAAATGCTTGACGGCAGCGCTTTCCGAAAAAGTGCCGAGCGGTCCGAGAAAAGCCACGCCCAGCGGCCGTTCGAGCGACAGGCAGGCGGACATAATTTCACGAAAGAAACGGACAACCCCTTCGTCAGACAAAGGCCCGCGGTTCATCTCCCGAATGCGCCGCAGTACCTGGGCTTCCCGCTCGGGGCGGTAGATTACGTCCGCTTCGCCATGTTCGGCCTTGATGGCGCCGACGCGCTGCGCGCAGGCTGCACGCTGGTTGAGCAGCGCCAGCAAACGCGCGTCGATGGCGTCGATCTGGTCGCGCGCTTCTGCCAGTTGGCGGGACAGCGCCTCATTCGGCTTCATTCATCGCCCATTCCTGAATAGTCCTTCTGTATCGCAGACTCATCCCGCGCCCTTCCTCCAGCCAGACCGCCCGCTGGGCGACACCGGATGCATGAGGTTCAAGCGCTGCCTTCTCCGACGGAATGCGCACCGTTTTCCGCCTCGTCGGTATTGTCGTCGGCCTCGGCGATCTTTTCCAGACCGGCCAGCTTTTCACCCTCATCCAGCGCAATCAGCGTCACCCCTTGTGTTGCCCGACCCAGTTCGCGAATTTCGCGCACATTGGTGCGAATCAGCACGCCGCCCGTAGTGATCAGCATGATTTCGTCTTCGTCCTTGACCAGGCATGCCGCGACGACCTTGCCGTTACGTTCGCTAGCGGCAATGGCAATAACGCCCTGTGTGCCACGCCCGGAATGGCGGAAATCAGCCAGCACCGTGCGCTTGCCGAAACCATTTTCGGTCGCCACCAGCACGCTCTCCTGATGATTGTCGGCCACCAGCAGCGAGAGTACCTGCTGCCCTTCGCCCAGCCGCATACCGCGCACGCCGCGTGCTGTACGCCCCATCGGCCGCACGTCTTCCTCATCGAACCAGACGGCCTTGCCACCGTCAGAAACCAAAACGATGTCCTGTACGCCATTGGTAATTTGAGCACCGATCAGGTAATCGCCTTCATCGAGCGCCACGGCAATGATGCCGGCTTTACGCGGATTGGAAAAATCGGACAGCGGGGTTTTTTTGACGGTGCCGCGCGCCGTGCACATGAAGACGAAGCGATCGTCGGCAAATTCTTTGATCGGCAGGATGGCGCTGATTTTTTCCCCTTCTTCAAGCGGGAACATATTGACGATCGGTTTACCGCGGCCATTACGCGAGCCTTGCGGCACTTCATAGACGCGCAGCCAGTAGAGACGCCCGCGGTTGGAGAAACAGAGAATCGTATCGTGCGTGTTGGCGACGAACAGCTGATCGACGAAATCGTCTTCCTTGATTGCCGCCGCCTGTTTGCCGCGCCCGCCGCGCCGCTGCGCCCGGTAGTCGGCGAGCGGCTGCGATTTGATGTAGCCGCTATGCGTCATCGTCACCACCATATCCTGCGGCGTGATGAAATCTTCGATGCTCAGATCGTGGGTATCCAGCACGATCTGTGAGCGGCGCGCATCGCCGAACTGGGCGCGCACGGCCCTCAGTTCTTCGCGCAGGATATCGGTAATCCGTTCCGGCCGCGCCAGGATATCCATCAGATCGGTGATTTTTTCCAACAGATCGGCAAAGTCGGCGACGATCCTGTCGCGCTCTAGTCCGGTCAAACGCTGCAAACGCAAATCCAGAATCGCCTGCGCCTGCGCTTCGGACAACAGATAGCCATTGTGCGACAGTCCGTATTCCAGCCCCAACCCCTCCGGCCGCGTAGCGTCAAGCGCAGCGCGTTGCAGCATCTCCGCCACCGTTGTTGAAACCCACAGCCTGGCCATCAGTCCGCGGCGCGCATCGGCGGGTGTCGGTGAAGCCTTGATGAGCGCGATAATTTCATCAACATTGTCCAGTGCAACAGCCAGACCTTCCTGAATATGCGCCCGTTCGCGCGCCTTGCGCAATTCGAACTCGGTACGCCGCGTGACGACTTCACGGCGATGAAACAGGAAGCAATCGAGCAATTGCCGAAGATTGAGCAGACGCGGTTGGTTATCGACCAGCGCCACCATGTTCATACCGAAGGTATCCTGCAACTGCGTCATCTTGTACAGATTGTTCAGGACGACTTCGGGAACCTCGCCGCGCTTGAGTTCAATGACAATGCGCATGCCGGATTTGTCCGACTCGTCGCGCAGATCGGAAATGCCTTCGATCCGCTTCTCGTTGACCAACTCGCCGATTTTTTCGAGTAGGACGCGCTTGTTAACCTGGTAAGGAATCTCGTCAACGATGATGGCCTGACGATCGGCGCTGCCCTTGATGTCTTCAAAATGCGTCCTGGCGCGCATGACGACGCGTCCACGCCCGGTACGGTAGCCTTCACGCACGCCAGAAACGCCGTAGATGATGCCGGCTGTCGGAAAGTCAGGCGCCGGCACGATCTCAATCAGTTCATCGATGCTGATTGCCGGATTGTCCAGGACGGCCAGGCAAGCATTGACGATTTCGTCAAGGTTGTGCGGCGGAATATTGGTCGCCATACCGACGGCGATCCCCGATGAGCCGTTGATCAGCAGATTGGGAATACGCGCCGGCAACACCTGCGGTTCCTGCTCGGCACCATCGTAGTTTGGCCCGAAATCGACAGTTTCCTTGTCGATGTCGGCCAGCAGCTCATGCCCAATGCGCGCCATGCGCACCTCGGTGTAACGCATGGCGGCCGCGCTGTCGCCGTCAATCGAGCCGAAATTTCCCTGCCCGTCGACCAACATATAGCGCAGCGAAAAATCCTGGGCCATGCGCACGATGGTGTCATAGACGGCCGTATCGCCATGCGGGTGATATTTACCGATCACGTCGCCGACGATACGCGCTGATTTTTTGTATGCCTTGTTCCAGTCGTTACCCAGCTCATGCATGGCATAGAGCACGCGGCGATGCACCGGCTTTAGGCCGTCGCGCGCATCGGGCAGCGCCCGGCCGACGATGACGCTCATCGCGTAATCGAGATACGAACGGCGCATTTCATCTTCGAGGCTGACGGGGAGTGTTTCCTTGGCAAAGGCGTCTACAGGCTGTTCCATTTTTCTCGCACAGAGTTGGAGTGTTTTTCTGAACGTATCGCGATTCTTGGCGGAAAATCGTCAAACCCTACCGGATTTGCCGTTCAGAACCCCACGATTGCGCGCAAGTTGGCGCAATACAAACAGGATTTCAGACTTCCCCAAGAACCTGCGCAACAATAAACATATAGAGGCATAATTTTAGCATGGAGCCAATGCCCTTCCTGGGAGCGCATGACAGCACAGCCAATGCACCATAGAAACATCAAGCCGCGAAAAACTGTCACATGAATGACAAAAGCTGGCGAATTCACTCGCGTTATATGAAATATAGAATGGTTTACCATGCGTTTGCTGGAACAGCCTACGACTATGGCGATAGGCCGGCGATATATCCATAACGACTGCATGAAAGGAGATCGCATCATGAAAAAGAGCTTTATTTACCTGACAGCTGCAACGCTGGCCCTCGGCGCCTGTGCGACCATGGAGCCGCCGAACTCTACGACGGCAACGCACACCGGCATTGGCGCAGCAGCAGGCGCGGCTGTCGGCGCCGCCGTCACGCGCGGCAACAACCGCCTGCGCGGCGCGGCCATCGGCGCAGCCATCGGCGGCGCGGGCGCCTATCTGTGGTCAAAGCACATGCAGGAGCAAAAAGCGGCCATGGAACAAGCAACGCAAGGCACAGGCGTGACGGTCAGCCAAACGGAAGATAACCGCCTGAAGCTCGACATCCCCAGCGATATTTCCTTCGACAGTGGCCGCTATACCGTCAAGTCCGCTATGTATCCAGTACTCGACCGCTTTGCCACAACGCTAAATCAGCATCAGGCAACCCGCGTCACCATCATCGGCCATACCGACAGCTCCGGATCAGACGCGATCAATAATCCCCTGTCAATCAATCGTGCAGCCGCCGTGCGGGATTACTTAGTCGGCCGAGGCGTCAATATCAACCGCATCACCGTCGATGGCCGCGGATCGCGCGAACCCATTGCGGACAACGCCAGCGCAAGCGGTCGTGCCAGAAATCGGCGCGTAGAAATCTTTGTTGCCGAAAATACCGGCTCCTGAGCGCTATCGCATTTCATAGGCCTTTTGCCATAAGGCGCCACTGAAGCCCTTGTAAACAAATAGAGCCCCTCCAAGGGGGTGCCCGGAATCCCTTATAAACAGGGCATCTCCGGGCACCCTGCCCGGAGATCCTTTATCCACGCGGGTTTCAGAGCGCCCGTCCGAAAATCCGCTTAGGCACCCATCCCATGAACAACACTGCCCACGCGCCGAAACCATCGCCGCCTGTTCCCATCGACCTGCTGATCGAAGCGCGCTGGATCATCCCTATCGAACCGGCGAACGTCACACTGGAAGACTATGCGCTTGCGATTGATCAGGGCAACATCATCGCACTCTTGCCGCAAGCTGAGGCGCGCACGCGCTTTGCGCCCCGCGAGACGGTTCTGCTGCCCAACCACATCCTGATGCCCGGACTGGTCAACCTGCACACACATGCCGCCATGACGCTTCTACGCGGGCTGGCCGATGACCTTCCGCTTATGGAATGGCTGAAAAACCATATCTGGCCGGCCGAAGCCAAACATGTTTCACCACAGTTTGTTTATGACGGCACGCGGCTTGCCTGCGCCGAAATGCTGCAAGGCGGCATTACCTGCTTCAACGATATGTATTTTTTCCCGAAAGCGGCAGCCGAGGCGGCCCTTCATGCGGGCATACGCGCCTCCATTGGCCTGGTGACCATGGAATTCTCCACTGCCTATGCGACCGATGCGGACGATTATCTGGATAAAGGTATGACGGTGCGCGACCAATTGCGCGATGAAACATTGCTCAGTTTCTGCCTGGCACCCCATGCGCCCTATACGGTCAGCGATCAGAGTTTTGTCAGAATTCTGACATTATCCGAACAATGTCATTTGCCGATTCATCTGCACCTGCATGAAACCGCGCAGGAAATTACTGATGCCGAAAAACAGTACGGTCAGCGGCCGCTGGAACGCCTGCGCCAGATCGGCCTGCTCAGTCCGGGACTGATTGCCGCACACGCCGTTCATCTGAGCAGCGACGAAATCGATACATTGGCTGCGCATGGCTGTTCCATCGCGCATTGCCCGAGCGCCAACCTCAAACTGGCCAGCGGCATTGCCCCGGTTGCCGACATGATCGCTCATGGCCTCAACGTCGGCCTGGGCACAGATGGCGCAGCAAGCAACAACCGACTCGACATTTTTATGGAAATGCGCATGGCCGCGCTGCTTGCCAAGGCGCAGAGCGGAGATGCCGAGGCTGTCGGCGCACACCAGGCATTACGTATGGCAACACTGGCCGGTGCACAAGCGCTCGGCCTGGATGCTCGCATCGGATCACTCCGTCCAGGCAAAGCCGCTGACCTATGCGCCATCGACACGGCAAAAATCCCACTCACCCCCTGTTACGACGCGGCTTCACTCGCCGTTTACAGCGCCGGTCGTGAGCATGTCAGTGACGTATGGGTTGCAGGAATACAACGCTTAAAAAGCGGTCAACGGGTTGAAAATGACGAAATCGAGTTGATAAACTCCGGACGCCTATGGCAGAATCGGGTTCGTCTAAGTAAGTGATGTTTGACATTTTTTAACTGAGGCGTTTCGGGCTTGTCGGCTACCACCGCAGGCTTTAACCATTAGAGGACTTTCAGATGAAGAAGACAGCAAAACATAATTTGATGGCCGCCCTGGCCGTTACCCTCGGCTGCTGCGCGTCATTCGCCCAGGCTCAGGCCTCTGAAAATTTCACCAGCGTTTACGTTATTGACCAGCGCGGCGAAGTGGTTCTCAACAATTATGGTCAATGCTGGCGCACCGGCTACTGGACGCCGGCAGCTGCCGCACAGGACAAGAATGGGTGTAAATGCGACAAAGATCTGATTCCGAGAGAAGTTTGCGAACCGGCTGCCGCGCAACCCGTACCGCAACAACCTGCTGCTTTCGGCGAAAAAGTGACGATTGCCGCTGACGCGCTGTTCGACTTTAACAAGTCCGTGCTGCGTCCGGAAGGTAAGGCCAAACTTGATGAAGTTGTCGCCAAGGCTGGCGAACTTGAACTTGAAGTCGTGATTGCCGTCGGCCATACCGACCGCATCGGCAGCGCAGCCTATAACCAACGCCTGTCCGAAAAACGTGCGGCTTCCGTCAAGGATTATCTGGTTTCCAAGGGTATCCCGGCTAACCGTGTTTACACGGAAGGTAAGGGCAAGACCCAACCGAAGACCAAGCCGAACGAATGCCGCGGTCCGAAGAGCAAGAAGGTTATTGCCTGCTTGCAACCTGACCGCCGCGTCGATATCGAGCTGATCGGTCGCAGAATCACGAAGAAATAATCTGCAGTATTGAGAGACCCAAAAGCCCTGCTCCGGCAGGGCTTTTTATTTCCCGTATTTGTTCAGTGCGGTCATTTTGCTGCTTCTGGCGCTGCCTACACCACTTCTTTCCGATAATCCCAGTTTCCCGCATCGTGTTTTTGTGATGCGATAGCGCTCGCAAATTTTTCCTGTTGCTTTATCCTGTTTTGAGTCTGTTTTTAAAAAAACTCCAAAGTCATGCAAAACGCCGACCAGAAAGAATTGGATAAATTCAGCCAACTTGCCCATCGTTGGTGGGATTTAAACAGCGAATTTCGCCCGTTACACGACATTAATCCGCTCCGTATCAGCTGGATCAACGAGATCATCTCGGTCAACGGAAAAAAAGTTCTTGATGTCGGTTGTGGCGGCGGCATTCTGGCAGAGGGGCTGGCAGCGCTTGGCGCACAAGTCACCGGCATCGATCTGTCCGACAAAGCGCTAAGCGTCGCTCAATTACACTTGCTGGAAAGCGGACATAGCATTGATTACCGCCACATCGCAGCAGAAGATCTGGCTGCGCAATCACCGGGAGGCTACGACATTGTTACCTGCATGGAGATGCTGGAACACGTCCCCGATCCGGCCAGTATCGTCACCGCCTGCGCCGCACTGGCCCGGCCCGGCGGACACCTCTTTTTTTCTACGCTTAATCGCAATCCCAAATCTTTTCTTTTTGCCGTGATTGGCGCCGAATACCTGCTACAACTACTCCCTAAAGGCACTCATGAATACGCCAAATTTATCCGCCCTTCAGAACTGTCGCGCTGGGTAAAAAATGCCGATTTATCGCCGAGCAGGTTCATTGGCCTGAGCTACAACCCGATTACTCGCACCTATTCCCTCGGCAGCGACACCAGCGTCAACTATCTGATGCACGCCGTCAAACCAGCACTTTGAATGAGACAAACAAAATAACGCCACCAGGAAAACAAAAAAACACGAAGCACAACGCAACGACGAACACTCCGTTTCTTCACCGACGTTCTTCCCGCCACTTGTTCTCATCCCATGAATCAAGGATAATTCGCGCTCCTTCGGTGCAAACCGAATGCGCGTGATGCCCCGATGGCGGAATCGGTAGACGCAGCGGATTCAAAATCCGCCGCCGCAAGGCGTGCCAGTTCGACTCTGGCTCGGGGCACCAGAATTTTTCCAGATACCTAAAATTACAGCGCTGCCGAAATGCCGTCCCGCGGCAATCTCCCGCCCCTTTCCCGTACCGCGTTACCCCACATCGAAACTGGCGGGGAAAATTCCGTATGCTGACCCTTGACGATTTTGATTTCGACCTGCCGGCCGAATTGATCGCCCAGCACCCTTCCAGCCAACGCACGGACAGCCGTCTGCTCCATGTCGAGGCCAACGCGCTGCACGACCTGCGTTTCGGCGATCTGCTGCAATGCATTTTGCCCGGCGACCTGCTCGTATTCAACGACGCCCGCGTTATCAAGGCGCGACTGTACGGCCGCAAGGTCAGTGGCGGACGCATTGAAGTCATGATTGAACGGATCATCGATCCTCGCCATGCCATCGCCCAGATCCGCGCCAGCAAAGCGCCCCGGCCGGGCAGCATGATCGAGCTGGAAAACGCCTTCACCATGACCGTGCTTGGTCGCGCCGGCCGACACGGTGAATTCTTTGAACTCTGCCTAACGGAACAGGGCGATTTGTATGCGCTGACCGAACGCTACGGTCACTTACCGTTACCGCCCTACATTACCCATACAGCCGCAGCCGAGGACGAAAACCGCTATCAGACGGTTTACGCCCGCCACGCCGGCGCGGTGGCTGCGCCGACCGCCGGCCTGCATTTCGACACAGCGCTACTTGCCGCATTTGAACGCAAAAACGTCGCACTGGCCTATCTCACCCTGTATGTAGGCGCTGGCACCTTCCAGCCGGTACGCGTACACAACATTGCCGAACACCGCATGCACTCGGAGCGCTTTGAACTGCCGCAAGCCACGGTCGATGCCATTGCCCACACCCGGGCAAATGGCGGTCGCATCGTCGCCGTCGGCACGACCAGTCTGCGTGCGCTGGAAGCCGCCGCACAGAGCGGCGCCTTGCGCAGCGGCGCGGCCGAAACCGATATTTTCATCACGCCCGGTTATCGTTTCCGCGTTGTCGACCGGCTCATCACCAACTTTCACCTGCCCAAATCGACGCTATTGATGCTCGTCTCAGCCTTCTCCGGGCGGGAAGTTATCCGTACCGCCTATGCACACGCCATTGCCAAACGCTACCGCTTCTTCAGCTATGGCGACGCCATGCTTTTAGAGCGGCAGTAAAGGACGCAACCATGCAGTTTGAACTCCTCGCCCACGACGGCGCCGCCCGCCGCGGCCGCCTGAAGCTGGCCCACGGCGTTATCGAAACCCCCGTGTTTATGCCTGTCGGCACATACGGCACGGTCAAGGCGGTTACGCCGCACGATCTGGCCAGCATCGGCGCACAAATCTGTCTCGGCAACACTTTCCACCTGTGGTTACGCCCCGGACTCGAAACAATTGCCCTGCACGGCGGCCTGCACCGCTTCATGGGCTGGGACAAACCCATTTTGACCGACTCCGGCGGCTTTCAGGTTTTTTCACTCGGTGCGTTACGCAAAATCAGTGAAGAAGGCGTCCGTTTTGCCTCGCCGATCGACGGCAGCCCGCGTTTTCTGACGCCGGAAGAATCAATGCGCATCCAGCACACGCTCAAATCAGACATCGTCATGATTTTTGACGAATGCACGCCTTATCCGGCGGATTTCGACGCGGCCGCGCATTCGATGCGCCTGTCGCTGCGCTGGGCGCGGCGCTCGCGCGAGATGCACGATCGCCTGAACAACGCCAATGCCTTATTCGGCATCGTCCAGGGCGGCATGCACGAAACGCTGCGCGACGAATCGCTGGCCGGCCTGGCCGACATCGGGTTTGACGGCTTTGCCATCGGCGGCCTCTCCGTCGGCGAACCCAAAGAAGAAATGGCGCGCATCCTGGCGCATACCGCACCGCGCTTGCCGCAGGAAAAACCGCGTTACCTGATGGGCGTCGGCACGCCGGAAGACCTGGTGCATGGCGTACAAACCGGCATCGACATGTTTGACTGCGTCATGCCAACGCGCAACGCCCGCAACGGCCACCTGTTCACCCGCCATGGCGACATCCGCATCAAAAATGCGCAGTACAAAAACGACCTGCGCCCGCTCGACGAGACCTGCGACTGCTACACCTGCCGGCACTTCTCCCGCGCCTACCTGCATCACCTTTTCCGCGTCGGCGAGATCCTCGGCGCCCAGCTCAATACCCTCCACAACCTGCGCTACTACCAGACGCTCATGAGCGAATTACGCGCGGCGATCGCAGCGGGCGGTCTAGCGGCCTTCACCCGGCGTTTCCACGCCGAGCGTACGCAGCAGAGTGATATAATCCGCTGATTATTTTTTGGCCCTTTTTTTGACTCTTTTCAGGAGATTACCGTGCTGATCAGCTCCGCTTATGCCCAAGCCCAGGCTGCCGCACAGCCAGGCGGCGGTTTCGAACAGATTTTCCTCATAATCCTGATGTTCGCCGGAATGTATTTCTTCTTCATTCGCCCGCAGAACAAGAAGGCCAAGGAACACCGGATGATGGTCGAAGGGCTGGCCAAGGGCGATGAAGTCTATATGCAGTGCGGTATGGCCGGCCGCATCGCCAAGGTCAGTGATGACCTCATCACCGTCACGATCGCCGAGAACGTGGACGTGCTCTTCAAAAGAGATGCCGTCGCCGTGGTTCTGCCTAAGGGCACCTTGGCAAATCCGGGGACAGCAGGCACGCAAAAAAATACCTAAACGCCCCGCCCGCTTTCAATTTCGCCGCACCGCCCAGTCGCCTGATCTCTTGCCCTTTTCCGCCCCATGAACCGCTACCCGCTCTGGAAATACATTCTCGTCGCCATTGCCCTGCTTCTGGGCTTTATCTACACCCTGCCGAATTTTTTTGGCGAATCGCCCGCCGTACAAGTCTCCAGCGCCAAGGCCACGATCAAGACCGATGACAGGACGCTTGAACGCGCCGAGACTGCGCTCAAGGCCGCCGCCATTGCCCACGACGGCGCCTTCCTCGACACGGTCGGCGTCAAGGTGCGCTTCAAGGATACCGACACCCAGCTTAAAGCCAAGGATATCCTCGAAAAAGAATTCAACCCGGACGCGGCCGATCCGGAATACGTCGTTGCTCTCAACCTGCTCTCCAGCTCGCCGCAATGGCTGACCCGCCTGCATGCGCTGCCCATGTACCTGGGGCTTGACCTGCGCGGCGGCGTGCACTTCCTGCTTCAGGTCGACATGAAAGGCGCGCTTTCCAAACGGCTTGACTCGCTGGCCGCCGACCTGCGCAGCCAGATGCGTGACAAAAACATCCGTCACGGCGGCATCAATCGCGAAGGGGAACGCATCAGCATTCGTTTCCGCGACGCCGAGACCCGCAACAAGGCGCGCGCCTTGCTGGAAAGCGACCAGCCCAGCCTGGCGCTGAGCGAACAGGGCGAGGGCGACAACCTGCGTCTGGACGCCACACTCAAACCGGCGGCGCTAAAAGAAATCCAGGAATCGGCCATCCGCCAGAACATGGGCACGCTGCATAACCGGATCAACGAACTGGGCGTGGCCGAGCCGGTCATCACCCAGCAAGGCGCCGACCGCATCGTCGTTCAGCTGCCCGGCGTGCAGGACACCGCCAAAGCCAAAGACATCCTTGGCCGCACGGCAACGCTGGAAATCCGCATGGTCGACGACACGCCGGGCGCGCTCGAAGCGGCGCTCACCGGCCAGGTGCCGTTCGGCACCGAGTTGTACGTCGAGCGCGGCGGCCATCCGCTGCTGGTCAAGAAACAGGTTGCGCTCACCGGCGACCGCCTGACCGACGCCCAGGCCGGCTTCGACGGTCAGACCCAGGAACCGGCCGTGCATCTGACGCTGGATTCGGCCGGCGCGCGCATCTTCCGCGACATCACGCGCGAAAACGTCGGCAAGCGCATGGCCATCCTACTCATCGAAAAAGGCAAGGGCGAAGTCGTCACGGCGCCGGTCATCCGCACCGAAATCGGCGGCGGCCGCGTCCAGATTTCCGGCCGCATGAGCACCAGCGAGGCCAATGACGTCGCACTGCTGCTGCGCGCCGGCTCGCTGGCCGCGCCGATGGAAATTGTCGAAGAACGCACCATCGGCCCCAGCCTCGGCGTCGAAAACATCCGCAAAGGTTTTCACTCCACCCTCTGGGGCTTTGTCGTCATCGCCGTTTTCATGATCATGTATTACGCACTGTTCGGCATCATCTCAGTCATTGCCCTGAGCGCCAATCTGCTCTTCCTGGTCGCCCTGCTCTCTTTCCTGCAGGCGACGCTGACGCTGCCCGGCATCGCCGCCATCGCCCTGACGCTGGGCATGGCGATCGACTCCAACGTGCTGATCAACGAGCGCATCCGCGACGAATTGCGGCTGGGGCTGACACCGCACGCCGCCATCTTCCAGGGCTACGACCGCGCGTTCAACACGATCCTCGATTCGAACATCACCACGCTGATCGCCGGCCTTGCGCTGCTCATTTTCGGTTCCGGGCCGGTGCGCGGCTTTGCCGTCGTTCACTGCCTCGGCATCCTCACCTCGCTGTTCTCATCGATCACCGTTTCGCGCGCGCTGGTCAACCTGATCTACGGCCGCCGCCGCAAAATCGAATCGCTCTCCATCGGGCAGGTCTGGAAGCCTGATCACGACACACGGGCTACGGCAAAAACAGCAAAATAAGGATCGACGTTCATGGAATTTTTCCGCATCAAAAAAGACATCCCGTTCATGCACTATGCGCCGGTGTTCAACGTCATCTCACTGATCACCTTCATCCTCGCCGTATTCTTCCTCTTTCACCGCGGCCTGCATCTTTCCGTCGAATTCACCGGCGGCACGCTGATCGAAGTCAGCTACGAACAGGCAGCCGATCTGGAAAAAATCCGCACCGGCATGACCCGCGCCGGCTACAACGACGTTGCCGTGCAGAATTTCGGCTCCAGCCGCGACGTGATGATCCGCCTGCCGCTCAAGGAAGAGCAGAACTCGGCCAAAATGGGCGAAGAAGTCATGAAGACGCTGAATGCAGAAGCCCCCGGCGCAACCTTGCAGCGCGTCGAATTCGTCGGCCCGCAGGTCGGCCGCGAACTGGCCGAAAGTGGCGCCATGGCGCTTCTTGTCGTCGTTCTCGGCATCGTCAGCTACCTGGCCTTTCGCTTCGAATGGCGCTTCTCCGTTTCGGCGATCGTCGCCAACCTGCACGACATCATCATCATCCTGGGCTGTTTCGCCTTCTTCCAGTGGGAATTCTCGCTCTCCGTCCTGGCGGCCGTGCTCGCCGTGCTCGGCTACTCGGTCAATGAATCGGTCATCGTCTTTGACCGCGTGCGCGAAACCTTCACCAAGGTGCGCGGCCTGACAACGCCGCAAGCCATCAACCACGCCATCACCAGCACCATCTCGCGCACGGTCATTACCCACGGCAGCACGCAGGCGATGGTTCTGTCGATGTTCATATTCGGCGGCGAAACCCTGCACAACTTCTCGCTGGCGCTGACCATCGGCATCTGCTTCGGCATTTACTCCTCGGTACTGGTCGCCAGCCCGCTAGCCATGTGGCTCGGCGTCAAGCGCGAACACTTTATCAAGCCCAAAAAGGGCATTGAAGGCGCCAACTCGGAAGGCGCCGTCGTCTGAACGGCTGAAGGGCTGAACAGCGCTGGCAAGCGCCGTTCCTCACGATCGCCGGAGCCCGCGTCTTTTGGGCATTCCCGAGGCCCTGCCCGCCAACCCGCGTCCAGCGGGCGTTTCAGCCATACGGTTGTTGCTGCCTGCGTTTTCCTTAAATGGCTGCCTACATTCATTGAACCGGAACATGTTTCTGAAGCGCGGGTTCGCACTCACCGCAAGGCCGCTTGCGCACCCGTTAAGACGGAGCCACTTCCTCCACGCCCCGGCTGATTAACAGCAACCCCCTAAAAATCGCCCGCCGGAACCCCGCGTATTTCGGGCGTTTGCGGGATGCTTGCCCGCTAACCCACGTCCGGTGGGCGTTTCAGACTGGTAGCGCCGAAGCCCGCGTCTTTTGGGCATTTCAGGCGGGGTATCTCCGAAACCCGCGTCAATCGGGCGTTTGCGGGCAGACGCCCCGGAAACCCTTATTCCGCGCGGGTTCCCGGCCTGCCTGGCCGGAGAAGCCCGTTTTACGCGGGCTGAAGCGGTGGGGGAAAAGACGGAGCGCCGAGCGGTAGGCGCTGGAGAGAATACGCTGAAGGGGTTGAGCGCGCTTAGCAAACAGCCGCTCTATATAATGCGTCGTACCTTCATTTGCTCAACACTGCGAATCACACAAAGGGAGATCAAACGATGAAAAAGCTTTTGCTGGGCGTCTGCATGCTCCTGTCCGCCAGTTTAGCCCTGGCGCAGATGCCGAGGGAAGCGCGACAGGCGGTGCTGCGCTCGATGCAGCAAAAAAATTACGCCCAGACCGTGCGATTGCTGCGCCCCTGGGCGGAACGCGGCGATGCACAGGCACAGTACGGCCTAGGCTTGATGCATTACCACGGTCAAGGCGTTGCGCAGGATTACGTCAAGGCGCGCGAATGGTTCGAGAAAGCCACCGCACAGGGAGATGCGGATGCGCAATACAACCTTGGCGTGATGTATGACAAAGGTCACGGTGTCGCGCAGGACAACGCCAAGGCACGCGAATGGTATGAAAAAGCGGCGGCGCTGGGGGATGCAGGGGCGCAGTACAACCTTGGCGTGATGTGTCGCGATGGCCAAAGCGTCGCGCGGGATTACGCCAAGGCGCGGGGCTGGTTCGAGAAAGCCGCTGCGCAGGGGCATACAGAGGCGCAGAACAACCTTGGCTCGATGTATCACGATGGTCAAGGCGTCGCGCAGGATTACGCCAAGGCGCGAAAATGGTTCGAGAAAGCCGCGGCACAGGGGGAGGCAGAGGCGCAATACAACCTTGGTACGATGTATTACCATGGTCAAGGCATCGCGCAGGATTACGTCAAGGCACGAAAATGGTTCGAGAAAGCGGCTGCCCAGGGGCTAGCAGCAGCGCAATACAACCTTGGCTTGATGTATTACCATGGTCAAGGCGTCGTCAAGGATTACGTCAAAGCGCGGGAATGGTGGGAAAAAGCCGCCGCGCAAGGGAGTGCGGATGCGCAATATAACTTTAGCTTTATGTATCACGATGGCCGAGGCGGCGCGCGGGATTACGCCAAGGCGCGAGCATGGTGGGAAAAAGCGGCCGCTCAGGGGAATGCGAGCGCGCAATACAACCTTGGCGTGATGTATCGCGATGGTCAAGGCGTTGCGCAGGATTATGCCAAGGCACGTGAATGGTGGGAAAAAGCCGCTGCGCAGACAGAAGATGCAGAAAATGCTGAAGCGACACGCCAAGCCCGGCGGGCGCTGGAGGAGATGCGCCAAGGGCGTTGAGTGCGTGTAATGGCTAGCGGGCTGAACGCCCACAGTGACCGGCCGCAGGCCGACGTCTTTTGGGCGTTTCCGGGATACCTCCCGCTAACCCACGTCCGGTGGGCATTTCAGGCCGGGTAGCGCTGAAGCCCGCGTCCCTAGGGCGTTTCAGGTGGGGTATCTCCGAAACCCGCGTCAATCGGGCGTTTGCGGGCAGACGCCCCGGAAGCCCTTATTCCGCGCGGGTTGCCGGCCTGCCTGGCCGGAGAAGC
>CALHZD010000090.1 GCA_938040985.1 uncultured Propionivibrio sp.
TTCTGGATATTTTAAGTGTTCGCTCAAAGTTAGGGTTAAAGCGTTACCGTCACCATTGATAATCAGGATTTTTGCAATTGATTCTAGTCTCGTGTTCTGCTTTGTCATGCTGCGTATCATTATAGCATAGGAAATCACCACTTTATTTTAGCCGAAACCACCTATTTTTGCATAAAATTCAATAAAATTGCCTAAATCTATTGACTTTTTATTCAATTATTGATATATATATATTAGCTTTTTGCCCAAGGCTTTGTCTTAAGGGCAAGAAGTGCCCTTTAGCTTTGAGCTGAGCTTCTCTGAAAGGAGAGAACCATGTTTTTCGGCGCCAAGATCTTTGCGAAACAACTTATTGCAGCTGTGATGATCATTTTCGGGGTAGCAAATCTCGCCTTCGACTTCGGAAGTGGTCCTAGCATGACGCTGGCAGCGTATGCGTTCGCTATGACACTGTTTAACTCCGCTAAACTCGACATGATCGAGTCTAAGCCCCGAATCAACATCACCATCACCAGAGAGGAGGACAACAGCAGCAAGGGCTAACCGCCCACCGAAAATCGCTTGCCGAATTGGCTCAACCTGGTTGAGACGCGTGCCGCGTTTCCTGGGTTGAGATACACCCAATTCCGGTTTGAGCCAGTTCGGTGGGCTATTTTCTTTGGAAATCAATATTCTCTACTTACTGCACTTTGACGCATTCTTTACCCAGCAGCTGCTCTAGTTTCTTAATAAGCGCATCATCCGCTTCAACCTTGAAAGGCAGGCGCATGGCTGACTTTTTTTCTTCGCCCAGCACCAGCACTACATCCGTCATACCGGCGTAATCACCGCACACTGACTTCATTTTTATCAGCGTATCGTGATTATTCGGATCTTTAACATGTACAAATAATTTTACTGCCGGTATTTCCGCAGCAGCAACTGACACTGCAGATTGTTTGGCAGCCGACTGAACTGCCGCACTCGCCTGCTTCGATCCGTCCGATCCACCAGCAGAACTGCGGCGCTGATTTTTATAAGCTGCCCGCCGCTCTTTCTTTACTGCGGCGCTGATTTTTGGCGCATCCATCTTACGGCCGGTTGACTCGTAATTATCGACGTCGTCATCAGTAATCATAATAATATCGTCGGCAATCAGCTTGCTCTCGCCGCCTAAATTACCGTCGCGATCCCGCGCCGAATTCTTGCCGGATACCCGAATCACTGCGTCTTGCTGCAGCTTGGCGCCGACTTTTTCATACAGATTTGGAAAAACTATTACTTCGCCTTCGCCAAACTTATCCTCAATTCCCACGAAAGCCATCTTTGAACCGCTTTTGGTGACAATTGTCCGCACCGAATTGATAATTCCCCCAACGGTCATCGTCCGGCTATCGTATTCCGGAATTAACTGCGTTAACGGCTGGGCTTGCTCGCTTAGATACGTCTCATACTTATCAAGCGGATGGGCGCTAATATACAAGCCCAACAGTTCCCGCTCCCACGCCAGGCGCTCTTTGTCCGTATGTTGGACTGGCGCTTTTTGCAAGTTTAACATTGACTGCACGCCCGATCCTTCGCCGCCAAGCATACCAAACAAATCCGTCTGACCGCTGGCAGCTTCTTTTTGAAGTTTGGAAGCAAAAGCAGTAATCGCGTCAAGGTTGAATAGCAAATCCGACCGATCGCCTATGTCATCAAAGGCGCCGGATTTAATCAGCGACTCCCAAGCTTTACGATTAAATTTACTGGTCGAGACACGCTTGGCAAAATCTTCCACCGAAGAAAACGCGCCTTCTTCGCGCGCACGCAACACTTCCTCCACTGCGCCAACACCGACACCTTTCACCGCTGACATACCGAAGCGAATTTTATGTTCGTTCGGCACCACTGCAAACTCGATGAACGACTCATTAACATCCGGGCTTAATACGTCAATGCCCATATGTTTACACTCAGTCATTTCAATCGCCAAACGATCCGTGTCGTCGTGATCGCTGGTCATTAGCGCCGCCATGAAAGCATCCGGATAATGAGCCTTCAGATACGCTGTCTGATAAGCGACCCATGAATAGCATGTCGCATGACTTTTGTTGAACGCATACGAGGCAAACTTCTCCCAGTCAGACCAGATTTTCTCAAGTGTTTTTATATTATGCCCGTTTTTTTGGCCGCCGTTAAGGAATTTACTCTTCAGCTCATTCATCTTGTCAATCTGCTTTTTTCCCATGGCCTTACGCAACGTATCGCTTTGCCCGCGGGTAAAGCTGGCGAGCAACCTCGAGAGCAACATGACTTGTTCCTGATAAACGGTAATTCCGTATGTATTTTTCAAATAACGCTCCATCTCGGGAATGTCGTAGGTGATCTCTTCCCGACCATGCTTACGCGCGATAAATGCGGGAATATAATCCATCGGTCCGGGACGATAGAGCGCATTCATCGCGATCAGGTCTTCAAATTCGGTCGGTTGCAATTCCTTCAGATACTTTTGCATGCCGGCAGACTCGAACTGAAACGTCGCGACGGTCTTTCCTTGACAGAACAGATCGTAAGTCCGTTTGTCATTGATCGGAATCTTATCAATATCAATGGCCTTACCGGTCGTCTGCTTGATATTTTCGATCGCTTCTTTAATGATCGACAGTGTTTTCAGGCCAAGAAAATCCATCTTGATCAGCCCCGTTTCCTCAATGACCGAACCTTCATACTGCGTAACGAGCAAAGTCTCTTTCGTTTCCTTGTCTTCGGCCGTTGCCACAGGCACGATATCGGAAATATCCTGCTGTCCGATAATCACACCACAGGCATGCACACCTGTATTCCGCACATTGCCCTCCAGCTTTTGAGCATATTTTAACGTGTCGCGCAGGATGGGATTCGTGCTGTTGGCTGCCTCCTTTAACTCAGGTATGGCCTCAATGGCATTCTTCAGCGTTAGCTTCTTATCCGGTATTTTATCCGGTACCAGCTTGGCCAGACGATTTGATTCCTTCAGAGGCAGTTGTTGCACCCGCGCCACATCTTTCAGCGCCAGCTTGGTTGCCATCGTGCCGTAGGTAATGATATGCGCTACGCGCTGCTGACCGTATTTTTCCGTCACCCATTTCAGAACCTCCCCACGCCCGTCGTCATCAAAATCGATATCGATATCAGGCATAGAAATACGATCGGGATTAAGGAAACGCTCGAACAGTAAATCGTATCGGATGGGATCGATATCGGTAATTCCCAAGCAGTATGCGACGACCGAACCGGCGGCCGAGCCACGTCCCGGTCCGACGGATACGCCCATCTCCCGGGCGGCTGTGATGAAATCCTGTACAATCAGGAAGTAGCCGGGGAACCCCATTCTTTTAATCGTTTTCAGTTCGAAATGAATACGTTCCTTCGCCTCTTCCGGTATGTTTTCGCTGTAGCGGTTCGGGCTCATCGCCCGTTTAAGGGTCAGATGCTCGAGGTAGTCCGCTTCCAGCTTGATACGGATCACCTTCTCATAACCGCCGAGACGCAGATAATTATCCGTTACTTTACCATCGGCATCCGTCTCATTAAATTCGTCCATCAAGTCTTTGGCCGTATATTTTTCGCGATACGCCTCTTCCGTACCAAACGAAGGATCAATTTCGAAGAAAGGCATCAATGCCGGTGAGTCGATGGAATACAGTTCCACCTTGTCAAGAACTTCAAGCGTATTGCTCAGGGCTTCGGGTACATCGGCAAAAATCGAGTTCATCTCAGCCGTACTCTTCATCCACTCCTGTTTGGAATACCGCATTCTTGCCGGATCATCGAGGTCTTTGCCGGTGCTGAGGCAGATCAGGCGATCATGCGCTTCGGCATCGTCTTCATTCACAAAATGCACATCATTCGTTGCAATGATTTTTATGCCGTGCTTACGTGCCAACTCGACCAAGACTTTATTGACTTCCACTTGCTTTGGATAAGTGCTTTGGTCGGCATTTGGGGCATGCGTTTCGTGACGTTGCAATTCCAGATAGTAATCATCGCCAAAAAGGTTCTTGAACCATAGCACCGAAGCTTCGGCCTCTTCTTTCCGATCTCGCATGATCAACTGCGGGATTTCACCTCCAAGGCATGCGGAACAGATGATGAGCCCCTCATGATATTTTTCAAGCAGCTCCTTATCAATGCGCGGATTGCGATAAAACCCTTCCGTCCATGAGAGCGAGACCATCTTAATTAAGTTCTTGTATCCTTTCAGATTCTTCGCCAGAACAATCAGATGCCATCCTCCGAGATCTTCTTTAGCCGTCTTGTTAAAACGCCCGTTCCGTGCACAATAACACTCACAACCTAAGATTGGTTTAAAGACTTCTTTTTTTTTCGCATGTATCTTCTCCGAAAGTTTTTGCATGCGATCCGTTTCTTCAGGCGTCGGATGATCTTTATCGTTTAACTTCCGAAGTTCGTTTTCGCAATCTTTAATTATGCTAAGATGTTTGCTGTTTTTCTTCTGAACCTTATTGTAAAATTCTTTGATGCCAAACATGCTTCCGTGATCGGTAAGCGCCATGCCGGGCATTCCATCGCCCTGCGCCTTTTCGATTAACGCATCGATGGAAGCTTGTCCGTCAAGTAGTGAATACTGCGAATGTACATGTAAATGAACAAACGGTACCATAAATTTTACATTTTACGCAATAATGATGATTAAATTCAAATTCGATTCAAAGATAAGCGATGTTTCGGAAGCCGGCAAGAAATTTCGTCATTACTCGTTTTTTTTAGCAATAAATAGGTCGCATCTCAAAAAAAACAGTACTTTTGTTTGCAAATCAGATGGAAGAAGATGAGAAAGGGAGGATTTATACTGATGATGTGCCTGCTTTCGTGGGCGATGGAAGCCAAGATTACATGGGGGGTCCGGGCCGGTTTGTCATACAGCTCATTGACGCAGATTGTCGACGAAGAGGTCACGTATGGAGGCCGGTT
>CALHZD010000091.1 GCA_938040985.1 uncultured Propionivibrio sp.
GGAGAGATGGATGAGTGGTTTAAGTCGCACGCCTGGAAAGCGTGTTCAGGGTAATACCCTGACGGGGGTTCGAATCCCCCTCTCTCCGCCAGAATATACACAACAATAAAAATATTTCTCCTCCTAAAACGCCCGAAACCCACGTAAAATAGGGGTTTTCGGGCGATTTTTTATCCACGATTGCCAACAATGGGCAACACAAAACAACCGTTCTACTGCGAATCTGACCGTGCGATTGCATATAGCGTGTCCTTGACAGAATACTTGCCGGTAATCCGGACGGTTGTTGGGGGAGCCGTTTGCAGAAGATGAATCGCTGATGATGCTTGTTTGGGCTTGCTTATCCTCATCTTCACTCTCATTCTGGTGGTAAAGATATGGGCGATGCGGCGAGGATGCTTCTGGCCGCCTGGATGCCACTGCGCACGGCGCCTTCAAGCGTAGCCGGGTAGTCGGCGCAAACATAGTCGCCGGCAAGGTGGAGTCCGGGCAGCGGCATGCTGGCGTTTGGGCGAAACAGGTCGGGCCGGCAGGAAAAAGTGGCGCGGCGTTCGCGCAGGGTCTTGTGCCAGACGGGGACGGGCAGCCGCCGGCGTAGAGCGGCTTGAAGTTCCTGGTGCAGCGCGACCATTAGCGCAGCGTTATCGCGTTCGTCCCAACGTCCGCGTGCACTCAGAACGAAGGCGATGAGACCCGGTGTGCGGCAAAGCCGAGCGTGATCGAACGCCCATTGCCCCAGCTTGTTTCCCGCCGCGTCGCTTAAGCCGAGCATCGGAGCGGGTAGTCGGACTTCCGGCGGGTACGCGGCGTAGACGGTGCCGATCGGCTCGTAATCATAAGCGCTGAGCTGAGTGGCGACAGAATGCGTTTCTGCTTGTTCCGCCAGCAGCGGCGCGGCGTGCTGCGGCGCGGTAGCGAGGATGACGTGGTCGAACGATTCCCCGCCGATACGCCAGTGCTGCTTATCCCGCGCCATATGTTCGATACGGCAGGAAAGGCGGATGCGGCCACCGTGCGCTGCGATGAATGTTGCGGCTGCGTCGGGGAAAAGCCGCCCCAGACCGACAGCGGGCAAGAGCAGGTCGGTGGCGCACCGGTCGCCGCCGAGGCTGTCGCGCAGCACATTGGCGAAAATTTGCGCTGAAGCGTGTTCCGGCGGGGTATTGAGCGCGGCTAGACACAGCGGCTCCCAGAGCATGCGGCGTAAGGCCCCGGTCTGCCCGCTGCGGTCGAGCAATGCGGTTACGCTACTGTCCGCATCAAGCCGGTAGTCGAGGGCTTGCAAGCCGCGGATGAAGCGGGCGGCGGCGAGCTTCTCGGCGAGCGTAAGGCCGCGTGCTCCGAATAAACCGATCGCCAGCGGCAACGGCGCGGGAAGCGGTAGCCATGAAGGCGGCAGACGCAGGCGAAAGTTTCCGGCAGGATGTTGCAGGGTCAGCGGCAGGCGATGGAGCAGGGGGGGGAGCCGGCGCCCAGCGTTGCCGCTGGCGTGGTCTGCCTGCATTTCCTTACAGTTGCCAATGTTGCGATGTACGTGCCGTATCAAGCGCAAAGTTTCGCGGTACGCGCCGATCAGGATGTGCTGGCCGTTGTCAAGCGTACGCCCGTCAATGGCTACACTGCGGGCGCGGCCACCCAGCTGCTTTGCGGCTTCGTACACAGTGACGGACGCGCCGGCCGTGCACAGTTCGACGGCGGCGGCAAGCCCGGCCCAGCCGCCGCCGATGATGGCGACCGACAGTGCGGTACTGGGGAGATTGCCGGCGTATTCCGGCGCCTGAGGCTGCGTCCCCTGAGGTTTTAGGCCTTGAACCATGTGCGCCAGGCAATCCAGAATTTGCGCAGCGGTGTGAGCGAGATGCGCCGCGTGAGCGTTTGACCGCCGCACCGTTTGATTTCCTCCAGCACGGCGCGGTAGATGGCCGCCATCACCAGGCCGGGGCGCTGCGCCTTGCGGTCGCCGGGGGGCAACTGCTCCAGCGCTTGCTCGTAATAACGTTCCGCACGTTCGATCTGGAAGGCCATCAGGCGATGAAATGCGGGAGAGTCGTGTGCGCCGAGAATGTCCTCTGCCGTCACGGAAAAGCGGGCAAGTTCGTCGAGCGGCAGGTAGATGCGGCCGCGGCGGGCGTCTTCGCCGACGTCGCGAAGGATGTTGGTTAGCTGGAAAGCGATGCCCAGGTCGTGCGCATATTTGAGCGTGCCTTGATGCTGATAGCCGAAAATTTCCGCTGCCAGCAGGCCGACGACGCCGGCTACGCGGTGGCAATAGAGCAGCAGCGACTTGAAATCCGGATAACGCCTTGCGTGCAAATCCATAGCCATGCCGTCAATGATTTCCAGCAAATGTTCTTTGGGTAGGCGGATGTGCGTCATCGCTTCGCCCAGCGCCTGTGCGACGGGGTGCCGCGGCGCGCCGGCATAAAGGCGTTCGATTTCACTGCGCCAGGCATCGAGCTGTGCGGCGGCCGTGTGCACATCGCCGCCTTCATCAACGATGTCATCCACTTCGCGGCAGAAGGCGTAGAGCGCGGTAATTGCCTGTCGCCGTTCCGGCGGCAGGAAAGTGAAGCTGTAGTAAAAGCTCGAACCGCTGGCGGCGGTTTTCTGCTGGCAATATGCGTTCGGCGACATGGCGCGTGGCTGGCTGTAAGCAGAGTTAGCGGAATCTGATTTGCAGGGAGGCTGGATTTTTACATAAACAGCGTCCGGCCGCCCAGCCGCACCCAGTCATACACGCCCAGGCGCGGCCGCCGGCGGAAAATATCGCCGCGTACCTGGCGGATGCGTTCGAGAATACGTAAGCCGCCCTGAATGGTCAGGCGGATTTCCCAGCCTATGCGCCCGGGCAAAGAATGAACGAGCGGTGAGCCCGCATACATTAGCGCTTCGCTGCGTTCGATCTGAAAATCAAGCAGCGCGGCCCAAGCTTCGCTCCAGCGGCCTTCGGCAATCTGGCGCTCGTCGATGCCAAAGCGGATCAGATCACTTTCCGGCAGATAGACGCGCTGTTTCCGCCAGTCGACAGCGATGTCCTGCCAGAAATTGGTAAGCTGCAAGGCCGTACAGATGCAGTCGGAACGGCGCAGATTTTCCGCATCGGCGCAGTCAAATAGATAGAGCAGCAAGCGACCGACGGGATTGGCCGAGCGGCGGCAGTAATTGAGCAATTCCGGGTAGTCAACATAACGTTGCTTGACCACATCCTGGGCAAAGGCATCGAGCAGATCGCGGAACGGTGAAAGCGGCAGGCGCCATTCCCGGATCACCTGGTCCAGTATTCGGAACAGAGCCGTATCCGGCCGCTGACCGCTTTCGATGCGATCCAGCTCGGCGTGGTAGGCATCCAGGCCGGCCAGCCGGGTGGCATTGTTGGCATTGCCTTCATCGGCAATATCGTCGGCGCTGCGCGCGAATCGGTAGATGGTTTCGATGGGATGGCGCAGCCGCCGGGGCAGCAGAAAAGAGGCAACAGGAAAATTCTCGTAATGTTCAACGGGCATGGGTGGCAGCCTGGCGACCGGTTGTGCAGGACCAGGAAAAAACAAAAAACTGATCGGCTCGACAGCATGACTGAAATTTCAGTATTTCAGGGTGGGAGTATAGGGCTTTTATGCAGTAAAATTGCCGCCGTAACGCGAGAGTGGCGGAATAGGTAGACGCACTGGATTTAGGTTCCAGCGCCGCAAGGCGTGGGGGTTCGAGTCCCTTCTCTCGCACCAGCCTATATAAAGTTTTGATTGTCTGCACACGTCAAATCTTTCAAAGCTACAGCGCTTCGCTGAAACGAATTTGAGCGCTAAAACAACAACAATAGATTCCCCACAATTCCCCAGGGGATTCCCCATGGCATCAATTCAGCGCACAGGGCGCGGCTACCGGGCGCAGGTTTATGTCGGCGGCTGGCGCGATTCCAAATTGTTTCGCCTCAAGCGTGAGGCCGAAGCCTGGGCGTTTCAGCGCGAGAAAGAACTACGCGCCGGGAAAGCGGGGGGCGACAAAACCCTGGGCGACAAAATCCTGGGCGACGCACTAAAGCGCTACGCTGACGAAATCTCACCAACCCATCGTGGGGAGCAATGGGAAACCATCCGGATAGCGGCATTCCTGGCTGACCCGACGTTTCCCGCGGCGAAACGCCGGGCCGATGGTTTCTGCCGCCTGAAATATCCCAAGATTACAGTCGAGCGCTGACGACGAACGGCGTAATGAGAGGCCATGGTTCCGCTCAGGGCTTCAGCTTTCTTGACCTTCATTGGCACACTGAGGCAGGTTGAGGGTGATCGCTCTTTCAGAATGATCGTAGCCGTAGGCGAGTGGCACACTGTCGATCGCGAGTCATTGGTTGGGCAGCGCAGGAAAGCCAAGGCGAGACAGTCATGGGCGAAATTGAAGTTTCCCGATGCGGCCAAATTTGTTTCTGCTCCGCACGCTCATCGACTGCGATGCTTCGGTGCCTCGGTAATCGCGTAACCGGCTATTCAATAAGACATCCTTGCCAGGAAGCCACAACTCACCGACAATCGCCCGCCGATGCGGTATCCGCCGCATTGCCCGTCGTCAGGGCCTGTTGACGTTCGATGTGCGAAGCGGATTTCTGCGGCAGGAACGGCAGATGCAAGGCGAAAAACGCAACAAGGCTGAAAAACCTCGTGAGCATTTCTAATGTCGCAAATGCCGAAAAACACCGCTGCAATGCAGATTGTCATCAGGCCGCTGATGTGCCGAGATTCTTTTCAATCTACGGAGGAACCAATGAAAAAACGCGCATTGTCTCTATTTGCTATTACCTGCTTACTTGCTGCCTGCGGCGGCGGTAACAAGAACTCGCCGGCAGACCCGGCGCCCGTCCTGCCGAAGGCAGATGCCGCCGCAGCACAGCAAGCCGTCGAGCAACCGGTGGGCGGTGAAAAAGATGCACATGGCTGCCTGCCATCTGCCGGGCAGACCTGGTCCGCCATACGCAGCGAGTGCGTGCAAGTCTTCGACATCGCCGATATTCGTCTGATCGACCCAGCCAATGACACCCTTGCCGTATACGTCATCCTGTCTCAGGACAAGAAAAAAGCCGAAGTCTTCGCCGCCGACCTGCCGGAAGGCCTCATCCTGAACGCCGGCAAGGGTGGCTACAAATCCAAAGACGGCAAAGTCCGCCTGATCAAAGGAAAAGGCAAGGGCAACTGGAAAATCCGCAAATAAAAATGTGATGCCAAAAACGGGGATCTGCCCCGTTTTCTATACCGGCTCCCGTACCCGGAAAATTACGCTATAAGAACTCTTGCCCTCTGGGGCCGAAACAGCGTGTGCAGCGAGCAGGCATCCGAAAGGTTGGGTTCGAATAAATCATGCTGCGACCTAGCGGGGGCCGTGTTTATATCGCCTGGCGGTTTTTAAGAAAATAATCGCGTGAGCAAGCGATGGGCTGAAACCCGTCCTCCGCAGGTCCATGTTTTATCCCGCCGGGAAACCTCTCCAAAGAAAAGCGGACGGCGGACCGTCCGTTTTTATCGTCGTTTCAAATAGAACTGACACGGTGTCGGCAAGCCTGACCGGGCACCCATAAAAAACGCTGCGCAATTTTTATGGGAAACCCACACTTACTATCTGTACTGTTTTCGGCTCGCCTTGTCCCAACCCTCTATTTGAAACGATATATCAGGCCATTTTTGCCTTGCCGATATCCTCGGCAATCATCTTCGGCGCGAATTCGCGGATTTCGTAAGCGGCGAAATCCGGGTAGTAGCAGTCTTCAGCGAGGATTTTGTCCAGTTCCGCGCGGTCTTTGACGTGGGCGAAGATCACGCCGTCGTGCGCGTCGGAATCGATGTACGGCCCGAGCATGAGGAAATGCCCGGCGGCGAAGTGTTTTTTGAACCATGCGGTGTGTTCGGCAAACATTTTTTCGTGTTTGCCGGCAGGGAGGTCGGCGTTGACGGTGATGTTGATGAGGTACATGGGGGCTCCTGGTTTAGGCGGCGATGGCTTTGATTTGGGCAATCAGGCGGGCAGCGTGATCGCGGGCTTGGTCTTTCTGTGCGTTGATGGCGGCGGTGTCTTCACGGCCAACGTAGCTGATGCCGCAGGTGTAGATGGGCGCGACGAAGTCGAGGTTGCACAGGGTCGCGAGCGTCGCAAACGGCGGCAGGAAGTCGTCGATGGTGTGCTTGAAGAAGCCGTCTTTTTGGTAGGCGGCGGCGGGCGCGCCGGTGGTGAAGGAGAGCAGCAGTTTTTTGCCGCCGAGTTTGCCCTTGCTGCCGTGCGAGAAGCCGTGCTGGAAGACTTTGTCCATCCACAATTTCAAAAGGCCGGGCATGGCATACCACGAGAAGGGGAATTGCAGGACGATGACGTGGGCTTTCAGGAGCGCGGCCTGTTCGGCGGCGATATCGAAGCGGTAGTCGGGGTAGAGGCTGTCCAGGCGGCGGATTTCCGCCTCGGACAGGGCTTTTTTGACTTCGTCAAGGATGGTGGCGTTCGCGACGGAGGTGTTGAGGTCGGGGTGGCCGGAGATGATCAGGATGTTTTTCATAAAAACCTCGTAGTGAAAAGATGCGGCGCAGTATAGGCAGACGGGATTATGATGATTAGCCGTAAACTGCCTGAAACACCTTTAGCCCAAACCACACAATCCCATGGACAACAGCATCTACGCCCAACTCAACCTCTTCCGCCTTATCGCCGCTGCGGGCAGCATCACCGCCGCCGCGCGCCAGCTCGGCATTACCACCCCGTCCGCCAGTCAGGGGCTGAAACAGCTGGAAGCGAAAATCGGCGTGCCGCTTTTCATCCGCAGCACGCGCAGCATCCATCTGACCGAGGCGGGCGAGCAACTGCTGGCGCGCACTGCCGACGCCCTGCTTACCCTGCATCAGGCGGTGGACGAGGCGCGGCAGGCGGGCGATGAACCGTCGGGCTGCGTGCGCATCACCCTGTCGCGCTTCGCTTATCAACTCATCCTGCGCCCCGTTTTTGCCGACTTTTGCCGCCGCTACCCGCAACTGCAACTGGAAATCTCCATTCATGACGGCACCATCGACCTCATCAGCAGCGGTTTCGATCTCGGCATCCGCTTCGGCAACGCGCTGGAAGACGGCGTCGTCGCCCGCCCGCTCTATCCGGCGATGCGCGAAGGTCTCTATGCCAGCCGCGCCTACCTCGATGCGCACGGCACGCCGCAGACGCCCGCCGACCTGCTGCACCACCGCCTCGTCGCCTACCGCTTCGTGACCGCGAACCACCTCTACCCGCTGACCCTGCACGAAGACGGGCAGGACATCAGCGTCACCATGCCGTCGCCGCTCATCTGCAACGACATCGAGGTGATGAACGACGCCGTGCGCGATGGCCTCGCCATCGCCCGCATCTTCGAGCCCATCCGCGACCGGCAGGCCGACCGCGATGCCTTCATCCCCGTCCTCGAGCCCTATTGGTGCCGCTATCCGCCGGTATACCTCTATTACCGCCGGCACGCGCAGAAAGCGCGGCGCGTGCAGGTGCTGATTGACTACTTGCTCGGGCGGACGGGAATGATTGGGATGGGTGTCAGGCGGCATAAGGGTGGCCGCCAAACAGCGTAAACGCCGGGCTTGCGGGGCTGGTCGTGTTTAAACCTTGTCCTGTTCGGCAAGCGCGCAATGGATCAGCATTTGCGTGCCGAAACAACCTTGGGGGCTGCGGCGGCAGATTTGCCGCCGCGCTATCAGCGCATCCGTCCGTCCGAGCGGCGGCGTGCATCGGGGAAGTATCAGGAAGCATCGGGGTCGCTAATCCATATAACAAGTACCGTGCCCGGCAGTGGCCACCTGCCGGAAAAGCAAAAAAGCCTGAAAAATTCCGGTGGCTATAATGACCAGGCATGCTCTGGTATGTATTCCCTGCAACCCAAACAGGAGTAAGTATGATGAAACAGAATATTATCGTTGCCTTGTTCGATGTGCCCAGCGAGGCATATCAGGCGTTTTCCGAATTGAAAGCCTACACGCAGACCGCTGATACGCTGATTGCTCAGGCTGTTTTGATCAAGAAGGAAAACGGCCTGATCATTCCCGCCGAAAGCGCCGACTTCACCGCCAGAACTGCCGAAGGTGCGTGGACGGGCGGCCTGATTGGCGCGCTGGTGGGCGTGCTTGCGGGTCCGCTGGGCGTCATTTTGGGCGGCACGGCAGGCGCGCTCATCGGCGGCAACACGGGGACGGCCGAGACCGCCGGCGACGCCCTGCTTTTGGGAAATACGGCTCGCAAGCTGGACGATGGCAGCACCGCCGTGATCATTCTGGCGCAGGAAGCCGACGAAGCCGTGCTGGATGCGTTCTTCAACCGCTTTCAAACCACCATCCTGCGGCAGGATGCCGCCGCCGCACAACAGGACGTGTTGGCCGCCGTGGAGGCGCAGCAGGAAGTGGCGCGGCAGGCGCATGAGGCGTGGAAAAAACAGCGCAAGGCTGAACGCCGGGAAAAACTGGACGCATTCAAAGCCGACATCAAACAGAAGTTTGACGAACTGGCCGCCAAACTGAAGAAATAAGACCGGACGCCCCGTCGCTCCCTCGGAAGCCGCCTGCTCGCCCCGTGTGGGGCGGCTTTCTGCGCCGCAGACCGTCCGGACATGTCGTGCAGTTTCCGACGGCTTGCGGTTGTTTGCTTTATTTCAACTTGTCGTAATCCGCCTTGGATACGGGCTCGTGCCATTCGTTACGGGTGTTTTCGCCCGGTACTTCGATGGCAAGGTGCTGGAACCACGAATCTTTGGCCGCGCCGTGCCAGTGTTTGACGTTGGCGGGGATGTTGACGGTTTCGCCCGCTTTCAGTTCGCGCGCGGGTTCGCCCCAGGCCTGGTAGTAGCCGCGCCCGCCGGTCACGATTAGGATTTGTCCGCCGCCTTTGTCAGCGTGGTGGGTGTGCCAGTTGTTGCGCACACCCGGTTCGAAGGTCACGTTGTACACGCCGACCTGGGTGGTAGACAGCGGCTGCAGGTAGCTCGGCCCGCTGAAATATTGGGCGTAGCCGTCGTTTGGCTGGCCAATGGCGAACGGGCTGAGGGCGTTGCTGCCGCTGAGGTGGCGGATGGCGCTGATTTGTGCGTCGGTCAGGCCGTTCTTTTTGCCGATGGCGATGTGGCTGGCAAGCTGGCTGTCGGCGCCGTGCAGGCTGCTGAGGATGGCGATGGTGACGAGTTCGCGCTCTTGCCAGTTGAGCAGGTCGCTGGCAAAAATGTCGCCGAAGAGGTGGCTTTTCAGGTAACGGTCGATGTCGGGCGAGAGCGCGGTCACGTCCACTTTTCTGCCGGTGAGTTCGGTTTGGGTTTTCGTGCCGAGGGCAAGGATATCGGCGCCGGCGGGCAGCGGGGTGGCGGCTTTGCCTTCGGTAGTGTTTTGCCCTTTTTTCTGGCGTTCCTTGACGGTGTTATCCAGCGTAACCAGGGCGTTCAGGCTGCGCGGGAAGCCGGCGTAGGCGTAGAGCTGCACGAAGACGTCGCGCGCTTCGTTCACGCTCAGGCCGTTATCGAGGGCGTTGTTGAGCGCGGTACGCAGGGCATCGCTGCGGCCTGCGGCGGCGGCAGAGGCAATACTGGCCAGTTGTTGTTGGCGGTGGTTGAGGGGCATGTGTTTTTCTCCTTGTCTGTGGTGTTCGGCGGAAGCGGCCGGTTGCGGGTCAGCAGCCGGGACGGCGGCCGGCAGCAAAAGCGCGGTTGAAATGAATAGTGTGGTGGATAGTTTTTTCATGCGGTTTCTCCAGTGAAAACCGCCGCGCGGGTGGCGTTGTTCCTGTCTTTATCAAATGGCTTTGCCTATTTCGTAAGCTTCCTTGATGTGCTGCTCCAATTTACGCGCATTCCACGAGTCTTCGGCGATGACTTGCCCGGCCTCTTCCCAGCGCAGGTAGCGGCGGATGATGGCGAAGTGTTCGACGAGGAGGCGGATATCTTCGCCCTGGCCGTAGCCGGCGAGCAGGGTGACGCAGGCTTTGCCGTCTTTTAGTTCGTGGTTGATTTCGTAGAAGCGGTCGATGACAGCTTTGAGTTGAGCGTTCATGCCGAAGTAGTAGA
>CALHZD010000092.1 GCA_938040985.1 uncultured Propionivibrio sp.
GAACCTGAATAATTCCCAGTTCAAGCTGACCACGGGGCGGCAGGCCGAAGTCGGCATCAAGCAGACGCTGGGCGGCGGCCTCGGCGAATGGACGGCGGCGCTCTACCGCATCGAGAAGGACGACATCATCACGCGCGACCCGAACAATTCGGCGCTCTCCGTCCAGGGCGGCAGTATGCATTCGCAGGGCGTTGAGTTGTCAGCGAGCCTTTCACCCACCAAAAACTGGCGCTTCGACGGCAACTACACCTACCTCGTCGCGGAATATGATGAGCTGAACGAAGCTGTCGGCGGCCGCAGCGTTTCACGCGCCGGCAATACGCCATCCAACGTGCCACAGCATGTCGCCAATCTGTGGGGCCACTATCGCTTTGGGCAATGGCAGGCCTCGCTTGGACTGCGTCACGTCGGCAAGCGCTATAGCGACAACGCCAATACCCTCAAGCTGAAACCCTATACCGTCGCCGACGCCAGCCTGGCCTGGCATTACGACAGCAGAACCACGTTCCGCCTGCTCGCCCGCAATTTGGCCGACAAGATGTATGTAAAAACCGGATCCGGAATCCGAGGCTCGTTGGGAAGCCCGCGCCGCTTTGATCTGATCGCCGAAATGAAGTTTTAACCCATCCAGCCCTAAAGAAAGGCATTTCCATGAACCCCCCAATTTTTTCCAGTCATCATTCTTATCCACCCTTTTGTGCCTCATTACTGGTCGGGGCGCTGCTTGCCGCATTCGGTCCGCTCTCCCATGCAGAAGAAACGATGCTGGGGACGGTCAATGTGCGCGATACGCGCGATGCCGCCACGCTTCACCTCGACCAGCCGACGCAAGGCGGCAGCCGGACCGGCGTCACGGCAAAAGAACTGCCCGCTAGCCTGGAAATCCTCGACGGAGAAACGATACGCGAGCGCGGCGACACGCAGATTCAGGATGCCATCACCCGCACTCTCGGCCTAACCGATATGAGCAAAGCAAGTAGCGGCGGCCTGTCGCTTTCCAGTCGCGGTTTTGCCGGGTCAGTAGGCGTCGCCGAGGAAGGGGTTCGCATTATCTCCGGATCAAACAGCTACCCGGCAAGTTCATGGGGCTATGAACGGATTGAGGTTCTGCGCGGCCCCGCGTCCATCGTTTATGGCACCGGCACGATCGGCGCGACGATCAACGCCATCCGTAAGGAACCGAGCCGGAAGCGCAGTTACGAATTCATGGCCGGGCTGGGCACCGAAGGTCATAAACAGCTCGGTGTCGGCGCTGCCGGGCCAATTGGCGAAATTGCCAGCTATCGTGTCGATGCCTACGGCTTCCACCACGACGGACACCGTGAGCTAGGCGATTCGCGCGGCGGCAAGCTGATGAGCCGCTTGCGCCTGCAACCGAATTCCGACCTGCGTTTCGACCTGACCGCCGACTACAGCCTGACACATCCCGAACGCTACTGGGGAACGCCTACTGCCCCCGGCGGACGCATTATCAAGTCGATGCTCGGTTATAACTACAACGTCGCCAACTCAAAAATCCGCTACGAGGATGCCCGCCTGCGCGCCAAGGCCGATTGGCGGGTCAACGACTGGTTGAATTTAAGCAACGAAGTTCACTACTTCAAAATGGATCGCGTCTGGAAAAATTCCGAACGGTACGCGTTGAACCCAACAACAAATACCGTCGCACGCAGCACCTACCTCTACATTGGACATGAGCATAAGCAGACCGGAAACCGCTTGGAAGCCACACTCACGGGCGGCGGCCATCGTGCCGTCGCCGGCTGGGAAATCACCCGGATTGATTTCACGCACATCAATAATTCGCCCTATCGCGGCTCGTCGGTAGTCTCTGCCCATAGTCCGGTGCATGGTTCGTGGCACAGCCCCGATCCGATCCTGCCAAAATACAAGGCAATCTGGCGTTTCAACAGCCTGTATGCCGAGGACGCCTGGCAATTTCATGACCGCTGGCTGCTGATGGTCGGTCTGCGCCGCGATTTTTCCAAGATTTCGCGTGATGAGTTCGTCTCCGGAGGCGACTTTTCACGCAAACTGAATGGCACCGCCTGGCGGCTCGGTCTCACCCACCATCTGACGCGCGACACCAGCGTGTACGGCCAGATCAGCTCAGGGCATGATCCGATTTCGTCAATCATCGGATTGAACCTGAATAATTCCCAGTTCAAGCTGACCACGGGGCGGCAGGCCGAAGTCGGCCTCAAGCAAAACCTGGGGAACGGCTTGGGCGAATGGACGGCGGCGCTCTTCCGCATCGAGAAGGATGACATCATCACGCGCGATCCCAACAATCCCCAAATCTCCGTCCAGGGCGGCAGTATGCATTCGCAGGGGGTCGAGCTGTCGGCAAGTATCTCGCCAACCAGAAACTGGCGCTTCGACGGCAACTACACCTACCTCACCGCCAAGTTCGACGAACTGAACGAATCCGTCAGCGGCCGCAGCGTTTCACGTGCCGGCAACACGCCATCCAATGTGCCGCAGCAGGTCGCCAACCTGTGGGGGCATTACCGCCTGGGGCAATGGCAATCTTCGCTCGGTCTGCGCCACGTCGGCAAGCGCTATAGCGATAACGCCAATTCGATTGTTCTGAAGGCTTACACCGTAGTCGATGCCAGCATCGCCTGGCATTACAACAAAAACACGATTTTCCGTCTGCTTGGACGCAACCTGACCGACAGAGTCTATGCCACGTCGAGTTACGGCAATCAGTTCATCCTGAGCGAACCGCGCCGCTTTGATCTGATCGCCGAAATGAAGTTTTAAAAAATGTTCAAGACACCGGCCGCATTGCTGCGCATCCTCCATCTCTTCCATCGTTGGTCGGGCATCGTACTGGGCGCCTTGGTATTGGCCTGGTTCGTTTCCGGAATCATCATGGTATTCGTGGCCCGCCCACGCTGGAGCGAGGAGGAGCGTCTGGCGGCGCTGCCTTTGCTGACAGCCGACCTCACGCAGACGGCGCACGCTGCATGGCAGCCGCCCATGCCGCCCTGGGAGGCCTGGCGCGCGCTTGGGCGGGATGACCTGCCCGAAAGCGTGCGCCTGCACCGGATCGGCGAACGCAGCGTGTACCGTTTCCAGACCCGCGACCCTGCCTGGCTGACGGTCGATGTCGCGAACGGACGGCGCCTGACGGCAGAAGACTTCACCGCCGAAGCCGCCATCCGTCGTGCGCTTGAAGCCAGCGCCGCAAAAACCGGTCGCCATGCAGACGCCTCCAATGCAGCCGGCCTCGGCAGCCCGGCGCCCGCCGTTACGCTCATCACGCGCGATCAATGGACGGTGCCGGCGCGCTTTGATCCGCTGCGCCCGTTTTACCGCGTCGAGCTCAATGATGCCGACGGCCAGACCTTCTACGTATCAAGCCAAACCGGCGAAGTCGTTCTCGACATGACACGCGCCGAACGCCTTTGGAACTGGTTCGGCACGACCGTCCACTGGATTTACATCACGCCGCTGCGCGCCGCGCCAAAAGTCTGGCGGCAAGTCGTCATCTGGTTGAGCTTCGCCGCCCTGCTGATGGCGATTTCCGGTCTCTGGCTGGGCATCCAGCGCCTGCGCATCCGACAACCTTATCCGGGCGGGCGCTTTTCGCCCTATCGTGACGGCTGGAAACTCTGGCACCACTGGCTGGGGCTGGCCGGCAGCGTTTTCCTGATCGCCTGGTTGTTCAGCGGCTGGATTTCGATGGCGCCATTGGGCCTGCTTCGGGGCGGACAACTATCCATCGAGGAAAGGCAGTGGCTGACTGGCGGCGCGCTTGATGCCGAGCTTTTGCAACATGCCCCACCGCATGAATTGCCCGCAGATGTGCGGGAAATCCGCTGGCTGCGCTTTGCCGGCCGGCCGCTGGCGCTGCTGCAAGGCGCGAAGACCTCTCAGCTGATTGCGCTCGATGCGGACGAACCCGCATTCCCCGCCCTGTCGCTGGCGGACATCCGCGCACGCGCTGCCGGCCTCTTGCCGCAGGCGCGCATCCGCACCGCCGACTGGCTGGAAGAACCGGACAGCGAATATTTCCCGCGCCGGCATCGTGCGCTCACACTGCCTGTCGTGCGCATCCGCTTTGATGACGCCAACCGGACGGTCTACTACATCAACCCGGCCAACGGCAGCGTCGTGCGCAAGATCGATGCGCCCGGACGGCGTTACCGCTGGCTGTTCGGCGCGCTGCACCGCTTCGATTTTCCGCCGCTCAATTTCTGGGAAAACGGGCGCGTCGCCCTCATCCTCGTCACTTCGGCGATCGGCATCGCGCTTTGCATCGGCGCGGGCGTGCTCGCCTGGAAGCGTTTCCGCCGGTGAGCCGGACACGCTGCGCGGCAAAACAGAAAAACAGACGAGCACGGTATTGAATCGATTTCACAACTTTTACCAACTATAGGGAGAACCCAGCATGCAACACATAGCGCAACACCACCGTACGTTCACCAGGTATCTACCGGTCAGCGCCAGCGCCAGCGCCACCGCCTTATCACTGGCGCTCGCACACTTTCCCGCCCACGCTGCCGAAGAAACCGAAAAGGCCGAAATTACGCTGGGCGATGTCGTCGTCACCGCCACCGGCAAACCCGAGCGGCGCGACCAGATCGCCGGCACGGTGCAGGTCATCGACGCGCGGCGCATCGAAGAATCTCCCGCCCGCTCGATCACCGACCTGCTGGCCGAAAACGCCGCCGGCTTCTTCAGCGAATGGACGCCGGCGCAAACGTCGATCAACATTCGCGGCGGCGCTTCCGACGGGCAAGGCAAAGACTTTCGCAGTCAGGTGCTGGTGCTCGTCAACGGCCGCCGCGCCGGCACCGCCAACCTTTCCAAGCTGTCGCCCTCGGACGTCGAGCGCGTCGAAATCGTGCGCGGCCCTTCATCGGTCATTTACGGCAGCCAGAACATCGGCGGCATCATCAACATCATCATGAAAAACGGGCGCACGGCGCCGGGCACGCTGCTCGAGGCGACGGCCGGCTCCAGCGGACTGGCGCGCGGCATCGCGCAGACCGGCGGCCAGTACGGCGCTTTCGACTGGTACGCCGGCATCACCGAAGGCCGCAGCGGCAACTACCGTTCCGGCTCCGGCGGCAGCAAGCTGGCCAATACTGACTGGGAGCGGCGCGGCCTTGCCGCGGCGCTCGGCTGGCAGATTCACCCCGATCATCGCCTCGATCTATCGCTGCGTACCGACGGCGTCTATGACGCGGGCTTCCGCGGATCGGGCGCCAACATCCACAGCAAGGACGATCGCAGCAACCGCTCGGCCGATCTCGTCTATGCCGGCAAACGCGCCGACAACCGCCTGCGCTGGCAGGTTCACGCCTACGCGGTCACGGACATCGACGAGTTCAAATGGGCCTCGCCGGTCATCCGCAACAGCGCGGGCAGACCGGCGCCTGGCACCCGGATCGACCACAACAAGCGGACGATCGACATCGAAGGGCTGCGCGTGCAGCCCGGCGCAACGCTCTGGCGCGGCAACGATCTGCTCGTCGGCTGGGACTGGGAGCACAGCCGGCTGCGCTCGGACCGCTTCCGCCTCGGCGTTCCCGGCAACAATCTGGCGCAGGTCGCGCCGCAGGATATTAACCAGAGCGAAACGGTCAATGCGCTGTACTTTGAGGATTCGCAAAAACTGTTCGACGAGCGCCTGACCCTGCGCGGCGGCGTGCGGCGCACCTTCGGCAAGACTTCGCTCGAACGGACGCCGAACCTCTCCGCCTTGCGGCCGCGCAGCCAGAATTATCGCCAGACAACGTACTCCTTCGGCGGCACGTTCAAGGCAAGCGACTCACTCGCCCTGCGCACCGGCCTCTCGACCGGCTTCCGCGCGCCGACGGCCTCCGAGCTGGCGGCCGATTTCGTCACGCTCGGCGGCGGGCGCATTTTCGGCAATCCCGGCATCAAGCCGGAAAGCAGCCGCCAGATCGAAATCGGCGCAGCCTATGCGGCGCGCGACTGGCATGTCGATATCACCCTGTTCCAGAACACGATCCGGGATCGCATCATTTCGCGTTTGCGCCCCGGCATCGCCAACACCTCCGACTACGTCAACAACAGCGGCGACATTCTTATCCGCGGCATCGAAATTCAGGCCAACGCCAGTTTGCTGCCGCTGCTCGGCTACCAAAACACGGCCTGGCGCTGGTCGGTTTTCGCCAATGGCGGTTACAACTTCAAGATGCAGGACCGGGGCGCCAGCGCCACAGCGAATACCGACAAGCCGCAACGCGCCTACCAGTATCAGGCGACGCTCGGCACGCGCTTCGGACAAAGCGGCATCGCGCATCCCTGGTCGCTGCTGGTCGAAGGCGTTCTGCGCGGGCCGATGTGGTACGACACCGAAGAGAACCTGCACGCCTGGGCCGAACCGAGTCGAAGCTATATTCATCGCAAAGCGCCGTTCACCGTGGTCAATCTGCGCGGTGAAGTACAGATGGTGCGCGGCGTAAAACTCTTCGCGGCGGTCACCAACCTCTTCAACGTCAACGAACACCCCATCTTCATCGGCCTCGACGAACAGCCGTACAAGCTCAATGCCGCGCTCGCCAACGGCGGTTACGGTACGTCGATGCAGGGGCGCGCCTTCCAGGTCGGCGTGCGCGCGCTGTTCTGAGGGCTCAGAGGGGATTCCGGGGTATGTATCCGGTGAGTAAAAACCCGAACGATTTTCCGGACAGGCGGCCGGAAGCCCGCGTCCCTTGGGCGTTTCAGAGGAGGCATCGCCAGAACCCGCGCCAATCGGGCGTTTGCAGGCAGGCGCCCCGGAAGCCCTTATTCCACGCGGGTTTCCGGCCTGCTCTCCGTCGCCTCCTGCTCCTGCGTCTGCCTATGCAAAGCGCAGCGGCGGCGCGCGGCGGGCCGGCCGCCTGCGGCAACTCCCCGGCAAGCGATATAAATCCTGACAAAGGATGCCGGGCCGCAGCGGATATTGCCAGGCAATGTGCCCTATATTGTCATGTGTTGCCCCCTATGTTTCCCCGCTTTCGCCGATGCCGCCGCGCCGTGTTACACCGCCGGGCCAAAGCCATAGCCCGGCTACATGCCTGTTAACCTGCAAGGAGTGAAGAACTGATGAAACCCATTGATTACGCGCATTTTTCCCAAACCGGATTCACACGCTTACCTATCGGGCTGTTCGCCGGCCTAGCTTTGTTACTGCCGGCTTGCGCCCCCATCGGCACGCACACCGGCAGGGACCAGCCGCCGACGCCGCGCGTCGCGGAAGCCGCCGCGCCGCGCCCGATTGCCGATCCCGCCCTGCCCGCCGCCTTGGCGGCTCATGCGGAAATTGTGCGCAGCGAACGCGACGGCCACTGGGAGAAAACGCTGCTCGTCCGCTTTCCCGAACGGCGCAAGACGCTCTCGACCTCCGACGGATTGGTCAATGCCGCGGCGGTCGCCAACCATGCGGCCTCACCGGCGCTTTGGGCCAGCCTGCCGGGGGACGAAGGGCGCACCTATCTTGATCGCGTGCAGGCGAAACTGGCTGCGCGCCTGAAAGTGCGCACGAACGCCGTCGTAAAAACCGGCACCGCGGCGGATATGGACAATCTCTCCGCCGTCACGCTGACGCAGGGGCCGCTGACGGTCACGGCGCTGGTCACGGCCGGCGCCAAAACCAACGCCCTGCGCGCCGGTACGGATACGAGCGACTATGTTGAAGGCCAGGCGCCGCACGGCACGATCAACATCATCCTGCTGACCAACGCGCGCCTGAGCGTCGGCGCCATGGCGCAAGCCATGATCGTGCTCACCGAGGGCAAGACGGCCGCGCTTGAAGACCTCAAGGTGCCGAGCAGTTACACGAAAAATGTTCAGGCAACGGGCACCGGCACCGACAGCATCATTGTCGTCTCCGGAACGACGGGGCCGCGCGCCAGTTATACCGGCGGCCACAGCCTGCTGGGCAGCCTGATCGGCAAGGCCGCCTACCTCGGCGTCGTCGAAGCGCTCGGCAAACAGAACGGCTTCTTCCTGCCGCAGAAGCAGGCGCAATGAGGGTCATGAAACGCCGCCGCGTTGTTTTAGGCATTGCTGCGCTTTGTCTGGCAGCACCGGCGACCGGCGGCGCGCCCGCCGCAAACTGCATTGCCGCCAAGCCGCCCGGAACGATCCGCATTGCCCTGCTGCACATGGATGCGCGGCCGGGCGAAGTCGCCCACAACCGTCGCCTTATCGAGCGCGCCGTCGAACGCGCCGCCGCCGCGCAGGCCGATTGGCTGGCAACCCCCGAGCTGGCCGAAAGCGGCTATGGATTCGCCAGGCGCATCGGCCTGGAATGGATCGAAACCTTTCCCAGCGCCTGGTTGCAAAGACTTGCGCGACGCGCGCGCCATCACCGTATGGCCTTGTTCATCGGTCTGCCGGAAAGAAACCCGGCCGGCGACATGCTGCACAACAGCGTCGCCGTCATCGACCGCCGGGGCCGGATCCTTGGCACGCACCGCAAATACCAGGTAGTCGGCGGAAAAATCGAGCGCTGGGCAACGCCGGGCGTGCGCAATGCGCCTTTTGTTCTGGACGGGATTTCCGTCGGCGTGCTGGTCTGTGCCGACGCCTATCGCCCGGATCTGGCCGGGCGCTTACGGGCGCTGGGCGCGCAAATCCTGATTTCCCCGGCAAACTGGCCGCCTGCGCCCGATATGGGACCGAATGGCTATTGGGAGGCGCGGACGGCCGAAACCGGCGTGCCGCTGATCGTTAACAACCGCACCGGCAACGAACCCGACCTGGATTTCAGCCTTGGCGAAAGCGTTGTCGCACAGGATGGCAAGCGCCTGTTTTCCTTTGTTTTTCCGGAAACGCGCTTGATTTTCATCGACTGGGATGGCGCGCGCGGCTTTACCGCCGCCGGCGAAATGCCCCTGTCGGCACCGAGCGCACAGAGCGCACAGAGGGTACAGAGGGCACAAATGCCGGTATCCGAAACGTCCGAGCCGCCCGCTGTCGCAACGGCTTGTGAAATTGTGAAAGACAATGACACAGGCGCCGAATAACCAAACGCCTGCGTCAACCGCTTGCCAGCGGTGGGACTGGAACGCTCCCGCCGCGCGCAAGGCCGGCGACGTTAGCGCCCATGCGCGCCTGTACCTGCGCATGATGGCGCAATCCGATTACGCTGCGCGCCTGGCGCCGGCCGTCGGCAAGAATGACGTCGACGTGCTTGACATCGGCGCCGGCGACGGTTGCATTACCTGCCGCTGCCTTGCGGCCGGCGCACGCTGGCGCGCCGTCGAACCCAATCCGGCGATGGGCGAGGCGCTGGCCGCGCAAGCGCCCGCATTGGCGGCGCGTGGCATCCGTCTCGAACATATCGCCGCGCGCTGGCAGGATTTGCCGAAGTCAGTCGATGCCGATGCCGTGTTCGCCTTCAACATCGGTGATAGCCACCACGCGGCCGATGCGCTGTTCGATGCGCTGGCGCCGCGCGCACGGCGTGCGATGGTCTGGATCGTCCCGGCGCAAGCCGCGCCGGCTTCGTTCTGCCTGGCTGGATTTTTACCTGCCGATTTTTATGGCGACAACGCCGTAAACCGGCAGCCGGCGGTCGAGCGCACGCTCGCCCAATTGGGCGCCTCGCGCCGGCCGGCGCAAATCGACTATATCGACTGGCAATGCCGTTTCAACTTCGCCACCCGGCAGGAGGCCGCGCGGCATTTTCTCGAACGTCTCGATTGTTCCGCCGATAGCGCGCGGGGCCGTGCGCTGCTGGCTTATCTCGACCGCGCGCTGCAACCCGTTGGAGACTTTGCCGGAAATAGCGCCAGGAATGCCGCCAGAAACCGCAGAAACTGCGGGAATGGCAGGAATGGCTGGCTGGCGGCCTGCGCCAAGCGCAGTGCGGTCGTTCGCTGGTTTTTTTCATAACCCTTCAGGGAGATTTTCATCATGACTTTGACCCGTTTTTTATTTTCTCTTCACCCGCCACGACGCTGCCCGCGCGCCCTGCCGGCGTTATCGGCAATTCCGCTCGCGCTGCTGGCGGCTGCACACGCGACGGCGGCGGAAGAAACGGCATTAAGACCGGTCGCCGTCACCGGCAAGCGCATCGTTTCGACCGCGACGCGGCTTGACGAGGATCCCTTGCGGCTGCCGTTTTCGGCCGCCACCGTCGAGCGCCGCGAGCTGGATGCCGCCGGCGCGATCACGCTGGAAGACAGTCTGCGCAGCGTACCCGGCCTGCAACACGGGACGCAGGGCAATTATTATTCGCGCTTTGAAACGCGCGGGCTGCGCGATACGCAGGACGTGTTGGTGCTGATCGACGGCGTGCCGCTGCGCGTTTTGCAGGGCAATGCCGATGTGACGCTGATTGCGCCGGATCTCGTCGAGCGCGTCGAATTTATCAAGGGGCCGGCCTCGGCGCTCTACGGCAAGAATGCGATCGGCGGCGTCGCCCAGTTTTTCATGAAGCCGGAGAAAGAAGGCGGCAGCGCCAGCCTAACCGCCGGCAGTTTCGGCCGGATCGGCGGCGCTTACCGGCAACGCTTCGACTACGATCGCGGCAATTTCTTCGTCGGCCTGGCGTACAGCCACAGCGACGGTTTCCAGAACAACACCGATCGCGATCAGCCCAGCGGGGTATTCGGCATCGATCATGCAATGACTTCAAACTGGACGACCGGCTTGCAGTACCTGGCAACGCGCGTCAAGGCCAAGCGCGGTTCGATCGTTCCCCTGCAAAACGGCCGGCCGATGTATGGCATCACGCAGCGCGACAATTATGCGATCCCCGGCGTCGCCATTGAGGGCAATTATCAGTCGGCGTCCTGGAAGAACGACGTGCGCCTGGCCCATGGCTGGTCGCTCAAGCATCTGAGCAGCTTCGCCGTCTATGACCGCCAGTTTCAGGGCGGCGTGACCATCGTGCCGGGGCCGGCCGCCGTCAGTAAGGGGTTTTCGCAAACCGATACGCGCGACCGCGGCGTTTTCCACGACCTGGCACTGATCCATCGCTACACCGGCAAGGGCTGGAACAACACGCTTCAGGCAGGCGCCAGTTTTGAAGACGACTGGCAGGATCAGGAATCGCCGTCATACACCAACGCGCCGACGTATCGCGGCCCCCATTACAACACGCCGGTGAGCCATGTGAAAAATGACCCGCGCGGCATTCGCGGCGCGGTGACCCGTTCGCGCTTTGACCAGACGGTGCGCAGTCTTTATGTGCAGGATCGCCTCGAAATCGGTGATTTCGGATTTGTTGCCGGCCTGCGGCACGACAGCTTCAAACAGCATCTGAAGCGTTCCAATACGCCGGTGCAGTCCACCCAAAGCGCTTCGCGCCTGAGCCCGCGTTTTGGCGCTGACTGGGTGTACGCCCGCCGCGACGACAGCGCGCATTCCCTGTTCGCCAACTGGGCGGAAGGCTTTCGCCCGCAGGCCGTGGCGCTGAATACGCGCAACGGCATTGTTGTGCCGTCGATTCTGCGCCCGGAACGAACCCGCAGCATTGAGTTCGGCGCCAAAGGGCAGTTGGACGATGAACGCTGGTTTTACCAGCTCAGCCTTTTCCGCGCGGACAAAATCGACGGACAGCGTTCATTCCGCAACGGGCCGGACAGCTTCATTTTCAGCAACGCCACCTCGCGCACCGAAGGGGTCGAATCGCTTGTGCACTGGCGGCTTGCCCGCGCATGGAGCGGTTACGCGCATTACACCTGGCAGAATGCGCGCCTGCGCGATTTCCAGACTTACAGCAATGCCGGCGCGCCGACACAGAACTTCGGCGGCAAGCGCGTGCGCATGTCGGCGCGGCACATCGCCGGCCTCGGCGTGACGTTCGAGCGTGGCCCCTGGTTGTGGAACGCTTCGGCCAGCTACGTCGGCACGCGCTATCTGCGCGACAACGTTGCCCACCCGCAAAAACTGCCCGCCTATACGCTGGTCAACACGTCCGTCAGCTACCGCGTGACGCCAAAGCTGACGCTACAGGCCGGCGTCAATAACCTGGGCAATGTCTATTACATCAACGACGACATGTCTTCGCAGGAAGCCGGCAACGCCGGCGCGCCGCGCAATTTCTTCGCCCGCGTGCAGCAGGAGTTCTGAGTGGGCGACGACGACATGGTGGTGAAATCGCTGTCAAGGCGGGCGCTGCTCAGTCGCCTGTTGGCGCTGGCAAGCGCGGGCGCGCTGCCGGCGGGAGCGCTGTCTGCAGGAACGCCGGGGATGCCGGCTTCGTCGGCGGCATCTTCTTCCCCGCTTTCGATGCCGGCGCTCTCGGCTCCGGACAGCCCCGCGCTTTGCCAGACCTCCGGCGCCTTTCCGCGCCAGGTCGTCGATACGCTGGGTCGGACGTTGAGCATTGCTCGCCCGCCACAGCGCATCGTCGTCATTTTCCCGAGCAATGTCGAAATCGTCTTCGCGCTTGGGCTGGAAGCGCACGTCGCCGCCGTCGGCGGCCTGGTCGGCTGGCCGCCCGCCGCACTGGCGAAGCCTTCGGTCGGCAGATCGCTGGGCTTTTCCGCCGAGGCGGTGGCCGCACAGCAGCCCGACCTCATCATCGTCACGCCGGCGCAGCACAGCGCACTGGAACTGATTAAGCCGTTTGGACGCATCGGCGTGCCGGTACTGGTTCTGCAACACCCCGACCTGCCCGCCATCCTGCGCAATATCCGCCTGGTCGGCTGGGCGACCGGGCACGAGGCGCAGGCCGAGGCCGTGCTTGGCCAGATGCGGACGCAGCTTGAGCATATTGGCGAGCGTCTGCACGGCGCGCCGCGTCGCCGCGTGTTTTTGGAAACCAGCGCCGCCGGCAATGCCGGCTTCCAGACCGTCGGACAAGGGCACTACGCCAACGATGCGCTGGCCTGGGCGGGTGGCGAGAACGTATTTGGCGACCTGGTCGGTTCGCAGCAGGTTAGCGGCGAAGCGATCTTTCTGCGCGACCCGGACGTGATCATTTCCCTGCAACGGATTCCGGATGTCAGCGCCGCGCCGGAGGCGGCCCGCCAGATTGCACGGCGTCCGGGCTGGTCGGCGCTGCGCGCCGCGCGCGAAGGGCGCATCGTCGTCCTGCAACGCAACCACAAGCTGATTCCCGGCCCGCGCCAGATCGAAGCCGTTGCCGACTACGCGCGCGCCATTCATCCGGAGCGTTTCGATGCATAACTCGCCCCTCGCTTTTCCCCAACGTTCCCTTTCTACACGAGTTTTGCGCGCAGGGCCGTACATTGCGCTGATCGGCGCGCTGTGCCTGGCGATTCTCGCCGGACTGATCTTTGGCGCCGATACCGTCTGGCCGACGCGCTGGTTCGACGGCAGCCAACAAGCGGCGCTGGTCTTTGTCTGGCGCGCGCCGCGCGTTGCCACGGCGTTCGTCGTTGGCGCCTGCCTCGGCCTCTCCGGCCTGATTTTCCAGGGCGTTTTCCGCAATCCGCTGGCCGAACCGTATCTGCTCGGCAGCGCTTCCGGCGCCAGTCTGGGCGCCGCCTGTGCGCTGCTGCTGCCCGAATTACTGCCGCGCGGCGTAGGCCTGCCGCTGATGGCTTTTCTCGGCGCCTGGGGCAGCAGCCTGCTGGTGCTGCTGCTCGGCGGCGGTGGCGGTCATAGCGCGCAGACCGGCCGCCTGCTGCTTGCCGGCGTGGCGCTGGCGGCCATTCTGTCGGCGCTGCGCAGCTTGATTCTGATGATTTTCGGCGACGAGTCGAGCAACCTGCGCGCGGTGATTTCCTGGCAACTCGGCGGTATCCAGTCGCCCGCCTGGCACGAATGGGGGCTGCTGTGCCTGGCGACGCTGGTTATTTTGATCGCGACGGTGCGTCTGGCGCCGGGGCTGGATGCGCTCGGCCTGGGCGAGGAAACGGCGCACAGCATGGGCGTGCGCGTGCGCCGTTTTTCGATGCAGGCGATCGCGCTGGCGGCGCTGGCCACGGCGCTGGCGGTAGCTTTCGGCGGGCTGATCGGCTTCGTCGGCTTGATTGCGCCGCACGTGCTGCGCTGGTGGGTCGGGCCGCTACATGCCCGGCTGGCGCCGGCTGTTGCACTGGGCGGCGGAGTGCTGCTGATGCTGGTCGACACGGTGGCGCGCAGCGCCATTCCGCCCAGTGAAATTCCAGTCGGTCTGATGACTTCGCTGATCGGCGGCCCCTTCTTCCTGTTCCTGTTGATGAGGCAGAAATCATGAGCGCGCCATCGCCCATGCTGGTTTTCCGCAATGTGTCGGTGCGCACAAACCGGAACAAACTGCTGCTCGACGGCATCAATCTGGATATTCCCGGGCCGGGGCTGTACGGCATCATCGGCCCCAACGGCGCCGGCAAATCAAGCCTGGTGCGCACGGCGATCGGCCTGCTCAAGACAAGCGCCGGCGAAGTCATTCTGGACGCACGGCCGCTGTCGCGCTGGTCGGCGCGCGCGCTGGCCGCGCACATCGGCTATGTGCCGCAGCAGATTCTGAGCTATTGGAATCTGAGCGTCGCCGAAATGCTGCATCTGCGCGTGGCCGAAATTCCCGGCGAGCTGATCGAGCGGTGCCAGATCGGCCACCTGCTCGAACGGCGTTTCGCCACGCTTTCCGGCGGCGAACAGGCGCGCGTCGCCGTCGCCCGCGCCCTGGCGCACCGGCCGCGCATCGTTTTTGCCGATGAGCCGGCCGCACATCTGGATATGCCGCATCAACACCTGGTTCTGCGCCTGCTGCGCGAATATGCAAGAACGCAGACGGTGCTCATCGTCCTGCATGATTTGCATCTGGCCAGTCGCTATTGCGATCGTCTCGCCCTGTTCGCGGGCGGCCGGCTGATTGCCGCCGATACTCCGGCGCGCGTCCTGACGCCGGAAATACTCGACCCGGTGTATGGCGTCGCGACCATCCGGGCGCGCATCGACGGCTGGACGTTCTACACGGTACGCGACGATGACCGCCTGTGCTGAAACCTGTTCTGGATCGCGGCGTCATGAACAAAAAGGCGTTTTGAAGAGAAAAAGCATTTTGAGGCGTCATGACCCCAATGTGTGCAGCCAGGAAAGCGGATTCTGCGCCGCCGGCCTTCCGGTAAAAAGCGCCTCGCAAACCCGCGTGGATAAAGGAACTCAGGGCATACCCCGCTGAGATGCCCTAAATACACGAGCTTGCGTACAGCCCTTCTGAAACGCCCTAAATACGCGGGCTAGCGTGCAGCTCTTCTGAGATGCCTAAAACATAGCTGCTCGACTTTGCCAAAAGACAAGGCGGTAAGCCGCAGACAGTACAAGCAGTACGGCAAGGCAAGGCAAGGCAAGGCAAGGCAAGGCAAGCTAACGCGGCATTTCTGCAAAGAAAATAGCTATTTTTCGGTTT
>CALHZD010000093.1 GCA_938040985.1 uncultured Propionivibrio sp.
CTTTCTTTGGCGAGGCAAAGAAAGTCAGCGGGGCGCGCTGCCGCTCAGCGCAACGCCATCAAGAGAAGTTGCGTGGGCGGAGCCAGCACAGCATTGCCCGTCCTCGCGCACAGCCACTGCCCAAAGAAGCTTTACGGGCCGGAGCCAGCGCCTACAGTCAAACAATCCTTTCAATCCTTGTTTTTAGGTTCTTTCGCGCGCCTACCCGCGAGCCCGTGTATTTAGGACGTTTCAGAGAGGATGCCCGGTAACCCTTATAAATAGGCCATCTCAGAAGAGGTGCACGGAGCGCCTTTATCCACGGGCGTTTCAGAAGAGCTGCCCGCCAGCCCGCGTATTTAGGGCTTCTCCAAGGAGGATGCTCTGAAGCCCTTTATTTATAAGTGCTCCAAAGGAGCCCTGTTCGGAAGTCCTTTATCCACTCGGGTTTCCGGGATGCCTGCTCGGAAATGCCCTATTGACGGAAACTCTGGCGATGGCCTGGTGAGCGCGGCAGCGGGAATGGCGAGGAGGTGGGTGTGCTGGTCGCGCGCTTTTGGCGTGGTGTTCGGCGGGTTTCCGAAACCACTACCCTGAAGCCCGCGTATTTAGGGCATCTCCAAGGGGGTGCTCTGAAGCCCTTGTAAATAGAGCGTCTCCGAGGGGGCGCCGGGATCGCCTTTATTTACCGGCATTTCCAGGCATGCGCCCTGACGTCCTTTATCCACGGGCATTTCAAACGGGCTGCCCGCTAGCCCGTGTATTTAGGGCATTTCAGAGAAGTGCGCCCGCAAGTCCTTTATTTGCGGGCATTTCCAAAGTGAATGCTCTGGAGCCCTTGTAAACAGGGCATCTCAGAGCATATGTCCGCAAATGCCCTATCCACGCGGGCTTCGGAGCGCCCTAAAAGCCCTTCGCCCTGTGGAAAAGGTGTTTGGAGAGAGGGCAAATAAAGTGCTGCTCGGAAGCCCTTTATCCACGCGGACTTCAGGGTGCCTAGTTTCCAGGGCAAGTGAAGTGAGTACCTGCCGCGCAAACCCGTTGCCAAGCATGCCGGTGCGACACAATGTACTAAGTGGCTAAGAGCGTGCGCAGATTGCGTTGCTAATTGCCGTCGGCGTCGCCTTATCAACGACAAGCGCCTCACCCAGCCGTTTGAGCAGCACCAGCCGCATTTTGCCGGCTTGTACTTTCTTGTCGCGCTGCATCAGTTCAAGGTAGCGGTTCACCGGCATGGCCGGGCCGCGTACGGGCAAGCCAACGCGCGTAAATAATTGCTCGATGCGCGTTACATCGGCACGCGTCAGCCAACCTTGATCGGCCGAAAGCTCGGTGGCCATCAATATACCGACGGCAACCGCTTCTCCATGCAACCACGCGCCATAGCCCAGCCCGGTTTCGATGGCATGGCCGAAGGTATGCCCCAAATTAAGCAAGGCGCGTTCGCCATGTTCCTGTTCATCGTTGGCCACAATCTCGGCTTTGTGCTGGCACGACCGGTAAATGGCATATTCGAGTGCGGCGGGATCCTTGTTCAGCAGGGCATCCAGGTGCGTTTCCAGCCAGTCCAGAAACGCCATGTCCCGAATCAGCGCGTATTTGATGACTTCCGCCAGCCCCGCGCGCAGTTCCCGATCTGGCAAGGTTTTCAGCACATCCGTATCCGCCAATACCAGGTTAGGTTGGTAAAACGCACCAATCATGTTTTTACCCAAGGGATGATTGATTGCCGTCTTGCCGCCCACAGAAGAATCCACCTGCGCCAGCAGCGTCGTTGGAATCTGAATGAACGGGATGCCACGCTGATAACACGCAGCGGTAAATCCTGCCATATCACCGATTACGCCACCGCCCAGTGCGATTAGGGTAGTTGAACGCTCACAGCGCCCCGTCAGCAACGCGTCGAAAATCGTATTCAGCGTTTCCCAGTTCTTATAGGCTTCGCCATCCGGCAGGATCGCCTCTGCTGACACTGTAATGCCCAGGCGTTTCATCAAAGTGCGCAGTGTTGGTAGATAGAGCGGCGCAATAGTGACATTACTGACGATTGCAACCTGATGCACTGACTGAAAATATCCGGATAACAACCGCTCATTGCCCAGCAGACCCGCACCGATCAAAATCGGGTAGGTACGCGCGCCAAGCGCCACATTTAGCGATTCCATCGTTCGCTGACCTCCTTAACGAGTAACTGAACCACAGAGCGTATATTTCCCCGCCCTTCATTGATCACGAAATCAGCAACTTCCTGATAAAGCGAATGGCGGCTTACGAACAATTCCTGCAATTTTTGCAGCGGATCTTTCACCTTTAGCAGCGGACGGTTTTTATCATTGCGCGTACGTTCCCATAAGACATGCGGCGGCGCATTCAAATAGACGACAAAGCCATTCTGTCGGAGATTTTTCCGGTTTTCTTCATGCAAGATTACCCCTCCACCGGTCGCCAGGACATGCCCATTCAGCGCCGTCAAGTCTGTGATTATCTGTGCCTCGCGTTTGCGAAACCCTTCTTCACCTTCAATTTCGAATATCGTTGAAATACTCACGCCCGTGCGACTTTCGATTTCTCGATCAGAATCCACGAAACCCAGTCCCAGACGACGAGATAACATACGGCCAACCGTCGTCTTACCAGCACCCATCAGCCCAACCAGAAAAATATTCTTTGTTTCGTATTTTTTTTCCATAGAAACATTTTACCGCATGCTTTTTCCGCTTTTTCTAAGAGCATAAAAAAACCGGCCTGACGGCCGGTTTTTTTACTTTGAGAATGGGTCAGCGAATAGACAGACCTTCCGCCATAATTCTCGGTGTAATGAATACTAGCAATTCCGTTTTGTCGTCAATCCATTCACGGTTTTTAAACAACCAACCGATGTAGGGCAAATCTCCCAAGAGTGGAATACGGTTTGTATTGCTGCTCGTGGTTTGCGTATAAATACCACCAATCACCACCGTTCCGCCGTTATCCACCAAAACTTCCGTCTTAACGTGCTTGGTGTCGATGGCCACACCTGAACCCGTTGAAAGCGAAGTATTCGGCGTATCTTTGTTGATATCCAGCATCATAGCCACCTTACCGTCAGGCGTAATCTGTGGCTTGACTTTGAGCGATAGATTCGCTTTTCTGAAAGACACGCTCGTCGCACCAGAACTGCTCGCTTCCTGATAAGGAATTTCCACGCCTTGTTCAATCAGCGCTTCATTTTGGTTCGAGGTCATCACGCGCGGGCTGGAAATAATCTTACCTTTACCATCCGCTTCCAGCGCCGAGATTTCGGCGGTAATGAACCGCGAGAAACCTCGACCGAATAGCGTCAGCGCATAAGTACCCGCATTGGAAGCACGTGGCGTCGCCGGTAGGTTGACGGAACCTTTATGCGCAGTGCGATTATTTGTAACAATAAACGCCTTATCAGTTTCCTTAAGGCCACCATTCTGCCCATCTCTCTCAGTAGCGCCCATAGACAAGCGAATTCCCAAGTTTTTGGCAAAAGAATCGCCCGCCTCGACAATACGCGCTTCAATCATCACCTGGCGCAGAGGAATGTCGATCTGAGCAAGCATCGTACGAATATCTTCAATTCGTTTCTGCGTATCCTTGATGATCATGATGTTTGAGCGACTATCCAGCAACACACTACCTCGCTTTGAGAGCATCGTTTGCTTGGGGTCAATCATCAGTTTGCGCAATTCTTCGCCCTTAACATAATTCATCGTGAAAGTTTCGGTGACGAGCGGCTCTAAGTCATCAATCTGCGCCCTCGCCTCATAAGCGAGTTTTTCTTTGGCAGCAAATTCTTCACGCGGGGCAACCAGAATAACATTCCCGTTCTTGCGCATATCAAGATCTTTTTGCTTCAAGATGATATCCAGCGCCTGATCCCAAGGAACATCTTTCAGAATCAGTGTAATCGATCCGCTTACCGAATCACTCACCACAATATTCATTCCGGTGAATTCACCAATTACCTGCAGTAAACGGCGAACTTCAACATTCTGGAAGTTCAATGAAAGCTTTTCGCCTTGATAGCCGCCGCGCGTCCCTTGAACCAGTTTGCTCGGGTCAACAATAACTTTTCTGACCTCAATCACAAACTGCCCATCGCTTTGATAGGCATTGTGTTCCCATAATCCATGCGAGTTGATCTTGATTCGTGCATTAGCGCCATCCTGAAGTGTGTCAACCGAAACAACAGGTGTTGCAAAATCGGTAACATCCAGACGCTTACGCAAGGAATCGGGCACACTAGTCTTCAAGAAAATGGCGGAAAGCTCTTTTCCATGCTGACGAATATCAATCCCGGCATTAGGATCGCTTAGATTTACAATAATTCTACCTTCGCCATCTTTACCTCGGCGAAATGCGATATCACGAATAATATTTGAAGTCAGCAATGACGGCGCCTGAGAAAAATGCTCAACCTTCGGGACAACGCCACCCGTCGTCTCGTTGCCAGTATTTGGCGTCAGACTTACGATCAGATTATTGCCATCCAGATGGCTTTCATACGCCGCCATCTTCATCAGATTCAGAACGACGCGTGTTTTTCCAGCGGCCTGAGCAATATTGACACTACGCAAATCACCTTCATTATAGGTCTGCGAGTTCTTTCCCAAACCGTTGGTTGTATTCAACAAATCAAACGCAATCCGCGCAGGATTTGCCACACTAAAGTTCGGCGGAACCGCCGTTAGTGCATCCCTGAAAGTCATCCTAACATTTAAAGTCGCACCCTGCTGCGCAACCGCAATCGATTCAAGTGAATTAGGCGGTGCATCCTGTGCGCGCACCAGAACGGCCATAAACAGGGTTGCAACCAGGCCGAGAAAATACCGTTTGATTTGATTCACTTTCCACCCTCCTGTTCTTGCAGCTGCAACGAACTGTCTCTTTCAGTCCAATCGCCAACCGGATCTTGTACCAGTTCTTTCAATAAAACTTCGGTCTCGTTAATTTGTGTAATCACGCCAAAGTCTTGCCCCATGTAATTTCCCGTCCGTACCTGATACAGTGCATCATCAACCTGAATCAAAGCGTAGGTCTTCTTTTTCTTCGTCATAAAACCCACATATTTCAGCGATTCCAAAGGGTAAGCTTCCAGCGGTTCTTTCGGACGATCCATATCCGGGCGCAAGCCACCCCCTTCTTTTTTCTTTTCTGCGCCAACTATTTTCCCAGGCTTAAAAGGATCAAGAAGGTTGCCCACATCGTAGGGCACGGGTTCGTAAGGTTTAACCTCCGGCAAAGGCGGCACTTTTCCTCTGAGATCTTTTGAGGCATCGGCCATCCAAGCGCGCAAATCGCTATGCTCTTCACTGGCGCAGCCGGCCAGAATTACCGCTATGACTGCAACAAGGATATGTTTCATTTTGTCCCGCCCTTGGCAGCTTGAGCCGCTTTTCTATTTGCAGCAATCTCTTCTTCATCAAGATAACGGAACGTCCGCGCAACGGCATCCATTATCAGACTATCGTCCTTAGTTTGTGTATTCACGCCAATCGAAATATTGCTCAACGCCACGATTCTTGACAAGGCGGCGATATCACCAGCAAATGCTCCAAAATCATGGTATGTCCCCGTCAAGCGCACACTAATCGGCAATTCAGCATAGAAATCCTTAACAATCTCGGCATTCGGTTTAAACAGCTCAAACTGAAGCCCCCGCCCCATTCCTGACTGGTTTATTTCAACCAAAAGCGATTCTACTTCCGCCTTGCTAGGCAGTTGCTTGAGAAGCGCCCCAAATGAGCGATCAATCTCATTGAGTTGTTGTGTGTAAAGATCCAGATTCACTGCTTGGCCTTTTTTTGCAATGAATTCATCTTTGAGTTTTAACTCCTCTTGCTGGCGCTGATCTAATTCGTCCAGCTGGTCTTTCCACAAAAACCACCATCCACCCAGCAAAATAAAACACAGTACGCCGACTAGAACAGCAATTCGCGGAGCGGCAGGCCATGCGCCAACATCCTGATTTAAATTACGAAAATCATCAGCAATCGATTGAAAATCAATCTTCTGGGAAGTAAGAGAACTCATTTTACCCCCTCATCCTGTTTATCCTGTTGCGGCTGTTCCCGTTTTAACGATAGTTCCAACGTAAACTCGTTTAACCGCCGCTTATCTACTGTCGAGGCCTTGATCTCGATTAACTGGGGATTTGTCAGCCACGGCGATGCCTCAATATTCCGCATCAACGTTGAAACACGGGCATTAGATTGCGTAAAGCCATTGAGTGTAACTTTTTCACCGACTTGTTTAAGCGAGCGAATATATACACCTTCTGGCATCTGTTTTGTTAACTCACTCAACAAATGAACAGCATCTGCACGGTCTTGCTGTAATGACTCAATAATCTGTTTACGCGCAAGCAATGCCTGAATCTGCTCTTTAAGGCGTTTGATTTGCTCGATTTCTTTGTCAAGAACAGCAATTTCTTTTTTCAGGAAATCATTCCTGCTTTCCTGTGCAGAGATATAACCATTGATAATGGTATACCCCAAAAACACCATCAAACAGGCCAGAACCGCAACCAGGCCAAGCGATACATAAAACTGTTGCCGTTTAGCCTTGCGCTTCTCTTCCCGATGAGGAAGTAAGTTGATGCGTATCATTCGTCAAACCTCCGAAGCGCGAGGCCGCAAGCCGTTACTAACGATGATGCATCCGCCAGCAAACGCTTTGGGGAAACCTTGCTAGAAAAAGTCATGCCAGCAAATGGGTTAGCCACACGCGTATCCGCCTGGGTACGCGCAGCCACCGCTTTTTCTGCATCCGGCAAAGCCGCACAGCCCCCAGACAGCACAATATAATCGACTTTAGAAAACTGGGTTGAAGTAAAGAAAAACTGTAACGCCCGAGAAACTTCAAGCGCCATATTTTCGACAAATGGATGAAGTAATTCGGTTTCGTAATTTTCCGGGAGGTTATTACGCCGCTTTTCTGCCTCAGCCTCCTCAAACGCCATACCAAACAGACGTGCAATATCCTGAGTCAATTGGTTACCACCAAAAGCCTGTTCTCTAGCATAAAGTTGCTGCCCATCTTTCAAAACCATCAGATTCGTCGTATTGGCACCAATATCCGCCACAGCAATGACACAACCCTTGCCGCCACCAGGCAGCTGTTGCTCAATCAATTCCAGCGCAGAAAGAACAGCATAAGACTCAACATCCATCACTGCGGTTTTTAGTCCAGCCGCCTCAACTACCGCCACTCGGTCCTCGACCTTCTCCTTACGCGAAGCAGCAATTAACACTTCAACGTCATCCGGTGACGATGGCGCAACCCCCAACACTTGAAAGTCTAAATTAACCTCTTCAAGCGCAAAGGGGATATATTGGCTGGCCTCAGATTCCACTTGTACTTCAAGCTCATCTTCGCGCATCCCAGCCGGCACAATAATTTTTTTGGTGATTACATGTGATGGCGGCAACGCGACGGCTACAGAGCGCGTCGAGGAGCCAAGACGCTTCCACGCCGATCGCACAGTATCTGCAGTCGCCTCAAGATTGACGATATTGCCGTCAGCGACCGCGTCTCTTGGCAACATCTCAATTGCATAACGCTCGACGCGATAGCCTTTCTTGCCGTCAACCGACAACTCGACCATCTTGATTGCAGACGAGCTAATATCCAGCCCGATGAGGGATCGGGACTGCGAACCTAAAAATGGCAGACCGAGTTGCAAGATTTTACTCCTTGCTAGAAAAACCCTTGGATAATTTATAGTTAGATTGTTTATCGATAATCTGCTTTAGATGCTAACAGCAAGCCTCAAGATATGTAAAGCGAATTTTATGAAAAAAACACAAATCGTCGCTTTGTCGCCACACCCTAGCCACTGATGATATCGGCAAGCATCTTATTTATAATATGAGAGATGATGCCTTTTAACTTTTCGGACAAAACTTTACCCAGCGTTTCTCGCTGGGTACTTTATGGTTTCATGATCGTCATCGGCACCGTTGCCGTCGTTGCAGGCATGGTTGCCGTCATCCTGGCGCTTATCTACCCCAACCTACCCTCGCTGGATATTCTCACCGACTATCAGCCCAAAATTCCTCTGCGCGTTTATTCGGCTGACGATCATCTAATCGGTGAATTTGGCGAAGAACGGCGGGCTTTCGTGCACATCGGAGACATTCCCGAGGTCATGAAACAGGCGATTTTAGCTGCCGAAGACGACCGTTTTTATCAGCATGGCGGCATTGACGCCGCAGGGGTTCTACGCGCAATCGTCCAGAATATTTTGGGCGGTGGCAAAAAGCAGGGAGCATCAACCATCACGCAACAGGTTGCCCGTAATTTCTACCTGTCGCCTGAAAAAACTTACCTCCGCAAGATCTACGAAGCGCTACTCGCCTTCAAAATCGAAGCCAACCTCAGCAAGGATCAGATTTTCGAGCTATACATCAACCAGATTTTTCTTGGACACCGTGCCTATGGCTTTGCTGCCGCCTCGCAGATCTATTATGGCAAACCGCTCAGGGAAATCACCACGGCTGAAGCCGCCATGCTAGCCGGGCTTCCGAAAGCGCCGTCGACTTTCAACCCGATTGTCAACCCGCAACGCGCCCGTCTTCGACAACAATATGTACTACGTCGTATGCGCGAACTTGGCTTTATTACTGATCAGCAACACAAAGAAGCGCTTGACCAAACACTGGTCATCAAGCGCGAACCCAGCGGTTTCTCCATGCACGCTGAATACGTTGCGGAAATGGCACGTCAGATGGTCGTTGAACAGTTCCCGGACGGCGTTTATCAGCACGGCTTAAAGGTCTATACGACAATCCGTAAAGAAGACCAGGATGCGGCCTACGACAGTTTGCGCAAAGGCGTACTCGACTACGACCGGCGCCACGGTTATCGCGGCGCAGAAGCCTACGTGGACTTGAGCGAAATCAAATCCGACCAAGATGAAGCCCTGGACGAGCTTTTGCAGGATTTTGAGGATTCGCCCGATCTGCGTCCGGCAATCGTGCTCGAAGCCAGCGCCAAACAAATTCGCGCCTACCGGCACGGCGGCGAGATCATCATCCTGGCGGGTAATGAACTTAGACCCGCGCTCAGAATGCTCGACAGCAAAGCGCCGGCGAACAAACGTCTGCGGCGCGGCGCCGTTATCCGCGTGCAATCAGATAGCAAAAATAAATGGCGCATCACGCAAATGCCAGATGTTGAAGCTGCCTTTATTGCCGCCGACCCGCAGACCGGCGCTATTCGCGCATTGGTTGGCGGTTTTGACTTCAATCGCAACAAGTTCAATCATGCCACCCAAGCATGGCGACAGCCGGGATCGAGTTTCAAGCCGTTCATTTATTCCGGCTCGCTTGAAAAAGGTTTTACGGCTGCCTCGGTCATCGACGACAGCCCAATCAGTATCCCCGCCTCCGTAACCGGCAGCCAGGCCTGGGAACCCAAAAACTACGATGGCCGTTATGATGGGCCAATGCGTATGCGCACAGCACTCGCCCGATCCAAGAACATGGTGTCAATCCGCCTGCTGCAAGCCAGCGGCGTCAATTTCATCCAGGATTATGTGACCCGTTTCGGTTTTGAAGCCAGCAAACATCCGCCTTATCTCACCATGGCGCTTGGCGCGGGCTCGGTGACCCCTTGGCAAATGGTCACAGCCTACTCGGTATTCGCCAATGGCGGCCACCGCATCCAGCCATATATCGTCAGCGAAATCCGCGACGCCAGGGACCAGGTCATCGCACAGGCGCGGCCTGTCAAGGCTGCAGACGCGCCGCTGGTCATCGATCCGCGCAACGCCTATATCATGGATAGCATGATGCGCGACGTGACTATTTACGGCACGGCCGGCCGCGCCGCTGCAACACTCAAACGACGCGATCTTGCGGGCAAGACAGGCACGACAAACGATCACGTCGATGCTTGGTTCTGCGGGTATCAACGTACTGTCGTCGGCTGCTCCTGGGTCGGCTTCGATCAGCCCAAAAATATGGGACGAGGAGAAACCGGCGGTACAACGGCGCTTCCTGTCTGGATCGGTTACATGAAAACAGCGCTCAAAAATGTTCCGCAGACTTTCCTACCGCAGCCGCCGGGATTAGTCTCCGTTGAAACGCCGTGGTCAAGCCGGGAAATTTTCTATAAGGAAAACGTGCCCGATCTCACGCCCCCCGAGCCGGAACCTGACAGCCCTACCGAAGAAGACTCACAGAACGACCCTATTTACGATCATCTGCGGCAGTTCTACTGACCACGACACAAACACGCGACAAACGGTTATGCCGGATTGGCAAATTTGCGGGCTTTGTACGCTTCAGGCCAGATTGACGTTCTCGCCTGCCTGCGCCGACGCCAGATGGGCAAGGGAAATCATCAGTTCCGTCCCCTCTCGAGTATCACGCCATGCCGTTCCATCCCAGCGAAAGTGATAACCGCCGGAACGCGCCGCCACCCACAGCTCTTGGGCAGCCAAGTGGCGATTCACCACTATTTTGCTGCCATCGGCAAACTCGATCTCAATGATACCGTCCCCTGCCCAAGCGTAATCAAGGTCGGCTCCACTTGCCTCCAGTGCCGATTCGATTCGCGCCAAGGCGACATCGGCCAATGCGTTAAATTCTGCTTCAGTCATCCTATGCTACCATCCGGCTTCTGATTAATTCTGCTTGATAACTATGCTTCCAAAACCTGCGCATACTTCGCATGCGCTTTTCCCCGTACGGGGCTCACTGAGGATCTCTCGGTATTTTTTACTTCTTTTGCCCGTAATTGCCGTCGCGTGCAGCGTCAGCGCCTGCGGTACGCGCGGCCCGCTGACACTCCCGCCTCAGCCGGTAGAAAAGACTGCACACGCTGCACCAGCACTGACAAATACTAACACCAATACTCCCCAGGAAGCTTCCCGATGAGCGCCTTTACACTGAAAAACGGCCAGCTATACGCTGAGTCTGTCGCCCTGTCCGATATTGCCGCCCGCTTCGGCACACCTTGCTATGTCTACTCACGCGCAGCGCTGGAGGCGGCGCTTGACGAATATCTGCAAGAATTAACAGGTGTCGACGCGCTTGTCTGTTTTGCCGTCAAGGCCAACGCCAACCTCGCTATTCTTGATGTTTTTGCCCGTCTCGGCGCAGGCTTCGACATTGTTTCAGGCGGCGAACTCAAACGGGTTCTGGCAGCCGGCGGCAACCCGAAAAAGGTGGTTTTTTCCGGCGTCGGCAAGTCAAGCGAAGAAATGAGGCTGGCGCTCGAACACAATATTTTCTGTTTCAACGTCGAATCAGCACCCGAACTTGAACGGCTCAATGAAGTCGCCAGCATGCTGAGTAAAAAGGCGCCCATCAGCTTGCGCGTCAATCCCAACGTCGATCCCAAAACGCATCCGTACATCTCTACCGGCCTTAAGAAGAACAAGTTCGGCGTAGCCTATGATGATGCGCTTTCCCTTTACCGGCACGCAGTAACATTGTCGAATCTTGAAATTACTGGCATCGACTGCCACATCGGCTCGCAACTGCTCGACCCTTCGCCTTTCGCCGAAGCGCTTGACAGAATTCTGATACTTGTCGACCAGCTTGCTGCCAACGATATCCGCCTGCACCACATTGACCTGGGCGGCGGCCTCGGTATCCGCTACAAGGATGAGCAGGAACCGACTGTCAGAAGCTACCTGCAACCTCTACTGGCAAAGATCAAAGGACGCGGTCTAAAAATCATCCTGGAGCCTGGTCGTCGCCTGGTCGGCAATGCAGGCGTGTTACTCACTAAAATTGAATATCTCAAACCCGGCGAAGCGAAAAATTTCGCTATTGTTGACGCCGCCATGAATGACTTGGCTCGGCCGGCGCTCTACGACGCTTGGCATGAAATCATTCCAGTTCAACCACGTCATAACGCACCACGCATATGGGAAGTTGTCGGCCCCATCTGCGAAACGGGCGATTTTATCGGCCATGACCGTTCACTTGCGCTGAAAGCCGGCGATCTGCTTGCCGTTCTTTCGGCAGGCGCATACGGCATGGCCATGAGTTCAAACTACAATTCGCGCCCGCGCGCCGCCGAGGTCATGGTTGATGGCAGCACCGTGCATCTGATTCGTCACCGTGAAACCGAGGAAGCGCTGTATGCCCTAGAATCCCGGCTTCCCTGACATTTTTCCGCCCGTCGCCGGCCACATTCAAATAATGGCTGCGGACTAATAACCATCTGCCTTTTAAACGGCCAAATAACCGTTTGTTGCACCCATTTTGGATGCGGCATGTAGTCTTGTGCGGATCATTCCCGTCAATCCGCCGATCAGTAAGCAGCCTCCGCATAGTACTTAGCTACTAGCGCCCAAGAATATTCCGCCGTTGCACCACAACAGCGGCAGACCGTTATCGCTTGAGACAGATTACGATGGGGCTTGTGGCTTTCCACATTTCGTATCGCATCTCCTTGTCCGACCACAAGCGATACAGTAGGATTAATTGTTACAGGCGCGCTTCGATAGTCTGTAATGCCGTGTTGATTCTGCGCTTTGATACACCGCGCTTTTGTTCGATACGGCGGATTGCATCTCAAATTGAAAACGCCAAAGTTTTCATTTCCTGAAAGGTAAAGTCATGTCCACTGAGAAATTCTCCGACTCGTCCAATCTGGACGCCTGGCAAAAAGCAGCAACCAAATCCGCCCCTGGCGGCGATGTTGCAAAACTGAACTGGGTTACATCCGAAGGGATCGTCGTCAAGCCGCTCTACACGAAGGCGGACGTCGCCGACCTGCCCTATGCGGATACCTTGCCCGGTTTGCCCCCCTACATCCGTGGCCCGCATGCTACCATGTATGTCGTGCGCCCGTGGACCATCCGTCAATACGCCGGTTTCTCGACCGCTGAAGCTTCCAATGCGTTTTACCGCAAAGCGCTAGCTGCCGGTGGTCAAGGCGTTTCGGTCGCCTTCGACCTGGCAACGCACCGCGGCTATGACTCCGACAACGCACGCGTTGTTGGTGACGTCGGCAAGGCTGGCGTAGCCGTTGATTCCGTTGAAGACATGAAGATCCTGTTCAACGGCATTCCGCTCGACAAGATCTCCGTCTCAATGACCATGAACGGCGCCGTGCTCCCGGTACTGGCGGGCTATGTGGTCGCCGCCGAAGAACAAGGCGTCAAGCAAGAGCAGCTGACCGGTACGATTCAGAACGACATCCTCAAAGAGTTCATGGTGCGTAACACCTACATCTATCCGCCCAAGCCCTCAATGAAGATCATCTCTGACATCTTCGCCTATACCTCGAAAAATATGCCGAAGTTCAACTCGATCTCGATCTCCGGCTACCATATCTCCGAAGCGGGCGCTAACCAGGCGCTCGAACTGGCCTTTACGCTGGCCGACGGTAAAGAATACGTGCAAACCGGCATCAACGCGGGTATGGACGTCGATGTGTTCGCGGGTCGTCTGTCCTTCTTCTGGGCCGTCGGCATGAATTTCTATCTGGAAATTGCCAAGATGCGCGCCGCGCGTCTGCTATGGCACCGCATCATGAGCGGCTTCGGCGCCAAGAATGCCAAGTCCATGATGCTGCGTACGCACAGCCAGACCTCCGGCTGGTCGCTGACCGAGCAGGATCCATACAACAACGTGATCCGCACCACCATCGAAGCGATGGCGGCAGTATTCGGCGGCACGCAGTCCCTGCACACCAATGCGCTTGACGAAGCGATTGCCCTGCCGACCGAGTTTTCGGCGCGCATCGCACGTAACACGCAGATCATCATTCAGGAAGAAACCCACATCTGCAACGTCGTTGACCCTTGGGCCGGTTCCTACATGATGGAAAAGCTGACTCAGGACATGGCCGACAAGGCTTGGGCCATCATCGAACAGATCGACAAGATGGGCGGCATGGTCAAGGCCGTCGAATCGGGCTGGGCGAAGATGGAAGTCGAAAAGTGCGCAGCCGAAACCCAGGCGCTGATCGATTCCGGCAAAAAAGTCATTGTCGGCGTCAACAAATACAAACTGGCCAAGGAAGCCGAAATCGAAATTCTCGATATCGACAACTTCGCTGTGCGCGAATCGCAGATCGCCCGCCTCAAGAAGATTCGCGAAACCCGCGACAACACGGCGGTCAACGCTGCGCTTGCAGCGCTGACCAAGTGTGCAGAAACCGGCGAGGGCAACCTGCTCGACCTGACGATCAAGGCCATGCGTCTGCGCGCCACGGTCGGTGAAGTCTCGGATGCGCTGGAAAAGGTCTTCGGCCGTTACCGCGCCAACAATCAAACCATCTCTGGCGTTTACGGAGGCATCGTGGCTGGCGAAAGCGATTGGGAAAGCATCAAAGCAGATATCGAGAAATTTGCCGCCAAGGAAGGCCGCCGTCCGCGCATCATGGTCGCCAAACTTGGTCAGGACGGTCACGACCGTGGGGCGAAGGTAGTTGCTACCGCCTATGCGGACCTTGGCTTTGACGTCGATGTCGGCCCGCTGTTCCAAACGCCGGAAGAAGCTGCCCGCCTGGCTATTGAAAACGACGTGCATGCCGTTGCCTGTTCGTCGCTGGCAGCCGGCCACAAGACGCTCGTTCCGCAACTTGTTAAAGCGCTGAAGGATCAAGGCGCTGACGATATTGTCGTCTTCGCTGGCGGCGTTATCCCTGTACAAGATTACGATGCGCTTTATGCTGGCGGCGCCAAGGCTGTGTTTGGTCCTGGTACCCGTATTGAAGACTCCGCCCGCAAGGTGCTGGAAGAAATCATTAAGGCCAACAGCAAGTAATTTTGTTTTATCTGGCCAAACTCCGGGGGTCTCCGCCGGAGTTTGGCTTTTTTTCTTTTTTGACGGCGATGCGCTTAGTTGCCGCCCAAACTAAGAAGTAGTATTAACGAAATAGCTGAATAAAAAGACAGTTACAAGAAGAAGCGCTACTACAACTGCGTACTTGGTACGGAATAGGCAGCGCAACATCGCGTAACTGATTCTCAGATATTTAGCTATAGTTTCGGAAAAATTAATTTTTCCACAAAACGGCGGGCCAGAACAGCATAGGTCGGTGAGTCAACGCAATAGGAGAAATCAGGTTTATCGATTATTGCTACTCTAGCGTTTCACTTTACCAATCGTCGCACTGGCTTTTTTAGACAAAACGAAAGCTTAATCATGGATGCCAACACCCCACGCAACACGCTTTCCGAAGCAGATCAACAGCTTGTTAACGGCGTATTGGCCGGACAGCGGCGCGCGCTTGCAAAAACCATCACGCTGATTGAATCGACGCGTGATGATCACCAAGAGCGGGCAAATGAAATTCTTGCAGAATTGCTGCCGCATTCCGGCAAAGCAATTCGTCTTGGTATTTCTGGAGTACCCGGCGCGGGAAAATCGACATTTATTGAAGCGCTGGGTATCTGGCTTATTGATCATGGCTACAAACTTGCTGTTCTGGCGGTCGATCCCTCTTCTTCGGTTTCCGGCGGATCGATTTTGGGCGATAAAACCCGTATGGAACAGCTTTGCCAGCGCCCCGGCGCTTTCATTCGTCCCAGTCCTTCCGCTGGTTCTCTGGGTGGTGTTGCTGCCAAAACACGCGAATCCATGCTGGCCTGCGAAGCTGCCGGCTACGACGTCATTCTCGTCGAAACTGTCGGCGTCGGCCAAAGCGAAACGACTGTTGCCGGCATGGTTGACATGTTTATTCTCCTGCAATTGCCTAATGCGGGAGATGATTTACAGGCTATTAAAAAAGGCATTGTTGAAATTGCAGACCTTGTCGCTATTAATAAAAGCGACATCAATCCGCAAATGTCAGCCATCGCCTGTGCACAATGGAAACAGGCCATTCAAATGCTGCGCCCAACTTCACCTAACTGGCGCCCTCCAGTCATCACGTTAAGTGCTTTGCAAAAACAGGGAATTGACGATTTCTGGAGTGAGATTGAAAAATTTCGTGAAATTATGGCAAAGACAGGCGAGCTGGAAGAAAAACGGAAGAAGCAAGCGCTCGCCTGGATGTGGAGCATGATAGAAGGCGGTCTGCGTCAACGTTTCCGCAACCATCCTCAAGTTCACGCTGCACTGCCCAAACTTTCCGGCGAAGTCGCTAGCGGGCAGATCACGCCGGGCGTTGCCGCACGCACCTTACTCGACTATCTCGACCAGCGTTGAAAACGAGCAACGCAAAAAGATAAATGTCGGGCACCTTGTACCCGACATTTTTTTCGCGCCATTTCCACCAGACACAAAGCGCCTGATTACGCAACCGCCGCTGCCCTGAAGCCCTTTATCCATGGGGGTTTCGAGGCATCTCGGCTGAAGCTGTTGCGGGAACTGCCACTGCGCCCGGGCGATAAATGACGCACCCAGCAAGATCACATCGAAAGCTACATCGCGGTTTTTTCGACACCCGCGTAGCGCGTACAATCGCACTGTCATTCATAAACAAATCACGGAAAACACAGTAAACCTCATCTACCGCATTGCGCAGTCTGCCTTTATCGTTTTCATCACAGCGGCGGTATCAATACCCCTTGCCACCAAAAGCGCACAAAATGCGGATGCCATCAGGCAAGAAGCGCAGGATGCTTACAACAAGCAAGACTACGCTCGCGTTTTCCGCCTTGTTCAAACATTGGCAGAACAAGGCGATGCTGCGGCGCAATTTAACCTTGGTTCGCTGTATGTAGAAATGCCTGGGTGTAGCGCAAGACTACGGAAAGGCGCGTGTGTGGTTTGAAAAGGCGACGATACAGGGACGCCCCAGCGCAGAGCCATCTTGGCGCGTTGTACACGAAAGACTTGGGTATAACACAAGGCCCACGGCAAAGCGCGTGAATGGTACGAAAAGGCGGCAATACAGGGTTATGCTGATGCACAAAACAATTTTGGTTTGCTCTATAAAAAAGGGCTGGGCGTGGGGCGGGATTACAACAACAAGGCACGTGAGTAGTATGAAAAAACAGCAGCGCAAAGTAATACTGGCGCTCAAAAAATAACATCGGCCTGATGTATAAAGATGGGTGAGGTGTAGCGCAGGATATACGGCAAGGCGCGTATATTGCTCGAAAAAGTGTCTGCGCAGGGTGATGTCAAGGCACACAGAAATCTTTGCGTGCTGTATACCAAAGATTGGAGTGTGGTACACAAAAAAATAGTAAAGTGGGCATTTTCAGAAAATTTTCCCTGAGCCCCGCATAAACAGGGCGTTTCAGAGTAGGTGCTCTGAGATGCCCTATCCACGCGGGTTTCGGAGCACCCCAAAAGCCCCTCGCTCTTTGGGAGAAATATTTGGTGAGAGGGTAAAAAAGCAAAAAAGCGTGGGGGAAAAGGGGAAAAAAAGCGCCGAGAGCAATATCAAATCCCATCTGAAATAAAAGAAACCAAGCCTTCGGCTTGTTGCCCTCTCTGCCCCTTTGGGCATCTCCCCCACAGGGGAAGAATTAAAAAACCACCTATCACCTACGCTACTGCTCCGTTGCGCTTTCCCCAAAGAGGTGCTCGGAACTCCTTTATCTATGCGGTTTTTAGAAGGGGGATCTAGAGATGCTCTGTTTAGGCGGGTTTTGTGGAGTAATGGACAAAAAGGGAGCTACGGGAGCTATTTTGTCGAGAGATAGTCTTTTATAAATCGAACCTTGTTTTCTACTTTCATTCCCTGATGGCGCCTGATTTTCTGCTTCATGTCACCAAATTTGCTTTCTAGCAGATTGGTAGTTTTTGGAATTGCCAGTTCAGGGTGGTATTCAAAGGTAAGTAGCAGCGGCAGATTGCCTCTGGCCGATGCGTGTAGTGCGATGCACCCTTTCTTCGTTCGTTGTGCGTTCGTTCAGGTAGCCTCGATACACGTTGTGCTATTCGTTCAGTGCTTTCGCGAAGCCTTTCTCTCCGCTGCCCTTAAGTGTCAAAACCAAACTGAGTAACACCCGCTCTGCCGCTGATTTGGGTTTGCGGGTCAGGTAGCCAATAACCGTTTTGACCTGGTGGAACTGGCATAG
>CALHZD010000094.1 GCA_938040985.1 uncultured Propionivibrio sp.
TTGCCAAAAGACAAGGCGGCGAGCCGCAGACAGTACGAGTAGTACGGCAAGGCGAAGCCAACGTAGTATTTTGGCAAAGGAAGCCGCTATGGCTCGACTTTGCCATGTGAAAAATAGGCTGTTAACCCCTCAGCCCTTTGGGCAGCTCCCCTTTAAAAAGGCGAGCGAAGCGGTCATTATGTTTTTTGATGCTCTGAAGCCCTTGTGTTTAAAGGGCTTCAGAGCGATTTATGTTTTCTGACCTGTTTGCGCGGGTGTGCGGGGCGCTTCTGCCGGCGAGCGCGGCAGCAGCAGGTTGAGCAATACGGCAAGGCCTGACCAACACCGCAACGCCGTATTTTGGTAAAGAAAGCCGCTATCAGCCATCCGGAGATGGCCGTGGATCAAGGGCTGCATGGCGTACCATCATGAGATGCCCTATTTATAAGGGTCTCCCGGCAGCGCTACAATCTGTCCATTCCACCATGACCACGCCCCCGACCTTGCCCGATACCGACACCGCCCCCACGCCAACCATGCCAACCATGCCAACCATGCCAACCATGCCAACCATGCCGTCAGAATGGCAGCCGGCATTGGCGCACAGTTTTTACCTGCGCCAACTGCTCGACGCCCACCCCGACGTGGCGGCCTGGCTGGCCGAACACTGGCGGCAGCCGCTGGATATGCCGGTAATGCGCGCTTATCTTGACGCCCATTTCACGCCTGCCAAACAGGGCGAAGAGGCGCTGCGCGCCGCTCTGCGCGGGCTGCGCCAGCGCGTCATGGCGGCACTGATCGTGCGCGATCTTGGCGGCCTGGCGCCGCTGGCCGAAGTGATGGAGAGCATGACGCAGCTGGCCGAGCTGACGACGAATACCGCGCTCGCTTTTCTGCATCGTCAGCTCGCCGGCCAGTACGGCGAGCCGCTTGACCGGCAAGGCCAGCCGCAGCGCCTGATCGTCGTCGGCATGGGCAAACTGGGCGGCCGCGAACTCAACGTATCGTCCGACGTCGATTTCATCTTCATTTACCCGGAAGATGGCGAAACGGCGGGGGCGCCGGCGTGCGAAGGGCAGGCACGCCGCGCTGGCCGGAAGATCGAGGCCTACGAATTTTTCGTCCGCCTCGGCAAGCGTCTGATTGCGATGCTCGACAAAATTACCGGCGATGGCCGCGTTTTCCGCGTCGATATGCGTCTGCGCCCGAACGGCGATGCCGGCCCGCTGGTCTGCTCATTCGTCTCGCTCGAAAACTATCTGATCACCCAGGGGCGCGAATGGGAGCGTTATGCCTGGATCCGGGCGCGCATCCTGAATACGGGCGAAAACCACCAGCCGCACTGGACGGAGATGCTGGAGAAAATCGTCCGCCCGTTCATTTACCGCAAGTATCTGGATTTCGGCGCGATCAACGCCATGCGCGACCTGCACGCGCAGATTCGCCGCGAGGTGGTGCGCAAGGATCGGGCCGACCACATCAAGCTCGGACCGGGCGGCATCCGTGAAATCGAATTCATCGCCCAAGTGTTCCAGCTCATCCGCGGCGGACGCGACGGCGCCCTGCAAGTCTGCCCGACGCTCACCGTGCTGGCGCGGCTCATCGAACGCTGCCTGCTGAGTCCGGAGGGCGGCAACGAACTGCTCGCCGCCTATGCGTTTTTGCGCCGCCTCGAACACCGCCTGCAGTACGTCAACGATGAGCAGACCCACCGGCTGCCGACCGGCGATGCGGAGCGCGCGCAGATCGCCCGTTCGATGGGCTTTTCCGGCTGGCCGGCATTTGCCGCTGAGCTGGAAATGCACCGGGCGCGGGTCGCCCGTCATTTCAGCGGCATCTTTTCCGATTCCGTGGAAGACGCTCATCCGCTGGACGGCCTCTGGCGGGAGCAGATCGACGGGGACGATGCGCTGGAATCGGCTTCGACGCTGGGCTTCCGGCACCCCAAAGAAATGCTCGAACGCCTGCACGCCTTCCGCAAAAGCGCCAAATACCAGCAGTTGCCGACCTCTGGCCGGGAACGGCTGGATGCGCTCGGCCCGCGCCTGATCGAAGTCTCGGCGGCGACCCGCACGCCGGACGCCACCTGGCAACGCGGACTCGACTTTTTTGAAACGATCAGCCGGCGCGGCGCCTATCTCGCCCTCTTGCAGGAGTACCCGCAAGCCCTGCGCAAGCTGGCGGAAATTATCGGCAGTTCGGCCTGGGCGGCGACTTATCTGACGCGCCATCCGATTCTGCTCGACGAGATCCTCGATCCGCACCTCTACGAAACCGCCATCGACTGGCCGGCCTTCCGCCAGCGGATGGCGCAGCGGCTGGCCGAGGCTGACGGGGACGCCGAACGCGAGATGGACATTCTGCGCGAAGAACATCACGCCCAAGTTTTCCGCCTGCTGGCGCAAGATATTGCCGGCCTGCACACCGTCGAACAGCTGGCCGACCATTTGACCGAACTGGCCGACATCATCGTACAAACGGCGCTGGACTTATGCTGGGAAAAATTGCGCAGCCGTCACCCGCAGCAACTGGCCGCGCCGCGCCTGGCCGTCATCGCCTACGGCAAGCTGGGCGGCAAGGAGCTGGGCTACGGTTCCGACCTCGATCTGGTGCTGCTGCACGATGACCCGGAACCGGGCGCCGGCGAACTGTACGCTCGCCTCGGCCAGCGCCTTAGCAACTGGCTGTCGGCGCAGACGCCGGCCGGACAGTTATTCGATGTCGATTACCGCCTGCGCCCGAACGGCGATGCCGGCATGCTCGTCAATCCGATCGAGGCCTTCCGCGATTACCAGCTTGAAAAAGCCTGGACGTTTGAGCACCAAGCCCTGACCCGTGCGCGGTTTTGCGCCGGCGACGCGGCGCTGGGCGCGCGTTTTGAAGCCCTGCGCACCGACGTCCTGCGCCGGCCGCGCGATCTGGCGAAGCTGAAAGATGACGTACTCGCCATGCGCCGGCGCATCCATGACGCGCACGCCTCGCACAGCGAGGCCTTTTTCGATTTCAAGCGCGACGCCGGCGGCCTCGTCGATGTTGAATTCACCGTCCAGTATCTCGTGCTCGGCCACGCGCATCGGTACGAGCCACTCTGCGGCAATCTCGGCAACATCGCGCTGCTCGGCATCGCCGCCGAACTCGGCCTGATTCCGGAAAACTTAAGCGCCCCGGCGCGCGCCGCTTATCGCGAGTACCGCCGCATCCAGCACCATCTTCGGCTCGACGGCATCACCAGCAATCGGGTTGAGCGCGAGGCGCACATCCATCAAATCGAGGCGATACGGGCATTGTGGTCTGCTGTTTTCGACGCCTGAGCCGGGCTGCAAAATCAATGCGTAAAAAAACGGCGCGCCCGAAAGCGCGCCTGTTTAAGCGTTAACCGGCCTAACGACCCAGCCGCCGCGGCCGGCCGTCATTTATTTTTTCAGGCTGTCGCGGATTTCGCGCAGCAGCACGATGTCTTCCGGCGTTTCCGGTTCGGGCGCAGGCGCTTCCGGCTTGCGCAGTCTGTTCATCTGCTTGACCATCATGAAGATGATGAAAGCCAGAATGATGAAGTTGACCAGAATCGTAATGAAGTTGCCGTAAGCGAAGACCGGCACGCCGGCCTTTTTGAGCGCATCGAGCGTCATCGCCGTGCCGGCGGGCACATCACCGAGCACGACGAACAGGTTGGAGAAGTCGAATTTCCCGCCCATGAGCATCGAAACGATCGGCATGACCAGATCGTTCACTACAGAATCGACGATCTTGCCGAACGCGCCGCCGATGATGACGCCCACGGCCAGATCCATGACATTGCCCCGCATGGCAAATTCTTTGAATTCTTGAAACATGTCGTTAGCTTCCTGAAAAATTAGGGTAATTTCATTTTACATGGCAAATTACGTCCGATGTTTGACGAAACGTTGCCGACTTTAGGCCAGCATTGATCTTCTTGTCGGCAGTGCAATTGGATAGAATTTCACGAACATTTCACGAACTATTCCAGGCGGGTGCGCCGGGTAGTGCGCCGCGCCGCCGGAATCACCGGCATTGGCTGGAATTGGTCGTAATTGGCCCTGATTGGTCGTGATTCGCCGTGACTGGTTCTGACTTGGCCTGATTGGCCGGAATTTTCTGCCATTGCCTGCCCTTGAGACGAAAACATGCCTGCGAGAAGAGCGGTCATCGCGCACGGACTCTACTGGATTGCATTCATGCTGCCCGGACGGGCGGGGCGCAAGGCTCTGACCGCGCCACACGGCAACATGCACGCCAATGAAGCCTTGCACGGCGGCCAGCGCCGGCAATCGAATGCGTAGGTGGAGGTGGGAGTGAATGGAGTGGAGGGAGTGAAGGCAGATGCGAATATGCATGCGCCGCCCATGCCCGGCCGGCGCATCGTCGATCACGGCGCCCAGGCGTCCAAGGAAATCCAATAAACTTAAAGCGCGCCAGCCATAGCGCAGGCCGGCAGGCCGCGCGGACAGTTGATACGGAAGGACAGAAAGGACAGTGCATTGAACGCCCCACACAGCGCAGAAGCGCCCTACACCCGGCGCACGCTCTGGACAGAAACGGACCGGGACGGAGAACACGTCTGCACGCTCGACCAGACGATGCTGCCGCATGCCCTTCGCACCCTGCGCCTGAGCACGCTGGACGAAGCGGCGCACGCCATCCGCACCATGCAGGTACGCGGCGCGCCGCTGATCGGCGTAACCGCCGCCTACGGCGTGGCGCTCGCCATGCGTCAGGATGCCGGCGACGCCGCGCTGGAAGCCGCTATTGCGCGGCTGGCAGCCACCCGCCCGACCGCCGTCAACCTCGCCTGGGCGCTGGCGCGCATGCGCAAGCGCCTGACGCCGCTGCGCCCCGCACAGCGCGCCGACGCCGCCTGGCGCGAAGCGGCCGCCATCGCCGACGAAGACGCCGCGCAATGCTGGCGCATTGGCGCACACGGGCTGACGCTTCTGCGCACGCTGACGCCCCCCGGACGACGCCTGAATCTGATGACGCATTGCAATGCCGGCGCCCTGGCGACCGTGGCGTATGGCACCGCCCTGGCGCCCATCTATGCCGCCCAGGCGGCCGGCATCAATCTGCACGTCTGGGTTTCTGAAACCCGTCCGCGCAACCAGGGCCTGCTCACGGCCTGGGAGCTGAAACAGCGCGGCGTGCCGCATACCGTCGTGGCCGACAACGCCGCCGGCCTGCTGCTCGCGCAAGGCCGGGTCGATGCCGTCCTCGTCGGCGCCGACCGCATCGCCGCCAACGGCGATGTCGCCAACAAGGTCGGCACCTATCTGAAAGCCCTGGCGGCGCGGGCGGCCGCGATTCCCTTTTACGTCGCCGCGCCCGCCTCGACCATCGATTTCGGCTGTCCGGACGGCGGTGCCATCCCCATCGAAGAACGCGATGGGGACGAGGTGCGCCTGATCAGGGGGACGGCGGGATGCGACGCACCTGCTGGAAATAGAGACTCTGATGCCGCCGGTCACAACAACACGCATGTCGACACGCCTGCTGCCACCCATGCTAACAGGCCCGGCGACATGGGCGAATGTGCACATGGCAAAGCGTGCGACGGGCGCGTAATGGCGCGCATCCTGCCGGCGGATGCAGCCGTCGCCAATCCGGCGTTCGACATCACCCCCGCCGCCTACATCACAGCGCTGATCACCGAACGCGGCGTCTGCCCGGCCTCGGCGGCAGGGCTGGGCGGCCTTTATCCTGAGACACCTGGCACGCCCGATACGCCCGACAACCCCGACAGGAAGCAGCCATGAAGACGACCGACCGCGCCCGCCACCGCCTGATCGCCGCCGCGCACGGCATGCTCGCCGCCGGCCTGAACAAAGGCACCGCCGGCAACCTCAGCCTGCGCCTCACCCAGAACGATGAAAACGGCGAAAGCGGCTTCCTGATCACGCCCTCCGGCATGGACTACACCACGCTGGAAGCCGAAGACATCGTATTCATGCGCTTTGACGGCACGGCCTGCGGCCGCCGTCAGCCGTCCTCCGAATGGCGCTTTCACCGCGACCTCTACCTGGCCCACCCGCAGGCCGGCGCCGTGCTGCACGCGCATTCTCCCTTTGCCGTCAGCCTCGCCTGCCTGCGTTGGGACATCCCCCCTTTCCACTACATGATCGCCCGCTTTGGCGGCGACAACATCCGCTGCGCCCGCTACGCCACCTTCGGCACCCAGGCGCTGTCGGACGCGGCGCTGGAAGCGCTGAACGGCCGCACGGCCTGCCTGCTCGCCAATCACGGCTTTCTGCTCTACGCCGAGACGGCGGAACGCGCGCTGGCGCTGGGCATTGAATTTGAGGCGCTGTGCGAACAGTACTGGTGCGCCTGCCAGCTCGGCGCCCCCGTTCTGCTCGACGCCGACGAAATGGCGGTGATCCTGGAAAAATTCGCGCACTACGGGCAGCCGCAAAACGCGAAATAAATACGCAGACAAAGATGCTCGATTCCCTGCTTAATCTCCTGCTCGACTTCCTGCTCAACCTGCTGGACATCGTACTGTTCCTCCGGCGCCCGCTTCGCCTGCTCCTCTGCCTCCTCGTCTCCGGACTCCTGGCGATCTCACTCGCCTACAACTTCGCAGCCTTTACAGTCGGGCACGGCATCGCGCTGGTCATCGCCGGATGCGCGCTCGGCCTCTACCTGGAATCCCGCGCCAGAAGCTAAAAAACCGGGCGGCCGCTCACCCGCGCGGAATGGGTAGCGCTGGCCGTAACGCTGGCGGTACTACTTACCGTCGGCCGCTAGCCCGCGTGGAATGGGCGTTTCCGGCCACCCTGCCCGGAAGCCCTTATGGAATAAGCCTTTCAGCGATGGGTATCCGCAAACCCTTATAGGACTTGGGCTTCAGAGGTGGGCATCCGGAAACCCTTATAGGACGCGGGCTCCAGAGGCGCCTATCCATGAACCCATCCCCCACAGCGGTAGGCGGCGTAGCGCGCGTCATTGCTGCGCAATACCCCGGTGAAATGGAAATGGCAAATGGCTAAAATACTGAAAAAATTCGCGCATTACGCGCCACCATCCATCCGGGTTCACAACACATAGCATGCGTCATCGTCTGGGGATTCTTCTGGTTCTGTTGTATTACGCCCATTGCGTCATGGCCATGTTTTATGCGGCAACGATCATCGACCCCAAAGGGCAGGCCGTCTGGCTTTCTGCGCCGCTTTGGTTAACGCCGCCCTCCTTGCTGCAATTCATGCCCTTGATCAGTGGAGAGCAATCCCATGAGCGATGGGTCTTACAAACATTGATTTATTTTCCGGCAGGCTTTGCCTTTACTTCCATCAGCCTGTACGGGGTCGGCGCCGTACTCCAGCGCATCTGGCAACTTGGCCTTTATTTTGCCGTTGCGGTCGGCGCATCGCTGGGGTTTTTCCTGGGATGGCTGTGGCTTGCCATCACGCATGAACAAAATCTCCTGTGGTTTTCCGCACCATTGATCAGCGGTCTGATCAGCGCCCTGATATTCAGGCATGATGCCCAACGCCCCCGGGCGGATTGAACGGTGCGGTCAATGCGCGGGATTCCGAGTCGCCTCTTTTTGATGAGCACGATGCCGGCAGGGTGCTGCTCGCCAATAAAACAGAGTGGCCGCCAGCCCGCGTGGAATGGGCGTTTCCGGCCACCCTGCCCGGAAGCCCTTGTGGAATAAGCCTTCCAGCGATGGGTACCCGGAAACCCTTATAGGACGTGGGCTTCAGGGGTGATCGGCCAGAAATCCTTATAAGACGCCGGCTTCAGGGGTGCCTATCCATGAACCCATCCCCGCAGCAGCAGGCGGGCGCAGTGCGCTTTATTCCTGCTCGACGAATACGGCTTCGCGCTTTTTGCCGATCGCCGGGAGGGCGATCATCACCATCAAGGCGATGGCAAGCGCGATCATCGTTGCCGCGATCGGGCGGGTAAGGAAGACGCTCCAGTCGCCGCGCGCCATGAGCAGGGCGCGGCGCAGGTTTTCTTCCATCATCGGGCCGAGGACAAAGCCGAGAATCAGCGGCGCCGGTTCAAAGCCGAGCTTGTGAAAGGCAAAGCCGATAACGGCGAAAACCGCCGCGCAGTAGACGTCGAAGGTATTGTTCGAGAGCGAATAGACGCCGATAGCGCAAAAGGCCATGATGGCGGGGAACAGGAAGCGATAAGGCACGGTCAGCAAACGGACCCAGATGCCGATCAGCGGCAGGTTGAGGATGACGAGCATCAGGTTGCCGATCCACATTGATGTCACCAGCCCCCAGAACAGGCTGGGGTTGGCCGTCATGACCTGGGGGCCGGGCTGAATGCCCATGATCGTCATGGCGCCCACCATCAATGCCATGACCGCGCTGGTTGGGATGCCGAGCGTGAGCATGGGGATGAACGAAGTCTGGGCGCCGGAATTGTTTGCCGCCTCGGGCGCAGCGACGCCTTCGATAGCGCCTTTGCCGAATGCCTGCGGCGTTTTCGAGAGCTTTTTCTCGATCGTGTAGGAGGAGAATGAGGCCAGCATCGGGCCGGCGCCAGGCAGCACGCCGAGCAGGCATCCGAGCAGCGTTCCGCGCACCGTCGCCGGCGCGGCGGCCTTGAAATCTTCTTTGTCGGGCATGAGATTGGTCACCTTCCGCACGAAGGTTTCGCGTTGCCCAGGCGGCCTGCCCAGGTTGGCGATGATTTCACCGAAGCTGAAAATCCCCATGGCGATGACGGTGAAGTTGATGCCGTCCATCAGCTCGGGGATGCCGAAGCTAAAACGCGGCACCGCCGTGATCACATCGGTATTGATCTGGCCGAGCAGTAAGCCAAGCACGACCATCGCCATCGCCTTGGGCAGCGAACCGGAGGCCAGGACGACGGCGCCGACCAGACCCAGGAACATCAGGGCGCAGTACTCTGGCGCGCCGAATTCAAAGGCCAGGCTGGTCAGCGGCGGGGCGAAGGCGGCAACGACGAGCGTTCCTACCGTGCCGGCAAAAAAGGACGCCAGCGCGGCCGTCGCCAGCGCCTTGCCGGCGTGCCCGCGGCGCGCCATCTGGTAGCCGTCGAGCGCCGTCACCACAGACGAAGCTTCGCCCGGCACGTTGATCAGGATCGCCGTCGTCGAGCCGCCATACTGCGCGCCGTAATAAATGCCGGCCAGCATGATCAGCGCGGAAGTCGGCGGCAGGGTGTACATTGAGGGAAGCAGCATGGCGATCGTGGCGATCGGCCCCAGCCCGGGCAGCACGCCGATCAGCGTGCCGAGCAAGGCGCCGAGAAAGGCGTATCCCAGATTGGCCAATGACAGCGAGGTCTGGAAACCCAGCACCAGATTCTGCAAAAGATCCATGAGCGCTCTTTCCGGGGAAACCCTATATTGACTGGATTGATTGGCGTCGGCGCCGCGCCGGGGCGCCGGAACCTTCAGTCGGCAGGATGAACAATGAAGGCATCAAGCAGCCGTGTGCGCCGGGCAAAGCGGGCGGAACGGACGGAACGGGCGGCGAAACCATCGGCAGCATCGGCTTCATCGGCTACAGCGCCGGCCACAGGGGCATCGTCAATTGCAGGCCGTAAATGAAAATCGCGTAAGAGGCCAGCGTCAGAACCGCCGCATTGAGCAGCGCATCCCGCCAGGAAAATTCACGGCTGCCCGCCGAAGTCAGGACAATCATGACCGGCAGACTGATAAAGAAGCCGAGCCGCGGCAGGGCAACGCCGAAAAACACAATCGCGCCGACCACGCAAAGCAGCGGCCGCCACGGAATTCTGCCGACAGGGTCGCCGTCCGTGCGATCCGTGCGTTGGCTGGTGAACGCCGAAAGCAGCACGACGATACCGAGCAGCGCAAGAATGATCCCCAGACCGAAGGGGAAGTATCCCGGCCCCGGACGCACGGCGGTGCCAAAGCTGTAGTCGGTCGCGCCGACGGCAAACGCCAGGCCGATCAGGATGAGCAGCAGTCCGGCGACAAAATCTTTCTGGCTCCTGATCTTCATGAATTCCTGAATTCCTCCGCATCGGCCGGGCAGAACGCGCCACCGTTCCAGCGGCTTTATCTTTTACCTCGGCCTGCTTTTGCTGTCTGTGCCTTTTTGCTTCCGTGGGATCGCACCGGCGTCCCGGCGCGCGCTTTCCGATTGCTTATACGACCAGCGTCTGCGCCTCGCCTTCGCCCCGCGCCTCGATATGGCCGATTTCCACCGCCTCTTCTCCCGCCGCACGCAGCAGTCGCAGCGCCTGCGAAACGTTTTCGCGGGCAACGATGACCACCATGCCGATACCGCAGTTGAACACGCGGTGCATTTCATCCTCGGCCACGCCGCCCTCGCTTTGCAGCCACTGGAAAATCTTCGGGCGCTGCCAGGATGATTGCTCGATGACCGCCTTGACCGTTTTTGGCAGCACGCGCGGGATATTTTCGCGCAGACCGCCGCCGGTAATATGCGCCATGCCCTTGACCGGCAGGGCGGCCAGTACGGACAGCATCGGTTTGACGTAAATGCGCGTCGGCGCCATGACCGCCTCCGCCAGCGTCTTGCCGCCCTCAAAGGGGGCATCAAGCGCCGGTTTGGCGCGCTCGATGATCTTGCGCACCAGCGAATAGCCATTGGAATGCGCGCCGGACGAGGGCAGACCGAGCAGGACATCGCCGGCCGCGATGTCCTGCCCCGTGATGATCTTCGATTTTTCGACCGCGCCGACGGCAAAGCCGGCCAGATCGTATTCACCGGGCGGATACATGCCGGGCATTTCCGCCGTCTCGCCGCCGATCAGCGCGCAGCCGGCCTGCTCGCAGCCTTGGGCGATACCGGCAACGACCGTCGCCGCGGTATCCACATCCAGCTTGCCGCAGGCAAAGTAATCAAGGAAAAACAACGGTTCCGCGCCCTGCACCAGCACATCGTTGACGCTCATGGCGACGAGGTCGATGCCCACCGTATCGTGGCGATTGAGTGCAAAGGCCAGGCGCAGTTTGGTCCCCACGCCGTCGGTGCCGGAAACAAGCACCGGCTCGCGGTAGCGTTTGGGCACCTCGAACAGCGCGCCAAACCCCCCCAAACCGCCGAGCACGCCCTCTCGCAGCGTTCTTTTGGCAAGCGGCTTGATGCGTTCGACCAGCGCATCGCCGGCATCGATATCGACACCGGAATCGCGGTAAGACAACGGAGACGGGGAAGAAGGCGGCGCGGGCTGGGTCATCTCGTTCATCATCCTTGAAGATTGAATGGGCAGGGAAAAACGGCAGGAAGCCGGGGGAAGGCGGAAAAAGCAGGAAAAGCGGCGGAAGCCGGAATGGTAATGCTAGAATACGCAGCCTCCTCGACGCGCTGCGATTTTATCCAAATTCACTGCCCTGCGGGCGGCCCGCTCCGTCGTCATGCCTTAGCGTCAAGCCATCGCCATTTTCCATTGCGTCCTGCGTTGCAGGCGCGCTGTGCTCTCCATGACCTGCTCTCCATAACCTTTATCCCATGCATCAACTGATTCTCGACCTGCTGCCGGAAACGCCCCCGTCGCTCGACAATTTCGTCGTTGGCAGCAACGGGGAGGCGCTGGCCGGGCTGGCCGGCTGGCTGGCCGCCGACAGTCGTGAAACCTTGCTGCTGTTGTGGGGCGAGCCGGCGTCCGGCAAAACGCATCTGCTGCGCGCCAGCGGCGCACGCTATATCGACGCGCAGGACGATTGCGCACTCGCCAGTCTCGAGGCGGCGGAGAGCGCGGAAGATACGATGGCGACGACGATGACTCCGGAAAGCATCCCCACACGCACCTCGTCCGTCCGTTACGCCATCGACAATATCGAAGCCCTCGACGAGCGCGGCCAGATCGCCCTGTTCAATCTGTTCAACCGCCTGCGCGCGACAAATGGCACCGGGCGTCTGCTCGCCGCCGCCGCCGCGCCGCCGCAACAGCTCGCCGTGCGCGAAGACCTGCGCACCCGCCTTGGCTCCGGGCTTGTTTACCGGCTCCAGCCGCTGTCCGAAGCTGAACAGGACGCCGCCCTGACGGCTCAGGCCGCTCGCCGCGGACTCCGCCTGCCGACGGGCGCCCTCGCCTATCTGCGCAGCCGCGCGCCACGCGACATGCGCAGCCTGTCCGCCTTGCTGGACGCGCTTGACCGCTACTCGCTGGAACGGCGGCGGCCGATCACCCTTCCCCTGCTGCGCGAAGTTCTGCACCCTGCCCCGCACACCGCCGCTTTTCAAAATAATTCAGAATAAATAGCCGCCATGCAACTTGCCCTGTTCGACCTCGACCATACCCTACTGCCCTGCGACAGCGATTACGCCTGGACACAGTATCTGATCGATGCAGGGGCCGTCGACCGGGAGGACTTCACGCGAAAAAATGACGACTTTTATGCGCAATATCGTGCCGGTACGCTCGACGTTCAGGCTTTCCTCGACTTCCAGTTCGCACCGCTGGCCGACAACCCGCGCGCCCGGCTCGACGCCTGGCACGCCGACTTTATGGCGCGCATGATCTTGCCGGCCATCGGCCAGGCGGCGCGCGCGCTGGTTAACCGCCACCGGGAAGAAGGCGACCTGTGCGCGCTGATCACGGCGACCAACAGCTTCGTGACCGGGCCGATCGCCCGTGAATTCGGCATTGCGCACCTGATCGCCACCATCCCGGCGCAGGACGGACACGGCCGGTTTACCGGCCGGGTGCGCGGCACGCCGGCTTTCCGCGCCGGCAAGCTTGAGCGCCTGGACGCCTGGCTGGAAGCGATGGGATCGTGGCGCGGCGCATTTACGCGCATCTGGTTTTACAGCGACTCGTTCAATGACTTGCCGCTGTTGCAGGCGGTCAGCGATCCGGTCGCCGTACACCCCGACGCCACGCTGCGCGCCCATGCCGAGCAGGCCGGCTGGCCGATTCTGGAACTGTATCCCTGATTTTCTGGAAAGAGACCCCACAACGCGATGATTCGCCAACTGATTGCCCGCGTTTTCGGGCGCAAGGCCGCCAAACAAACCGGCGCGCATCACAAGCCGAACACCCTGCCCGCCGGCCGCTACGGTATCCGCCGCGAGGCGGTCAGCAACGGCAGCCGGCAGACGGTTGAAACCTTGCAGCAGCACGGCTATCAGGCCTATATCGTCGGCGGTGCGGTGCGCGACCTGCTCGCCGGCATTCCGCCCAAGGACTACGACGTGGCCACCGACGCCACGCCGGAACAGGTGCGCCGCTGTTTTCGCCGCGCGCGCATCATCGGCCGCCGTTTCCAGATCGTCCATGTCATGATCGGGCGCGAAACCATCGAGGTTACGACCTTCCGCGGCAGCCACGAGGCGCACGGCAAAGGGCCGGCGCAAACCGATGCACATGGCCGCGTATTGCGCGACAACGTGTTCGGTTCGCAGCAGGAAGACGCCGCGCGCCGCGACTTCACCGTCAATGCACTGTATTACGACCCGATCTCGGAAACGGTCATCGACGACCACCACGGCATCGACGATCTGCACAATAAAACCCTGCGCATGATTGGCGATCCGGCGACCCGCTACCGCGAAGACCCGGTGCGCATGCTGCGCGCCGTGCGCCTGGCCGCCAAGCTCGACCTCACACTCGATCCGGCAACGCGCGCGCCCATCGGCGAACTGGCCGAACTGATCGGCAACGTACCGCTCTCGCGCCTGTTCGACGAAATGCTCAAGCTGCTCACCTCCGGCCATGCGCTCAAATGCCTGCACAGCCTGCGTGAAGCGGGGCTGCATCACGGCCTGCTACCGCTGCTTGATGTCATTCTCGAACGCCCGGCCGGGCAGCGTTTCATCCGGCTGGCGCTGGAAAACACCGACCGCCGTATCCGCGAAGGCAAACCGATTTCTCCCGGCTTTTTGTTCGCGACACTGCTCTGGCACGAAATGCTGGCGCAATGGGAAACGCACAAAGCCGACGGCGAACGTCCGCTGCCAGCGCTCTTCCGCGCTATGGACAGCGTTCTTGAAACGCAAGCCAGAACGCTGGCGATTACCCGCCGCGTCGCCGCCGACATCAAAGACATCTGGGTCTTGCAGCCGCGCTTCGAGCAGCGCAGCGGCAAGCGGCCTTTCTCGCTCATCGAACAGCCGCGTTTCCGCGCCGGCTACGACTTTCTTCTGCTGCGCGCACAGGCGGGGGAAATCGACCCCGAACTGGCCGCATGGTGGACGACTTTTCTCGACGCCGACGGCGCAGCGCGCAGCGCCATGTTGCAGCCACCCCGCGCAGGCGAAGGCAGAAAGCGCCGGCGACGCCGGCGTAAAACGGCCGCGCCGGCACCAATGACGGACAACACGGAAACTGCGCAAAACTCGCCGCCGCAGAGCGCGGACGCCAGCGCATAATGCCGCGCTTTCCACCGTACATTTCGCCGCACACCATGGCCGCCACGCCCGCCACCGCCATTTCCGGACACCCCCTACCCGGCGCACCGGCCGAAACATCAGGCAACAGCACGCCGGCCGATGCGTCGCCCGTTACGCTTTCAGCCTCGCATTTAGCTCCACACCTGGCTTACGTGGCGCTCGGCGCTAATCTGGGCGAGCCGATCGCCCAGCTCCAGCGCGCTTTCGACGCCCTGGCGCGAATCGAACATTCGCGCCTGCTGCGCACGTCGTCGCTATACCGCAGCGCGCCGATCGGCGTTCACGGGCAACCGGATTTCATCAATGCCGTCGCCACGCTGGCAACGGCGCTGGCGCCGGAAGCGCTGCTCAATGCGCTGCTGGGCATCGAGACGGAGTTTGGCCGCCGCCGTGATTACCCGAACGCACCACGCACGCTCGACCTCGACCTGCTGATGGTCGACGACCGCGTACTCGACACCCCCCGGCTGCAACTGCCGCATCCGCGCCTGCATTTACGCGCGTTCGTCATCGTGCCTCTGCTCGAAATCGCCCCCGATTGCCGCATTCCCGGACGCGGCCTGGCCGCTGCCTGGCGGCCTGCCGTGCAGATGCAGGCGATCGAGCGCCTTCCGCCGACAGAAAACATGGGGTAACTGAAAAATACGCAACAAAAAATGCGGCGTCGACCGTTTGCCCGGATAATCCTCCGCAAACACTTGACACATGGCCGCACAAGCCGTGTATCCTTGCCGCCTCCAGTTTCCCTTGAACCACAACTGATCGTACATTGCCATGTCTGCACAAACTCCGACCCGCCGGCTCACGCAACTCGATCTGGTCAAGATGCGCGCCGCCGGTGAAAAAATCGCCATGCTCACCTGCTACGACGCCAGCTTTGCCAAGGCCTGCGAGGCCGCCGGCATCGACATCATCCTGATCGGCGACTCGCTCGGCATGGTCATCCAGGGGCACGATTCAACGCTCCCCGTCACCGTCGAGCACATTGCCTATCACACCGCCAGTGTCGCGCGCGCCTGCCAGCGCCCGCTGATTCTGGCCGACATGCCTTTCGGCAGCTATCAGGAAAGCCCACAGGTCGCCTTCCGTAACGCCGTTCCGCTGATGGCCGCTGGCGCCCAGATGGTCAAGATCGAAGGCGGCGCTGGCATGGCTGACACCACGCGCTACCTGGTCGCGCGCGGCATCCCGGTCTGCGCCCACGTGGGACTGACGCCGCAGTCCGTCCATCAGCTGGGCGGCTACCGGGTACAGGGCAAGGACGCGAGCGGCGCAGCACAGCTTGTGGCCGACAGTCTGGCGCATCAGGAAGCCGGTGCAGCGATGGTGCTGATGGAGGCGGTTCCGGCGCCACTCGCCGCGGAAATCACGGCGAAGCTCGCCGTGCCGACCATCGGCATCGGCGCCGGCAAGGATTGTTCCGGGCAGGTGCTGGTGCTGCATGACATGCTTGATGTCGCGCCCGGCCGCAAGCCGCGCTTCGTGCGCAACTTCATGGCCGGGCAGGATTCGATTGTCGGCGCCTTGTCCGCTTACGCCGCCGCCGTCAAGGACGGCAGCTTCCCGGGTGCCGAACATTGTTATTGATACGACGTTTGCCGATGAACCGTCGCCGCTGAACATTGCTGCCGCACGCGCCCCAGCAATACTGCCGGCAAGACGGAAAGAAGCGCATTTCGCACTCCACTCATATGGCTCCCGTATGCTCCTGTGTTCTTTGTGATCCGGATGGCGTCGTTTATCCCGTTTGCCTTTTTGCATTCTTTTCGTCTCTTTTTCATTTCCTGACGCCTCGCCGGATCACCAGCATTTCCACGCCACCGACCCGGTTCATTGATCGTTTTTTTAAAGTTTCTACCACCCGCCTAGCGAGATAGAGAGAGATCGTCCGTCGGACCTGCCGCAGCTTTTTCGGTCTTTATCCGAATTTCCAGGTCTGCCGAAAATTGCCGCCATGCCGCAGGCGCCATCAGTCCCCGGACCAGCCACCGTATTCCTGTTTTTTCCATTTTCCGTCATCGTCATTCGAAAGGCTTTGCGATGCAAATCCACGCTACCGTTTCCGAACTCCGCCACGCGCTCAAGCAACGCGGACGCATCGTTTTCGTACCGACCATGGGCAACCTGCACGCGGGTCATCTGTCGCTGATGCGACAGGCGCGCAGCCACGGCGATACGGTCGTCGCCAGCATTTTCGTCAACCGCCTGCAATTTGGCCCCCATGAGGATTTCGACAGTTATCCGCGCACCTTCGAGGCTGATTGCGCGCATCTGCGCGAAGCGGCCGTCGACATTCTGTTTGCGCCCACCGAGGCCGATTTATACCCCGAACCCCAGCAGTACCATGTCGATCCGCCGTCCATCCAGGGCCAACTCGAAGGCGAATTCCGCCCCGGCCATTTCCGCGGCGTCGCCACGGTCGTGCTCAAGCTGTTCAACATCGTGCAGCCGCATGCGGCCCTATTCGGCAAAAAGGACTACCAGCAGCTCATGATTCTGCGCAACATGGTGCGCCAGCTGGCTTTGCCGATCGAGATCATCGGCGGAGAAATCGTGCGCGCCGAAGACGGCTTAGCGCTTTCTTCGCGCAATGCCTACCTCAAGGCCGAAGAGCGTGTCGAGGCCGCCCGCCTGAACCGCGTGCTGCAACAAATCAAAGCGGCCATCCAGGCGGGCAGGCGCGATTTTCCCCAGCTCGAACGCGACGCCATGGCCGAACTCGACGCACACGGCTGGAAAACCGATTATGTCGCCATTCGCCGCCAGGCCGATCTGCAAGAACCGCAGCCTGGCGACCGCGCGCTGGTCATTCTGGCCGCCAGCCGGCTGGGAACGCCACGCCTGATCGACAACCTTGAAGTCATCACCGATTCCGCTTGACACGGCGGTCACACCGTCTAGAATCGCACCCAATTTTTCTTATTGCTACTGTATCGAGGCATCCCCATGCAAAGAACCATGCTCAAGTCCAAGCTGCACCGCGTCACCACGACGCACTCCGAACTGCATTACGAAGGGTCGTGCGCCATCGACGAAACGCTGCTGGAAGCCGCCGACATTCTGGAAAACGAACAAATCGTCATCTGGAACGTCGACAACGGCGAACGCTTCACCACCTATGCCATCCGCGCCGAACGCGGCTCAGGCATCATTTCGGTCAACGGTTCCGCCGCCCGCCGCGCCGCGCCTGGCGACCTGCTGATCATCGCCAGCTTTGCCGTGTATAACGAAGCCGAACTGGCCACACACAAACCGAAACTGATCTACGCCGACGCCCAGAACCGCATCAAGCGCACGGGCGAATCGATTCCCACGCAGAAGGCCTGAGGCCGCGCCACGCGGGCGCAGCAGCGCTGCTCGCAAGCCCGCGTATTTAGGGCGTTTCCGGGCACCCTGCCCGCTAGCCCTTTATTCACGCGGGTTTCAGGGGTGCCTGCCCGGAAACGCCCTATCCACACGGGGTTCGGAGGAGGCGCTTGGAGGATCCCTGTTTACACGGACTCCAGCGAGGCCTTTCGGCAAACACCTCTTCCAGATAGGTAAGCACGGAGCGCCCTAACCCCCTTAGGCGCAGCCGTAGGCGCGGGGCGGCTTGGCGGAAACAAGGGCTTGATTGTCTGAGCGTGAGCGAGT
>CALHZD010000095.1 GCA_938040985.1 uncultured Propionivibrio sp.
ACTTTCTTTGCCTCGCCAAAGAAAGTCAGCAAAGAAACGCGACCCCAGGCGCAGAAGACTCCTTGCCGCGGGCCGCCTGGCGGCGGGCTTGATAACTCGCTGACGCTCGAACAATCAAGCCCTTGCTTGCGCCAAGCTGCCCCGCGCCTGCGGCTGCGCCTAAGGGGTTTAGGGCGCTCCGTGCTTACCTTATGCGCGAAAGGACATGCTCGCGAACCCGCGTAGATTGGGCGTTTGCGAGCCGGCGCCTCTGGGGCCCTTATAAATAAAGGGATGGCAGGTAGCTACCCAGAAAAACCCTTTTTACAAGGGCTCCAGAGCACCCCTTTGGAGATGCCCTAAATACGCGGGCTAGCGGGCAGCCCTTCTGAAACGCCCGTGGATAAAGGACTTTAGGGAGCCTCTTTAGAAAACCGCATGGATAAGGGCGCCCCGGGCAGAGTGCCTTGGAACCTGCGTGGAGTGGGTATCTCAGCAGGCAAAAAGAAGATGCCCAGAAACACCGCACAAACAGACTAGAAAACATAAAATTCCCTGAAGTCCCCTAAATACGTGGGGATCAGAGCATCAAAAAACATAAACCGAAAAAGTAGCTATTTTCTTTGCAGAAATGCCGCGTTAGCTTGCCTTGCCTTTTATAGCGCCTTCCTTTGCCAAACTACGGTGTTGCTGTGTTGGCCTTGCCTTGCCGTACGACTCGTACTGCCTGCGGCTCGCCGCCTTGTCTTTGGCAACGTCGAGCCGCTCTTCCTCATACACTGAGACCCTTGTATTTAGGGCTCCTTTAGGCAGATACTCCGGAAACCCGCGTAAACAGGGCGTTTCCCGACACCTTATCGGAGACCCGCGTGGATAGGGCGTTTGCGGGGCGCTTTGATACGGCTGGCATGGTCTCAGCGGTCAAGCCCCTGGTCGATGTGCGAGGCGGGGTCTTCAAACGGTTCGAAGTGCGTGATGACCGTCGTCTGCGGCAATGCGGCGCGGATTTCGGCTTCGATACGCTCGGCGTAGGCGTGGCCGCGCAGAATCGTCCACGCCCCCGGCATGAGGATGTGCACCGAAACGAAACGGCGCGCGCCCGATTCGCGCGTGCGCAGCGCGTGGTAATCGAGCCCCTCGCGGCGATAGCTGTCCAGAATGGCGATGATCTTGGCGTATTCCGCCGCCGGCAGAGACTGATCCATCAATCCCTGGATTGCTCTTCGGGTTAACGCCCAGCCGGTGCGGACGATATTGGCGGCGACCAGGAGCGCGATGACCGGGTCGAGCCATAGCCAGCGCGTCAGGGTGACGGCGCCGACGGCAGCAATGACGCCGGCCGAAGTCCAGACATCGGTCAGCAGATGCCGGGCGTCGGCCTCCAGCGTCAATGAGCGGTATTTGCGTCCGGCGGAAAGCAGCGTCAGCGCCGTCGCCAGATTGAGTACGGAGGCGAGGGCGGAAACGGTTAGGCCGAGCCAGGCCTGCTCGAGCGGTTGCGGGTTGCGCAGGCGCTCGACGGCGCCCAGGGCGATAGCGGCCGCTGCGGCCAGGATCAGCAAGCCTTCAAAACCGGCGGAAAAATATTCCGCCTTGCCGTGGCCGTAGGCGTGCGCTTCGTCGGCCGGCTGTTCGGCAAGCGAAATCATCGCCAGCGCCATCATTGCACCGGCCAGATTGACCAGCGATTCCAGCGCATCGGAAAGCAGGCCGATCGAACCGGTGAGCCACCAGGCCAGGGCCTTGAGCAGGATGGTAATGAACGCTGCGGCGATCGATAGCCAGGCGAAATGTTTGGCGGACGAGAACATCATGCCGCTATTATCGCCGCCAGAATGCCGTCGTGTCATTTCCGTCATGCTAAACTTCCCGTGTCGAAACAATGTTCAGGATGACGAACGTTGTCCTCACTGCCGAGAAAATTCAAGATCATCAAGGCGGCTGCTGTCGCTGGGATGTCGCCGCGGACGGGGGGAAAAACATGCACGCTGGCGCCGGATTCGCTTGCGTGCAGCCTGTGGTTCGCGGCACAGGCGCTGCTCGGCGTCAGCGGCGGCAAGAACCTTACCGAGGCGCTGGCTGCCATAGCGGATGCGCCGCCGGCCGCGCGTGCGGCGGCCCAGGACATTGCCTACGGCGTGTTGCGCCGGTATGGCTGGGCCGAATTCCTGCTTGCCCGTCTGCTGCGAACGCCGCTTAGCCATGCGGGAATCGAGGCATTGCTAAGCGCTGCGCTTTATCGCCTGGAGACCCGTCCGGATGCCCGGCATACCGTTGTCGATCAGGCCGTGCAGGCGGCGGGCGAGCTGGCGGGCAGTCCTCTCAAGGGGCTGGTCAACGGCGTGCTGCGCAACTATTTGCGGCAACGCGATACGCTGCTGGCCGCCGCCGCGTGCGACGAAGTGGCTAAAAACTGGCATCCGCGCTGGTGGCTGCAACGCTTGCGACGACGCTGGCCGGCGCAATGGGAATCCATTGTCGCCGCCGACAATGCGCCGCCGCCGATGACCCTGCGCGCCAATGCCCGGCGTGGCACGGCGGCATCTTATCTGGCGCGTTTGCAGGCGGCCGGGCTGACAGCGCACCTGCTGGGCAAAGCGGGCGGGAGCGCTTTGCGGCTGGAACGCCCCGTACCCGTCGATGCGCTACCCGGTTTTTTCGAGGGCGAAGTTTCCGTGCAGGATTTGGGCGCACAGCGCGCTGCTGAACTGCTTGCGCCGACGGCGGGCATGCGGGTGCTCGATGCCTGCGCCGCGCCGGGCGGAAAAACCTCGCACCTGCTCGAACGGTCCGATCTCGACCTGCTGGCGCTCGATGTTGACAGTGCGCGCGCAGCACGCATCACGGACAATCTGCGCCGTTTACAGCTTTCTGCCGAAGTGTGTGTCGGGGATGCCGCTCATCCGGCCGACTGGTGGGATGGCCGTGCCTTTGATGCGATCCTTGCCGATGTTCCCTGCTCCGCGTCGGGCGTAGTGCGCCGGCATCCCGATATCAAGGCGTTGCGCCGGGAAAGCGATGTGCGCCGCTTTGCCCGCGAGCAGGCGGCCATTCTCGATGCGCTCTGGCCGCTGCTCCGGCCAGCAGGGCGTCTGCTCTATGCGACGTGTTCGCTGTTTGAGGAGGAAAATAAGGGGCAGGTTGATGCTTTTCTTTACCGTCATGCGGACGCGCGGCCGCTGGCTGAAGAATACTGGCTGCCGTGCCCGGAGAACGATGGTTTCTACTATGCGCTGCTGGAAAAGCGACATGCGCCGGAAAATCAAGGTATTCAGGAGGGCGCGCGTGAAGCCGGCTGAGTGCGGGCGGCAATGCCGGCAGCAACATCGGCCACGGTATTGGCAATCGTGGCTGGCCGTGCTGATGCTGGTTTGGGTCATGTGCCTGATGCCGCAGGCGCAGGCCTCGGGCATTGCCGTGTTTACGCCGCGCATCGAGGCGGACGGCGAGGGCTACGGTCTTTCCGCCGATTTTATGATCGACCTGCCGCCACGCATCGAGGAGGTCATCAATCGCGGCATCGAGCTCCATTTTGTCGTTGACTTTGAATTGACGCGCAGCCGCTGGTACTGGTTCGATGCGCGTATCGCCCAGCGCAGCCGCACGTATCGGCTCTCCTATCATGCCTTGACGCGCCGGTATCGTTTGTCTACCGGCGGGCTGCATCAGGGGTTTGCAACGCTGAACGAGGCTTTGCGCGTGCTGGCGCGGCTGCGTAACTGGCCAGTTGCCGATCAGGGCGATTTATCGCCGGATGTCGTTTATCTGGCGGCCTTACGCATGCGGCTGGATTTGTCGCAGATGCCCAAGACGTTCCAGGTCAGCGCGCGCGCCAAGTCCGAATGGAATCTGGATTCCGGCTGGCTGCGCTGGCGCTTTCAACCGCCGGCTGCCGATGTGTCTGGCGCACCGGCAGCGGACGCCGGCCCGATTCAAGGCGGCAAGGCGCCGATCCATGCCGATCAGGCCGCAGGTGCAGCGGAACCTGCCGGGGAGGCGACCAAAGAACCCGATAAAGTGCAGGACAAAACACTGCCTGCTGACCCGTCGGCAGACATTCCCGCCGTGCCTACCGAGGCCGATTTTGCCGGCGCTGAGGCGCCTGCGGACGGCGCACGTTCTCCTGATCTGCCGCCTGCACCACAACAGGAACAGCAGGAAAAACAGGAGGCGCAAGAGACGCCGAAAATGCGGGAGAGCGCCCCATGAAAACGCTGATCATCCTTACCGCTGCATTCGGCGGCATTCTATTGTTTCTGCTTGCCTCGGCGAGCGCCGATACGGCGCTGTTCGTTCGCCATTATCCGTGGTTGCTGGGGCTGAACGCCATGGCCGCCCTTTCCCTGTTCGCGTTGATTACCTGGCAGGTATATGCGCTGTGGCGGGAATATCATGCCAAGGTTTTTGGCTCGCGCCTCAAGTTGCGCCTGATGCTGATGTTCGTCCTGATCGCCGTGCTGCCCGGCATGCTGGTTTATGGCGTGTCAGTGCAGTTCGTCACCAAAAGTATCGATGCCTGGTTCGATGCGCGCGTCGAAAAAGCACTCGAATCCGGCCTCGACCTCGGGCGCGAGGCGATTGATGCCATTCGTGACGAACTGATCGAAAAGGCGCGCAGTATGGCGCTTGAAATGAGCGAATCGGGCGAAATGCAGACGCATCTGGCGCTTGGTCGTCTGCGCGAACAAGCTGCCGTGCAGTCGGCGGCGCTTTATGCTGCCAATGGGCTGTTACTGGCAACGGCCACCAGCGAGCTGGCTTCGCCGCCCTTGCCGCAGCCGTCCGCCGAACTGATCAGCCGCGTGCGCAACGGCCGCGTGTATAGCGAAACGGAATCGGGCGAGCGCGACAGCATTCTGATTCGCGCCTACGCGCCGGTCAGCGCCAATGGTCTAGGGGCGGAAACGCGCGTGCTGCTGCTCATGCAGAGCGTGCCGGAGGGACTGGCCAGCAACGCCGGGCAGGTGCAAGCGGTCTACCGCGATTACCAGGAACTTTCTCTCGGCCGCCAGGGATTGACGCGCATTTATGCGCTGACGCTGACGCTGACCGTGCTGCTGGCCTTATTCACGGCGATCGCCACGGCGTTCGTGCTGGCGCGCCGGCTTTCGGCGCCATTGTCGATCCTTGCCGAAGGTACGCAGGCGGTCGCTTCCGGCGATTTCACGCCGCGCCAGGCCATTTACAGCCGCGACGAACTGAGCGTGCTGACTCAATCGTTCAGCCAGATGACGCGTCAGCTCAACGATGCGCAGCGGGAGACGGAACGCCACCGCGCCGAACTCGAATCGGCGCGCGCCTATCTGGAATCCATCCTGTCGAATCTGTCGGCCGGCGTGCTCGTTTTCGATGCGCGTTTTCTGCTGCGCACCGTCAACCAGGGGGCGAAAATGATTCTGCGCGATAGCTTGGACGATCTGTACGGCAAGCCGGTCGATGCCTGGGCGCGGCAGCGCCGGCTGGGCGCGGCGATCCGGGACGCTTTTGCCGAACATGGACATGCGGAGTGGCAGACGCAGATCGAACTGGCTCGCCAGGGGGAACTGCCGCAGATCCTCAACCTGCGCGGCACGCAGCTGCCTGAGGATAGCGGCGGCGGCTACGTGGCCGTTTTCGACGACGTCACCCGCCTGGTGGCCGCCCAGCGCAGCGCCGCCTGGGGCGAAGTGGCGCGCCGTCTGGCGCATGAGATCAAGAATCCGCTCACGCCGATCCAGCTTTCCGCCGAGCGCCTGCAACTGAAGCTGGACGGCAAGCTGACGGGCAACGACGGCGATATGCTCCGGCGCTCGACGCAGACGATCATCAATCAGGTCATGGCGATGAAACGGATGGTGAATGAATTTTCCGACTACGCACGCCTGCCGCCGCCTGATCTGACAGCGCTTGATCTGAATGCGCTGATTGGCGAAGTGCTCGGTCTGTACGAAAATTCCGTCGCCTGCATCGAGCTGGCTCTGGCCGCGGATTTGCCGCTGGTGCGCGGCGATGCGTCACAATTGCGCCAGATCATCCATAATCTGCTGCGCAACGCCGAGGATGCGCAGGAGGGCATGGAGAATCCGTGGATCGGCATCCAGACCCGTTGCGACGGTGCGATGGTCGAGCTGAGGGTGGCGGATAATGGCGCGGGTTTTCCGCCGGAAATCATGGCGCGTATCTTTGAGCCGTATGTGACGACCAAGGCGCAGGGAACAGGATTGGGGCTGGCGATCGTCAAGAAAATTGTCGATGAGCACGGCGGCGTGATCCGCATCCACAACCGGCAGCCGTCGGGCGCGCAGATCAGCATTCTGTTACCCTCGGCTTCGTCGGCGGAGGCGAACGCTTTCATTGGAACTGAAACATCCATAGAGAACTGAACATGGCGCAAATACTGGTGGTTGATGATGAAATGGGCATCCGTGAGCTGCTCTCGGAGATTCTGGCCGACGAGGGGCATAACGTGACGCTGGCAGAGAATGCCGCCGCCGCGCGCAGCGTCCGCGCCGAAAAGCGTCCGGATCTTGTTTTGCTCGACATCTGGATGCCCGATACCGATGGTATTTCGCTGCTCAAGGAATGGTCATCCGCCGGTCTGCTGACAATGCCGGTCATCATGATGTCCGGACATGGCACCATCGATTCGGCGGTGGAAGCGACGCGGGTCGGCGCCGTTGATTTTCTGGAAAAACCAATCGCCTTGCAGAAACTGCTGGCGACCGTCAAAAAAGCGCTCAAGCACGATGTGTCGCCCAACCGGCCGCCACTGACGCTCGAAGCCTTTGCCCGCTCCTCCCTGCTCAAGGATTTCCGGCGGCGGCTTGAGCAGGCGTCCGGAAAAACCTCCGTGCTCCTGCTCAAAGGGGCCTGCGGCAGCATGGCCGAAATCTGCGCGCGCACGCTGCATGCGCCGAAAACGCCGTGGCTTGACCTGTCCTCGTCGAGCGCGCCGCTGACGCAGGAAATGCTGGAGAACGCCAGCGGCGGCCTTCTTTTCATCGCCGACCTGATGCTGCTGGGCAAGTTGCAGCAGAAGAATCTGAGCTTTGCGCTGGAGCGGCTGGAAAAATACCACCTGCAACTGGTCGCGGCGCTGGCGCGCCCGCTGTCCGCGCTGACCGAAGCCGGCTGGGACGCAGCGCTGGTTGCCCGCTTGGGCGAAGTCTGGCTGGGACTGCCGCCGCTGGCCGGCCATACGGACGAAGTGCCGGAAATCGCCACGCTGCTGCTCACCCATATGGTTGAACGCAATGAGGTGCCCCCCCGCACATTTTCCAGCGGCGCGCTCAATGCGCTGCGCCTGCACCGCTGGCAGGGCGACTGGGTCGAACTGCTGGCGACCGTGCGCAATCTCGCCTTGTCGGCGCTGGATGAAGAAATCACGCAGAATGACGTGGAGCCGCTGTTGCAGCGCGAAGCGGGCGAGGCGCCGGAGCCGCTGCCCATCATGCCGCTGCTCGATCAACCGCTGCGCGAGGCGCGCGAGGCCTTTGAACGCCTGTATTTCGAGCATAACCTGAAAATTGAGAACGGCAACATGACGCGCGTCGCCGAGCGCACCGGCCTGGAGCGCACGCATCTGTACCGCAAGCTCAAGCAGCTCGGCCTGAACCCGGGGCGGCGCAACGAGGAGGCGCAGGAGGCGTAATTTCACGGAATAGCCGCGTAGCGGTTCCGGAGCGCCGGAAAATGTGTTGGGAGGGAACGATCCATGAATCTGGAAAAAGTGGTTTTCGGTTTTGTCATCATCCTGGCGTGTACGCTCAATTTTGGCTTTTTCGTCGGCGGGATCGACAACATTCATGTACATGACGCCGGCCATCTGTTCGGCGCCGTCGTCGTTAACCTGATTGCGCTGATCATGAAATTCGGCGATCGCACGCACCTGGGCGCCACGCACCTGGCCACCAGCCTGGTAGCCATGCTGCAATTGCTGGCGGCCTCGCTCGTCTGGATGTGGCACGTCAATATCCAGCATCTGGCAATGACCGGCGAAACCATGTCGAGCATTGTCTCGCTGAGCGGCGGCGCGCTGCTCGCCAATGCCATCTCGGTCATTCTTCTGGTCAGCGAAACCCTGTACCAGTCGCGCTGATCCGGCGGGCGCATGAACGAAATTTCTTTCGTCATCCTGCGGCGTTTGCGCCGCCCGCTCATTGCGCTGGTCATCGCCTATGCGGTTTCCGTGTGGGGGATGGTGGTCATTCCCGGCATCGATGAACATGGCCGGCCCGATCATCTGAGTTTCTTCCATGCCCTGTACATCGTCAGCTATACCGCGACGACCATCGGCTTCGGCGAAATTCCCCATCAGTTTACCGACCTGCAACGCGCCTGGATCATCGTTTGCATCTACCTGTGCGTCGTGGCCTGGGCCTATACGCTCGGCAGCGTCTTCCACCTCTCGCAGGATCCCACCTTTCGCCGGGCGATCAGCCGCCGGCGCTTCATGATCCGCGTGCAGCGCCTACAGACGCCGTTCGTCCTGATTGCCGGTTATGGCCAGAGCGGCATCATGCTGGCGCGCATGCTTGATCGCATGGGCTACCGCATCGTCATCATCGAACAGCGGCACGAACGCGCCTCGCGCATCGAGATCGATGAATTTGAGCGGCGCCCGATCTTCTGGGACGGCGACGCCCGCCTGCCCGACGTGCTGGTCGATGCCGGCGTGACGCATCGCCACTGCATGGCGATGGTGGCGATGGCCGGCAACGACGAGACCAACCAGTCGGTCGCCATCGGCGGTACGGTGCTTAATCCCTCGCTGCGCATCATCGCCCGCGTGCATACGCCGATGGCGCAGGCAAACCTGAAGTCTTTCCGCAACATCGAGCTGATCAATCCGTACGAAACGTTTGCCAGCAATATACGTCTCGACATGGGGTCGGCGACAAAGCTGCGCGCCATCGAATGGCTGTCCGGACTGCCGGGCGGCGAATGCCCCGAATCGCTAAATCTGCCGAAAGGATACTGGGTCGTCTGCGGGTCGGGCGCCTTCTCGCTCTATGTGGTCGCGGCGCTCGAACAGGCGGGCGTCAGCTATTCGCTCGTCAACATCGATACGGCGCACAAAACCGAGGACGATCTGGTTCGGCTGTCGAGCTTGCAGGAGATGGAAGACGATGAATTACACCAGGCCGGCATCGAAAGAGCCGTCGGCCTGGTGGCCGGCACCGACTCCGTCGCCGTTAACCTGGCGCTGATCAACCGCGCCCGTCTGGTCAATGCCAATCTCTATGTGGCGATTCGCCAAACGCATGTCGTCAATGCCAGCCTGGTGGACGCTTCGATGGCCAATCTGCGCTTCGTCAAGGCCGATGTGGTCGCCCACAAAGCGCGGCAGCTGCTGACCTCGCCGCTGCTGATTCGCTATCTGCGCCATCTTGAGTGCGATGACGATACGCTGGCGCAGCGCACGATCGAACTGTTGCAAACGCAAGTTGGCGAAAAAGTGCCGTTCATGTGGGGATTCGACTGCTTTGCTTCCTATGCCGGCTTGCGCGATGCGCTGTCGCCGGAAATTGATCCGCCGCTGTCGATTGCCGACCTGCTCTCGCATCCGACAACGCCTGCCGAGCGCCTGCCCGCCTTCGCCTTGCTGTTGCTGCGCCACCAGACGGAAATTCCCCTGCCGCCGGAAGATACCGTGCTGCGCTCCGGCGATCGTATCCTGTTCGCCGGCCGGCGCGGCGTGGCCGCCTTGCAGCGCCGCTTCCAGTTCGAGCCCGGCTTGCTGGAATTTGTCCGGACCGGCGTTGAAGCGCCGCGCAGCTGGCTGTTCTGCTATTTCCGTTCGGCGAAAAAGCGGCGGCTTCGGCGGGAACGCCTGCAACAACGTCTTGCCGCCGCACGGCGCGTCAGTGCTGAAAGCGCTGAAAATCTTGAAGAAGCATCCGACGAGTCCAATGACGCCGGCCCTGCCGATGAGAATCGCCGCAGCGACGGCGCGGACTCTTCCGAGCGGAGCGCACACGATCGCTGAGCGTCCTGGCGCAGCTCGGCCTGGCGCGCCGCGCCGCTGCACCCGCCAGACCACTGCCGGAACCCGCGTAAACAGGGCGTTCCCCGGCACCTCCTCTGAAACCCTTATCAATAAAGGGCTGGCAGGCAGGGTGTCCGGAGATGCCCTATCTACACGGTTTGCAGAGAATTGGTCGGGCGCAGTGTTCCAAGTTATGTTTTGTGATGCTTTGGAGCCCTTGTATTTAGGGCGTTTCAGAGCATTTTATGTTTTTTGGCTTGTTTGCGTAGCTTTTGGAGCACTTTTTTTTGTTTTTTAAGATGCCCGTGGATAAAGGCGCTTCGGGCAGCGGTTTTGCGTCCGGCGCGCTTTGTCAGAATGCCATCGGATCAACTTCCAGGTGCCAGCGCAGCCGGGACGGTGTTTTGATTGCCGCAACAGCCGCCCGCCAGGGCGTGAGAAATGCCTGCAAGACCCGCCGTGAAGGCGATTCGACCAGCAGTTGCGCGCGTTCGAGATTAGCACGGCGGGCCAATCGCATGGGCACCGGGTCGTAGAGCATGACCTCCGGATACTCTGCGGCCTGCGGCCAGGCGCGCGCCGTGGCGAGAAAAGCGATGGCGTCGGCCATCTGTGGCGACTCGGCGCGGAGCATGGCCTGGTAGGCGTAGGGCGGAAAGCCCGCCTGCTCGCGCTCCTTGAGCTGCGCCTCGGCAAAGCCGGCGTAATCGTGGCGCACCAGCGCCGCGTAGAGCGGGTGGTCGGGGTACTGCGTCTGGATAATGACTTCGCCGGGCAGATCGGCGCGGCCGGCGCGGCCGGCAACCTGCATCAGCTGGGCAAACAGTCGCTCCGCCGCCCGCCAGTCGGCGGCGAACAGGGCGGCATCGGCGCCCAGTACGCCGACCAGCGTCAGCTTTGGGAAGTCGTGCCCCTTGGCCAGCATCTGCGTGCCGACGAGGATGTCGGCCTCCCCGGCGCGAATGCGGGCGACCAGGGCTTCCCATTGTTTACGGCTTTTTGCCGCATCGCGGTCAACGCGCAGCACGCGGGCGTAGGGAAAGCGCGCGGCGAGCGCCGCTTCGAGCCGTTGCGTGCCGCGCCCGAAGGGCATGATGTCCTGATTGCCGCAGGTCGGGCAATGTTTCGGCACGCGGCACTCGAAGCCGCAATGGTGGCAGCGCAGCCGCCGGTCGGCCAGATGCAGCACCAGATTGGCGGCACAGCGCCGGCAACGCGAAATCCAGCCGCACGCCGGGCAGGACAGCACCGGCGCATAGCCGCGCCGGTTGAGGAAGACGAGGCTTTGCTCGCCGCGCGCCAGACGCATATTGATCGCCGCCAATAAAGCCTCGCAGCAGCCGTCCTGCAATTTTTCCTGGCGCGTGTCAATGCGCCGCACCGCCGGCAGGCGCGCGCCGCCGATGGCGCGCGCCTTGAGCGTGAGCAGCCGGTAGCGCGCGCGGGTACGCGGATCGGTCGCATTCGCCCAGCTTTCCAGCGACGGCGTCGCCGAGCCGAGCACGATCGGGATGTTGCGGGCGCGGGCGCGAAACACGGCCACGTCGCGCGCCGAATAGCGCATGCCCTCCTGCTGCTTGAACGAAGCGTCATGTTCCTCATCAACGATGATCAGGCCAAGATCAGGCAGCGGCGTAAATACCGCCAGCCGCGTCCCCAGCACGATGCGCGCCGCGCCCTCGAACGCCGCCCGCCAATGTTGCGCGCGCGCCGCTTCGCTCAGTTCGCTGTGCAGGCTGACCAGCGGCGCCTCCGGAAAACGCGCGGCGACGCGCTCCTCAAGCTGCGGCGTCAGGTTGATTTCCGGCACCAGCAGCAGCGCCTGCCGGCCGGCGGCCAACGCCCGTGCAATCAGGCGCAGATAAACCTCGGTTTTGCCGCTGCCGGTTACGCCATGCAGTAGGTACGGCTGAAAACCCTCCTCGCCGGCAATGGCCGCCAGCGCGGCTTCCTGTTCATCGGTCAGCGCCGGCGCGGGGCTGGGAGACGGCGTTCGGGCGGCACGGCGCGGCGTTCGCGCTCGCGGCGGGTCGATGCGGCGCAGCCTGGTCGGCAGGGTCGAGAGCATGACTTCGCCCAGCGGCGCATGGTAGTAGGCGGCGCAGAACTCGCACAGACGGAACCATTCGGCCGGCAGCGGCGGCAGGTCGCGCAGCACCGCATCGGCCTCTTTCAGCCGCGCCTCGGCCAGTTCGCTGCGCTCGGGCAGCGCGGTCAGCACGCCGATGCGCATCTGCCGGCCGAAGGGGACGCGCACGCGCAGCCCGATGTCGGCAGCGCCCAGGGACTCGCCCGCCGGCGCGTAATAATCAAACAGGCCCTCCAGCGGCACGTCAAGAGCAACACGGATAATCTGGCGCACGCAATAGGCTCTTTAAGACAATCTCAGATCCCCCAAGCCGTCAAGCGTCGGGCCTGGCGGCGCGGGACGGAATGGGGCGCCCCTGGCGGAATTTCTCGCCGTGCGAGTGATGGAACGGCTGGAACAACGGCAAAGCCGCGGCGCGGCGGTGTTACCCTCCTTGGCAAGCGGGATAAAGCGGGATGAAATATCATGCGGTTGCGCTACTTTTTTCATTTGCTTTCTACGAAACGCGCCTAATGCTTTCTCTCGACAAGGTTTTTTCGTTATGCACATTTTCTGTGGATAATTTTGTGGAATTGGGCTGAAAAGCGCGTCTAATTGCGTGTTCCATAAGGGTTTTCATTAGCTTGCCTGAAAAATAATCAGAAAAATATCTTTTAATAATCAAATAGATAAAAATAATACGCTGATTATCAACGGGTTTGCGAATGCGCCGGCACAACAAGCTGATTTTTGTGCATAAGTCAAGCGTTCGCCGGTCTGTTTTACGCCATTTCAGGATGTCCGGCCGGATTTCCGGCTGAATTCCCCGCCTTGTTTCCCGGCAGCAAAGGCGGGCGGCGGTAGGCATGCACCGTTTCGACCAGCGCAGCAATGTTTTCGGGCGGTGTGTATTGGGAAATCCCGTGGCCGAGGTTGAACACATGCCCGGTATCCCCAGCGCCATAGCGATCCAGCACCTTGATCGCCTCCGCCGCCACGACCGCCGGCGGAGCGAAGAGGACACTCGGATCAAGATTGCCCTGCAAGGCGACTTTATCGCCGACGCGCCGGCGCGCTTCGCCCAGATCAATCGTCCAGTCCAGGCTGACGGCGTCACAGCCGCAGGCGGCGATGGCTTCCAGCCACAGGCCGCCGCCTTTGGTAAATACGATTACGGGAATGCGCCCGTCCTCTTGCTCACATTTCAGGCCGGCAATGATCCGTTGCAGATACGCCAGCGAAAACTCCCGGTATGCGGCCGCCGACAGGCTGCCGCCCCAGGTATCGAACAGCATCAGCGCCTGCGCGCCGGCCTCAATCTGGGCATTGAGGCAGGCCGTCACCGCCTCGGAAGTCACCGCCAGCAGGCGGTGCAGCAAATCCGGGCGCGCATAGAGCATGGTCTTGATATGGCGATAGTCGCTGCGGGAAGCGCCTTCAACCATGTAGCAGGCCAAGGTGTAGGGGCTGCCGGCAAAGCCGATCAGTGGCACGTGATTATCGAGCGCCCGCCGGGCCTCGCTGATGGCGTCGGTCACATAACGCAGGCGATCGTAGGGGTCGGGGGCGGCCAGCCGCAGGATGTCCCGTTCCTCACGCAAGGGATGTTCAAAGCGCGGCCCTTCGCCCTCGCTGAAATACAGCCCCAGCCCCATGGCATCGGGCACAGTCAAAATGTCGGAAAAAATGATGGCGGCGTCCAGATCGTAGCGCGCCAGCGGTTGCAGCGTCGCTTCACAGGCCAGCGCCGGATTCCGGCACAAATCGAGAAAGCCGCCGGCGCGCCGGCGCAGCGCGCGGTATTCCGGCAGATAACGCCCAGCCTGGCGCATCATCCAGATCGGCGTATGGTCGGTCGGCCGGCGCAGCAGCGCGCGCAGAAAATTATCGTTACGGGGTCGGGCCATGGCGGTTTTGATCGTTCGGCGGGGGTATCGGGACAAAAACGGATTATGCGTTAATTTGCAAAGTCAAGCCGCTATTTAAGCTTGCGAAGTTTCCTCTGAATTCCGTAAAGACCGGGCAGAAAACATAAAATGCTCTAAAACGCCCTGAATACAAGGGCCCAAGGGCATCAAAAAACATAAACCCCTCAGTTCTTCAAACTGCCCCCTTTAAAAAAGGGGAAGCAAGTGGAGCTACCCTAGGCTCCTTTATCCACGGGAATTTCAGAGCGCCTGCCCTGAACGCTTTTATTCACGCGGGGTCCGGATCACCCCAAAGACCCCTTGCCCTTTAGGAGAGGGTAAAAAAGATAAAAAGAGCGCAGGGGCAATATCAAATCCCATCTGAAGTAACAGAAGCCAAGAGAAGCCAAGCCTTCGGCGTGTTGCCCTCTCTGCCCCTTCGGGGCATCTTCCTCACAGGGGGAGAATTGGAAACGCGGGGACGGAAGCGTAGGTGCATCTCCCAAAAGAGGTGGCCTGAAGCCCACGTATTTAGGGCATCTCCGAGGAGGTGATCCGGAACCCTTATAAACAGGGCATCTCAGAGCACCCGGCCGCCAGCCCTTTATTTATAAGGGTTTCAGCGCCTCCCACTCGGAGCGCCTTTATCCATGCGGGGTTCAGAGAGGTATGCCCGGAAACGCCCAATCCACGCGGGTCTTCGGGGCGCTGTTTTTGACCGCGCTTAGGCCAGGGCGTCCCGGATCAGCTTGACGCCGCTGAAAAACAGCAGCAGGTAGCTGATCTGGAAAAAGGCTTTCTCAGAAATACGCTTGTGCAGCCAGATGCCAAGCCAGATCCCGAGCGGCGCCAGCGGCGTAAAGAGCAGCGATGCGGAAAGGTTGCCCGGGTTTAATTGGCCGAGAAAGTAATATGGCGCCAGCTTGACGTAATTGGCGATGCAGAACAGCAGCGCCGAGGTGGCGACGATGGCCGATTTGTCCAGACGCTGCGAGTAGATGTAAACGGCAAAAGGCGGCCCGCCGGCATGCGCCAGCGTGCTGGTCAAGCCGGAGAATACGCCGCAGATTGCGCCCATGACCGGGCCGGGCGTTTTCTCGCTCATGGACAGGCGGGCGGCCAGACGCTCGCTAAGTGCGAAGTGTTTGTTGACCGAGAAAAGCACGGCGATAAGGCCGACGATCAGCCGGATTGCATTGACCGGAAGCATGCCGAACGCCAGGCTGCCCAGGGCGATGCCCGTCAGTACGCCGGGGAGCAGAATGCGCAGATGCCGGGTCGACCAGCGCCCGCGCCAGGCATAAACGGCGAAAATATCCATGGCGCAAAGAATGGGCAGCATGATGCCGGCGGCTTCCGGCGGGGCAATGACCAGCGACAGGATCGGTACGGCCAGCCCGCCGGCCGCCGCGCCAAATCGGCCCTTGGAAATGCCGGTCAGCAAAATGGCAACAACGGCGACCGGATAAAACGCGAGGGGGACTTCAGGAAGCGTCATCGGCGGCGGGCGTGGCTTTCTTCCCGCCTTCAAGCGATTCGATCAGCTCGAACAGGCGCTGGTAGAACCCGGCGTTGGTAATGGTTTCCTCGCTGATTTTGACCAGCGTATTGCGATCCATCGTCCACGGCAGAGAGAGCGACCCCATGCCGGAAACGCTGAAGCCGGCGCTGTTGCCGCTCGATTTAAGCTCGTAATGGGTTTCCTGGGCGTTGGCGTAAATGACGGCGCCCCGGCCGCTTGCCAGGCAGACGAGATTGATGCCGAGGCGGACGACTCTTTCTGCTTCGGGGCGGAAAATTTTTTCGCCGTTCAGACTCAAGGCCTTCTCTTCACCGATACGGTAGCCCTGACTCAACAGCGCGCGCTTGCCGGTTTCGCACGCCGCTTCCGGCGTATGTCGGCTGGTATAGGCAAAAGGCGTATCCGTCGTAAATGTTTCGTTCGCATGGACGCGCTTCTCCGGCGCGGTAGCGCTTTTGCAGGCCGTAAGCGTTAACGCCAGCCCAAGTCCAAGAATCAATATAGCGGCCTGCGAAAGCCGTTGAAAATATGGATGTTGCTTGTCCCGCGGTTTTTGCGGAAAAAAGATCGAAGTCATGGCATTCATACAATCATTGAGAGTAAGCGCACGTCCGGATTTCCATGCCGCCCAGTCGTTCCAGGCGCTGTTTGAGCGATGTCGTATCCCGGGGCTGCGCGTCGATGGGGCGAGCCAATGCCCCAGCTCGACTCGTCCGAGAATAAGCGAGGTTTCCTCGCTGAAAGATTCGGCGAAATTCCGTGCAAATGCGCGGGCCGCGCGCGAAACGCCGGAAAATACCGCGCGGCCGCCCTGCGCCAGCCATCGGACGGAATGGACGGCGATGTCTCCGGCGCAGCGGGACAGATCGTCCCCGACATCTCGGCGCAGATTGCGCCGGCGGAAAACCGGCGTGTCGGCCCGATCCGCGGCGTCCCCAATACGGGCGCGGGCGGCGGTCAGGAAACCTTTGCCGGCAGGCGTTCTGGAAGCGCCGGGTGCGCCTGGATTGACGAAGCCGACAGCCGTCCATTGCGTTACCCGGACCATTCGCGCAACCGGCGGAAAAGTGAGCGAGGTGGGAAGGGTCAGGCGGGTCAGGATATTGGCGGCTGAAGGCGCTTCGCGCAGCGCATGCCCAATGTTTGGCGCGGCGCGCAAAGCGCCGGCGTCGCTGACTTTGATGTGAAGATCGACAGGCGGACAGCGCGCGTACATCGCCCGTCCGGCAAATGGCCGCGGGCGGGCCGTCGCCGACGCCTCGCCAATCTCGCCGGTGGGCGGGTAATTGATACAAGCCAGCGCGGTCGCCGTCAGCATGGTAAGAATTACTGAATCTGCTGAATGCCGGCGACAACCCAGCCGCTGTTGCCGTCGACCGGTTTGGTCAGATGCCAGATTTCTTCAAAGGGCGCCGCGGCGGCTTCGGCATCGCCAAGGGTCTCCCGAATCATGCCGCTAAAGCGCACGCTGGCGATATAACGCGAGCCTTCCTGGACGACTTCCAGCAAATCGGCCGCAAGCGTCACGATGTCGGTTTGCTGGGGCGTGTTACCGCGCTCGTCCATTTGTAGTTTGATCTCGGCGTAGATTTCGGGCGTGACGAATTCGCGAATGTCGTCGAGATTTTTCGCATCGTTGGCCGCCTGCAGGCGAACGAAGTTGAGTTTGGCAACGCGCAGGAAAGCTTCGTCGTCAAAACCGGCGAGGATGTTGCCGGGAGCCGATGGCGTATCGTCCGGCGCCGCAGCCCGCATGGATTGGGCGTTTGCGGCCGCCCCGTCGGTATGGCGCGGCGATTGCCCGGGAGTGTTTACGCCGGCATAGCGCATCGGCGCCTGCTGCATCTGCCGGGGGCGGCGGAACAGGCGGATAAGGAACATGCCGGCCATCACCAGCAGGATAAGCATGACGAAATTCGCCAGTTCGGCGCTCAGACCGAGAGATGAAAACAGTGCGGCGAGACCGAGGCCGGTTGCCAAACCGGCGATCGGGCCGAGCCAGCTGCGCTGCGCCTGACCCGGCGCGGGCGCGGCCTGCCGCTGCGGCGTGACCGGGCGGGGCGTGAGCGCCCGCCGCTGCATACCGACGGAGCGCCCGCCGCCCAAACGCGCGGCTTCGGCATCGTCGACGCTTGACACGACGGCGAGTAAGGCGATGAACATGGCGGCCAAAAATCTTTTCATCAGGCGTTCTCCTTGGGTTTTTTAAATTTAATTGACTGAAAAATTCCTTCAAAACTTAAAACCCCGATGCAGGGCGACAACGCCCAGCGTCAGGTTGAAATATTCGACGTTTTCCAGCCCGGAGCGTTCCATCATCCGTTTCAGCGTCATCTGGTCCGGATGCATGCGGATCGACTCGGCAAGGTAGCGGTAGCTTCCTTCGTCCCGCGTCACGAGCCGGCCCAGCTTCGGGATGATTTTAAACGAATAGAAATCGTAGGCCGGCGCCAGCGGTTTCCAGATGCGCGAGAATTCGAGGATCAGCAGGCGTCCGCCCGGCCGCAGAACACGGCGCATTTCGGCGAGCGCCCTATCCTTGTGCGTCATGTTGCGCAAGCCGAAAGCGACCGTCACGCAATCAAAATAATCATCGGGGAACGGCAGCTTCTCAGCGTCACACTGCGCCACCGGCAATAGAATTCCCTGATCGCACAGGCGATCGCGGCCGCGCGTAAGCATGGCGTTGTTGATGTCGGTCAGCCAGACTTCACCGCTTTTGCCGACGCGGCGGGCAAAAGCGCGCGACAGGTCGCCGGTGCCGCCTGCCACATCAAGCACGCGCGCGCCTTCGCGCACGCCGCTGCGGTCGATGGTAAAGATTTTCCAGAGCCGATGCAGCCCGCCGGACATCAGATCGTTCATCAGGTCGTAGCGCGTCGCCACCGAATCGAAGACGCCGGCGACGCGCCGCGCTTTTTCGCGCTCGGCAACGTGTTCAAAGCCAAAATGGGTTTGTTTATCCATGGCAGGGTCAGGGCGATCGACGTTCATACTTTCGGGCTACAACGCAATTTTAGGCGATTGCAGGAAGATCGTAAGCCGTCAGGCGCGCAACGAGGGCGATGAGCATGGCGAACAGGCGAAGGCGCGGCGTATTTTGTACGCGGCGCTCAGTGTCTGACCAGGCCGCATTGCGCTGCGGGCGGCTCGGGCGACGGCGGGCATTCGGCCGGATCGCGGCTGCCGCCGGTCGCGGCGAGGCGGTCGAGGTAGGCTTGCCACAGCGCGTCGCGGTGGCGGCAGAAGTTGTACAGCAGATCCCAGGAATACAGGCCGCTGTCGTGACCGTCGGAAAAAACCAGACGAAGCGCGTAATTGCCAACCGGTTCGATGCGCTCGATTGCGACGTCGCGCTTGCCCAGTTGCAGGGTTTCCTGACCGCGCCCGTGGCCGCGCACGGCCGCCGAAGGCGAGAATACGCGGAGAAACTCATGGCTGAGTTCATAGCGCGCGTTCTCATAGACAAGTTCAAGGCGGCGGGTTTTCTGATGCAGCCGGATTTCGGCGGGAATCGGCGTATCGGGAGAAAGTCCGGTCATGGCGAATATCAGTCGGTCGAACGCGGCGGAGAAGGCGGAATGGGCGCAAATAAAAAACGAATCGGGCAACACAGCCGGCGCGCCAATCATAACGTAAAACGGTGGTTCCCCGCCGGCGATATAAAGTCAGTCACGCTAAAAACTGCGCAGTTTTACGCCCGCTGTCTGAAGCCGTCCGTTCCAGTGGCCTGGTCAGTCCGGCGCAGTACGCCGCAATCCGGTCCGCGGTTAGATCAATCGTCATCATCGTCGTCGTCATCGTGATGGCGGCGATGCTGCGGAAAATAGCGATACCCGCGCCAGCGGTAACCGTCGTACATATGGCGCCCGCGCCAATCTTCACGGTGACGGAAATGGGGCGGAGGCGAAACCTCGTAGCCCATGTAGCGCGGCGCAAACTCACGCTGATACCAGCTATCGCGCACGAAAAACACCGGCTCGCCGCAGGCGCCGTAATCGCGACAGTGACGGCGCCAGTGTCTGGGGTGCCGATGCGGCACGCGCATATAGATTGGCGGCCCGACGACGTGCGACGGCGTAACGATGATGGGATCGGCATAAATCACCGGGGGCGGCGGGCGGCCGCCGATATCGATGCGCCCGTAAAACCGCGGATCGCCGATGCTGAACGTAACCTCGGCCTGGGCGATGCCGGCCAAGCCGAGCAGCGCGGCGAACGCGGCGCCGGCAAGAAATCGCACGGTGCGGCGGCGTGAATGTGGTAAATCGTGTTGCTTCAACATGGTGCGTCTCCTTTTTTCCTTCGGTGCGCAATGCCGTTTTAACAACGCCGGACGCCTGCTTTGGGCCGACAGGGCAAAGGTAAAAGATTGTGTCATGCCGATAGTACATGGAATACACGCCGGGCAGGAAAGAATCAAGGGCTGCCCGCAAACCCGCGTGGATAGGGCGTTTGCGGGCAGGCACCCTGAAACCCTTATAAATAAAAGGCTGGCGGGCAGCCCTTCCGAAATGCCCTGTTTACAAGGGCTCCAGAGCATCCCCTTTAGAGGTGCCCTATCTACGCGGGTTGCAGAGGCGCTTGCCGGAACAGCCTTGGCGACGCCGCCTGTTCTTTACGCGCCGTTTTATAAGGAAGGTTTGCGCCGGAAGGGGAAGTATTCCTGCGGGCGGTCTTCCGGTGACGCCGGGAAAGGCATTTCCTGGCAAGTGACGCGGTCGACGCGCGCCGGATTCGGACCATGATGGGCCCAGGTAATCAAAACATTGACGCGCGCTTGCTCGCCGCAGAGAAAGGCTTCGACGCGGCCGTCGCGGCGATTGCGCACCCAGCCGCCGACGTCAAGGCGCAGGGCTTCGGCGCACAGCGCGTTGCGGAAGCCGACGCCCTGCACGCGGCCTTCAATCAACAGCCGGCAGGCAATGCGGCGCTTCATTGGGCTTCGCGGGCATCCGGTGCGATGGCGGCGAGAATGCCTTGCATCAGTTGCAGCGGCGTCGGCGGGCAGCCCGGGATAGTGACATCGACGGGAATCACGTTGGCGACGCGCCCGCACGAGGCGTAGCTCTCGCCGAACGGGCCGCCGGTGCAGCCGCAGTCGCCGACGGCGACGACGAGTTTCGGCGCGGGCGTCGCCTCATAGGCGCGTTTGAGCGCGGTTTCCATGTTTTTGGCGACCGGCCCGGTGACCAGCAGCATGTCGGCATGGCGCGGGCTGGCGGAAAATTTGATGCCCAGCGCTTCGAGGTTGTAATAGGGATTGCCCAGCGCGTGGATTTCCAGCTCGCAGCCGTTGCAGGAGCCGGCATCGACGTGGCGGATGACCAGCGCGCGGCCGAGCAGGCGGCGCATTTCCGCGTCCAGCCGTTGCCGGACGGCGGCCAGCGCCTCCTCGTCGGCGCTGGCTTCGGGCGGCGGCTCGGTGACGATGCCGGTGCGGAGAATTTGTCGGATGAGGGGAAACATGGCTACAAATCCGGCCCGGAATAAGAAAGGTTGAATGATTTGTTGATGAGCGGGAAGTCGGCGACGATGTTGTCGATCACCGCGTGTTCGAGCGCCGGCCAGTTGTGCCAGGAAGGATCGTGGCAATGGCAGCGGCGGATTTTGCCGTCCGCGCCGGTTTCCAGCGCGACCAGCACGTCACCGCGCCAGCCTTCGACCCAGCCGAAACCGCGCCGGTTGGGCCGGCTGTGCAGCGCGGCGCGTGTTTCGCCTTCCGGCAGGTGGTCGAGCAGCCCTCGGATCAAGGCCAACGATTCAAATAGTTCGGCAAAGCGCACGGCGGCGCGCGCGGCTACGTCGCCGCGTTTTTCGAGCGCCAGCGTCGGCACCATCCGGTCGTACGGCAGGCAGGGGTGGTTGCAGCGCAGGTCCCACGCCTGCCCGCTGGCGCGGCCGGCCAGGCCGATGAGGCCGAGGCGCTGCGCCAGATCGGGCGTGACGACACCGGTGCTCAGAAAGCGATCCTGGAGGCCGGCGTGTTCGTCGTAGATGGTCTTGAGACGGCGCACCTCTTTTTCGACGGCGTCACACTGACTGTGTAAAGCGCCGATGCCGGCCGCGTCGACATCGACGGTCACGCCGCCGGGAACAATACGGTCCTTCATGAAACGGTGCCCGAACAGGCGGGCGTTGAGGCGCACCCAGTCTTCCTTCAGGCGCATGAACTGCATCAGCCCGAAGGCAAGCGCTACGTCGTTGCCCAGGTAGCCGAGATCGCTCAGGTGATTGGCGATGCGCTCGCGTTCGAGCAGCAGGGCGCGCAGCCAGGCGGCGCGCGGCGGCGGTGCGACCTCGGCGATGGCTTCGGCGGCCTGGCTGTACGCCCAGGCGTAAGCGACCGTGGAGTCGCCGGAGATCCGCCCGGCCAGCGTTGCGCCGGCGGCCAGCGGCATGCCGGTAAACAGCCGGTCGATTCCCTTGTGCTTCCAGCCCATCCGCTCTTCCAGGCGCAGCGTGCGCTCGCCCATCGTTGAAAAACGGAAGTGGCCCGGTTCGATGATGCCGGCGTGAATCGGGCCGACGGCAATTTCATGGACGCCCTCGCCCGCGACGCGAACGAAGGGGTAATCTTCATTAGCCGCCGGAAACTGGCGACCCGGCGTGTCGCGGCGCAGCGGGAAGTAGTCGGCCGGCCAGTTGGCGTGGCGTAGCCAGGGGCGCGTATCCTCGCCGTCCTCAATGCGCAGGCCGAGCAGGTCGCAGGCGGCGCGTTGCAGGCGGTTGGCGCTGTAGAACAGCGAGGCCAGATCGGGGAAGGCAGGGTTGTCTGCCGACAGCGGCAGGCTCAGGCACGCCAGCCCTTCGGCCAGATCGAAGGCGACATGCAGGGCAAAGCCGGAGCCCGCATCCGCAGCGCGGTCGCGCTCGTCGCTGCCCCACAGGCTGACCAGCCGCCGGCCGGCGCGATGGACGGCAACGCTGAAGTCCAGCAACTGCGGGGCACTGACGCTCGCCGCGTAAGCGGCCATCGTCTGGCCGGCGACGGGCGAAAAATCAATGGGCTGGTCGAGGAATCGCATGAGGCTACCCGATGAAAGCGACGGCCTGGCGGAACCAATCGGCCAGATAGGGCGGAATCCACACGCCGAGCATGAGCACCAGGCCAAGATGCAGGAACACCGGCAATAGCGCCGGATTGTGCGCCAGCGGCTTGACTGTCGGCTCGCCGAAAACCATGCCCTGCACCTTATGGAACATGGCGGCGAAGGCAACGCTCAGTGCAATCAGCAGAATCGGCGCCGCCCAGGGGTGCTGCCGGATGGCGATGGTCAGGATCATGAATTCGCTGGCAAATACGCCGAAGGGCGGCATGCCGAGAATGGCCAGCGTACCGAGCATGAGTCCCCAGCCAATGGTCGGCGAGCGTTTGAGCAGACCGCGGATGTCTTCGATGGTTTGCGTGCCGGCCATTTGCGCGGCATGACCGACGGCGAAGAAAATGGCGGACTTGGTTAACGAATGCACGGTCATGTGCAGCAGGCCGGCGAAGCTGGCGACCGGCCCGCCCATCCCGAAAGCAAACGTGATCAGCCCCATGTGCTCGATCGACGAAAAGCCGAACAGGCGCTTGATGTCTCTCTGGCGGGAGAGATAAAAAGCCGGCACGACGACGGTCAGCAAACCGAAGGCCATCATGAGGTTCTCGGCAAAGCGGGTGCCCAGCGCCCCGTCAACGAGCACCTTGCCGCGGATGATGGCGTAGAGCGCCACATTGAGCAGCAGGCCGGAAAGTACGGCGGAAACGGGCGTCGGCCCTTCGGCGTGGGCGTCCGGCAGCCAATTGTGCAGCGGCGCCAGACCGGTCTTGGTGCCGTAACCGACGAGCAAAAAGACAAAAGCCAGCGACAGCGTCGTCGGCTCGAGCAAGGTGCGCACGCCGTTCAGATGCGTCCATAGCAGCGCATGGCCTTCGCTGCCGAGCATGCGTTCTGCGGCAAAGTAGATGAGGATGGTGCCGAACAGCGCCTGGGCGATGCCGACGCCGCAGAGGATGAAGTATTTCCACGCCGCCTCCAGACCCGCCGGCGTGCGGTAAAGGGCGACGAGCAGCACGGTGGTCAGCGTTGCCGCCTCCATGGCGACCCAGAGGATGCCGAGGTTGTTGGTCGACAGCGCCGTCAGCATGGTGCACATGAACATCTGGAACATGCTGTGATAAAGCCGCAATCGCCCGGCCGAAAGGCGGCCGTGATCGTGCTCGATGCGCATGTAGGGGCGCGAGAACAGGGCGGTGGTGAAACCGACCAGCGCTGTCAGCGCAATCAGGAAAACATTGAGCGGGTCGACGAAAAACTGCATGTCGTATGCCCACATCGAACCGTCGGTAATAATGCGCCGGGTCAGAAAAGCGGCAGCGACCAGGGTCAGCAGGCTGCATACGGCATTGATCGCGCCCGCTGCGCGCCAGTGGCCGACCAGCGCCAGCAATATCGCGGCGAAGAGCGGAATGCCGAGAACGCAGCCCAGTTCGACCGTCATTTTTCGCGCGCCTTTTGTGCTTCTTCCATGCGGCCGATGTCCAGACTGTCAAACTGCTCGCGGATCTGGAAGAAGAAGATGGCCAGGATGACCATGCCGACCATGACATCGAGCGCAATGCCCAGCTCGACGACCATCGGCATGCCGTAGGTGGTGCTCGTGGCGGCGAAAAACAGGCCATTTTCCATGGCCAGAAAGGCGATCACCTGCGGTACGGCCTTGCTGCGCGTGATCATCATCAGAAAAGAAAGCAACACGCAGGCCAGCGCGATGCCGACGGTCGAGCGCATGATCGTGCCGGAGAGCTGCGAGATCGGCTGCGCCACGTTGAAGGAGATGATGACGAGCAGGATGCCGACCAGCATTGTCGTCGGGATGTTGAGCAGCGTCTCGACATCCCACTTGACCGACAGCCGGCGGATCAGACGGTGCAGAATCCAGGGCAGGGCAAGTACCTTGAGGAGCAAGGTCAGCGCCGCCGACCAGTAAAGGTGGCGCTGGTGCGTCGTCACGGCGACGATCAGCGTCGAGCAGAACAGGGCGAATCCCTGCATCATGAACAGGTTGATCAGTGTCAGGATGCGCCGCTGCGAGAGCATGGCGAAGCCGAGCAGCAGCAGGATCGCGGCGCACAGGTTGATGAGCGGCAAGGCTTCCTGGATGGGTAGCGAGGGGAGCGTCATCATGCCCTCAGCAGCAGGTGAACAAGCATGGCCAGCACGGCCAGCATGAAGGCGGCGCCGAGAAATTCCGGCGTGCGGAAAACGCGCATTTTGGCCGAAAGCGTTTCGATCAGCGCCAGGCAGAAGCCGCTGACGGCCAGCTTGGCGACCAGGATCAGCGCGGCGCGGCCTAGTGACAGCGGATCGGAGGCGTCAGGAATGCCAAAGGGAAAGAACAGCGCGATACCGATGCACGAGTAGGCGAAAAGTTTGAGGCTGGACGCCCATTCGATCAGCGCCAGATGGCGGCCGGAATATTCGAGAATCATCGCTTCGTGAATCATCGTCAGTTCTAAGTGCGTCGTCGGGTTATCCACCGGCACGCGCGCATTTTCGGCCAGTGAGACCATGACGAAGGCGACGCCCGCAAAAGCCAGGCTTGGGTAGATGGCGACTTCGCGGTTGCCCAGGCTATCGACGATCGTTGACAGCGAGGTCGATTGCGAAATCAGTGAGGCGGTAAAAAACCCCATCAGCAGCCCCGGTTCGGCGAGGAAGCCGATCAGCATTTCACGGCGCGCGCCGAGCGAGCCGAACGCCGTGCCGACATCCATGCCCGCCAGCGCGATAAACACGCGCGCCAGTGCAAACAGGCCGACCAGGGCGATGGCATCGGCGGCCGGCGACAGAATCAGATCGGTAGATAGGGTGGGGACGATGGCCGAAGCTAAGGCCATGCAGGCAAAAATCACATAGGGGGCGGTGCGGAACAGGGGCGAAGCGTTGTCGGCCAGCACCACTTCCTTGCGGAAAAGTTTGTGCAGCGTGTAATACGGTTGCAGCAAAGAGGGCGCCGAACGGTTCTGCAACCAAGCGCGGCACTGGTTGACCCAGCCGACGAGCATGGGCGCCAGGATAATGGCCGCGGTCAATGCGAGCATCTGGGCGAAAAATGGGTAAAACCTCATCGCCTCATCCCCGCGTCAGCACCAGCAACGCGATCAGCGTCACAAAACTGTAAAGCAGATAAATGGCGATCCGCCCCTGCTGAAGCAGCGCCGCCAGGCGCGTGCCGTATTCGACGAAGCGAGCGATCGGCAGATACAGCCAGTACCAGGTCGGATCTTCGACAACACTGCGGTAGACCGGCGCTTTGTCGAAAGGCGAAGGGTGCTTGCGCGTGCGGCGCAGAAAGACATCGAAAATGCGCCGCACAGGCTGACCGAAGCCCTCGGCCGTATCCTGCATACGCGGCGTTTGCAGCGGAAAGCCGCAATCCCAGGCCGGCGCGCGCCGGTGCCCGGGCATTCCCTGTTGGCGGCGCTGAAAACGGCGCACGGCGAAATAGACGATCGGCGTCAATAGCGCCAGACTGACGAAAAAGGCCAGCGCGCTGTAACTGGCGCGATCGGCATTGATCGGCGTGAGCAGCCACCAACTGTTGCTGGCCGCATCGCGCAGGCTGACGCCGACCAGCAGGCGCGTGACCGGGTCGAGCAAGGCGACGACCGCATTCGGCAGCAGGCCGAGCAGAACGCAGCCGAGCGCCAGCCAGAGCAGGCCAAAGCGTTCGAGCTGACCGGCGTCGCGCGCCTCGGACAGTTTTTCTTCACGCGGCTGGCCGAGAAAAATGACGCCGAAAAACTTGACCATCGCAAAGCCGGCCAGCGCGGCCACCAGCGCCACGGCCGCTGCGACGACCGGCAAAAGCATATTCAGATAACCGTGCGGCAGGCCGGAAGTAAACAGAAAGCTTTGCAGCAACAGCCATTCCGAAACAAAGCCGTTGAGCGGCGGCAGGCCAGCGGCTGCGAGCGTGCCGATGAGCGCCAGCCAGGCCACCCAGGGCATACGGTGGATGAGGCCGCCCAGCTTGCCGAGATTGCGCTCGTGCGTAGCATGCAGCACGGAGCCGGTCGACAGGAACAGCAGCCCCTTGAAAAAAGCGTGGTTGAGACAGTGATAAAGCGTGGCGGTCAGCGCCAGCGCCGACAGATAGGGCAGCTGGAAGGTGACGAAAATCAGTCCGAGGCCGGCGCCGACCAGGATCAGGCCGATGTTTTCGATCGAAGAATAGGCGAGCAGGCGCTTCATGTCGCTCTGGATCGCCGAATAGATGACGCCGAACAGCGCCGTCAGCAGCCCGGCGACCAGCATCAGCGCACCCCACCACCAGGTTTCCGCATCCAGCAGATCGAAGCTGACGCGCAGGATGCCGTACACAGCGGTTTTCAGCATGATGCCGCTCATCATTGCCGACACCGGCGAGGGCGCGGCCGGGTGCGCCTCCGGCAGCCAGATATGCAGGGGCAGCATGCCGGCCTTGGCGCCAAAACCGAAAAGTGCCAGCAGAAAAGCGCCTGCCGCCCAAGCGCCGCTGCGCGGAAATTCGCGCATGGCTTCGAACGTATAGTCGCCGGCGCCACCGGCCATGACGCCAAAAGACAGCAAAATGCCGATGGCGCCGATGTGGGCGATCAGCAGATAAAGATAAGCGGCGCGTCGAATCTCGGCGTGGCGATGCTCGAACGCAACGAGAAAAAACGAGGACAGCGCCATCGATTCCCAGGCGACCATGAAGGCGTAACCATCATCTGCCAGTAAAACGCAAGCCATGCTCGCCAGAAAGACGTGATAAAGAAAACAGTAGAGGCCGGGCGGGGCGCTGTCGTCGCGGTGCATGTAGCCGGCGGCATAGAGGGAAATGCCTGCCGCCGCTGCGCCGAGCAGGAACAGAAAAAACGCCGAGAGCGCGTCCAGCCGCAGATGGAACGGCTGACCGGGAAGACCCAGCGGCAGGATGAGCGTTTGCGGTGAGGCCGCCATGGCCAGCAACGCCTGCACGGCGACCAGCGCGGCGATACCCGCACCGAGCGGGAACAGGAAACGGCTGATTAGGGTAAAGCGACCGGGCTGCACGAGGCCGATACAACCAATCAGCAGCCAGCCGGATGCGGCCAGCAGGATACTGTCGATTCCGTTGGAAAATAGCGCGCTCATTGTGGCGGCTCCGTCGGTGGCGCTGGCATTTCGAGCATTTCACGCAATAGTCTGGCAATGGCGTAGACCATCAGTACCAGGCCGCCGCCCAGGGCGATGAAAGCTTCCGCCTTCGTCACCGGAAAGTCGCGAAAGAACAGGGGCACGCCGCGTATCAGCCAGAGCGCGCCTGAAGAAAACAGCGCAATGCCCAAAACATCGCAGGCAATATAGGCCAGCACTTTCGGTGTCAGGCGCAGCCGCATGGTTTTCATGCGGGTCGCCTCTGCCTCATCGCGCGCATTGCCGTCCTCCGGATTACTTGACCTTCATGCCGGCCTGTGCGCCTGCATCAGGCGACAGCAGGAAGATTCCCGGCGTTTTGCCGTCCGCGTCGGAGGCAGCGAGGATCATCCCTTCGGACAAGCCAAACTTCATTTTGCGTGGCGCCAGATTGGCGACCATGACCGTATGGCGGCCGATCAGTGCGGCCGGGTCGTAAGCGGACTTGATGCCGGCGAATACCTGCCGGGGCCTGTCTTCACCAATATCGAGCAAGAGACGGAGCAGCTTTTCCGCCCCTTCGACATGGCCGGCATCGACAATACGCGCCACGCGCAGGTCAACCTTCATGAAATCGTCGATGCTGATTGTTCCCTTGCCCGCGTTGTCTGCCGGTCCGGTTTTTCGGGAAGAAGACCCCTCTGGCGCGGCGGAGGCAGGGCGTGCGGCGGACTTGCCGGAGCGCTGCCCGTCGGCGTCGTTGTGCGTTTTTGCTTTCGCTCCGGCATCTGCCGGAGCGGCGTTCAGCGAGGCCTTGTTGGCTTCGATCAGGGCGGTAATCTGTTTCGGGTCGATGCGTGTCATCAGATGGCTGTAGGTGCCGATGACGTGACCGGCCGGCAACGGCGTCTGTGCGTCGTCCCAGGCAAGCGGGGGCACGCCGAGAAAAGCCTCGACCGCTTCGGCGACTTTGGGCAGGACGGGCTTGAGGTATACGGTCAGCAGGCGGAACGCCTCGATGGCCTGCGAACAGGCGGCATGCAAAGCTTCCTGCTGTCCTTCCTGTTTGGCGAGTTCCCAGGGTTTCCGGTCGTTGACGAAGACATTGGCGGTATCGGCCAGGGCCATGACTTCACGCAGGGCGCGCCCGAATTCGCGCGCTTCGTAGGCGGCAGCAATGTTGCTGGCGGCATCGCGCAAAGGTTGCAGCCACGCCGCGTCGGTCGCAGCCAGACGGCCGCCGAAGCGCTTGCCGATGAAGCCGGCGCAGCGGCTGGCGATATTGACATATTTGCCGATCAGGTCGGCATTGACGCGGGCCACAAAATCTTCGAGGTTAAGGTCGATGTCTTCCATTGTCGCGTTGAGCTTGGCGGCGTAGTAATAGCGCAGCCATTCGGGGTTCAGTCCCTGCTTCAAATAGCTTTCGGCGGTGATGAACGTGCCGCGCGACTTGCTCATCTTGGCGCCGTCGACGGTCAGAAAGCCGTGCGCGAAGACGCCGCTCGGTGTACGGAAGCCGGCGTGCGCCAGCTGGGCCGGCCAGAATAGTGCGTGGAAATAGAGGATGTCCTTGCCGATAAAGTGATACAGCTCGGTTTGCGTATCTGCTTGCCAGTAGTCGTTGAAGTCGATGCCGTTTTTTTCGCACAGGTTTTTGAACGACCCCATGTAGCCGATTGGGGCGTCGAGCCAGACATAAAAGTATTTGCCGGGCGCCTCGGGGATTTCAAAGCCGAAGTACGGCGCATCGCGCGAAATGTCCCAGTCACTGAGCCGGTTTTCGCCTTCTGCGCCCAGCCATTCCTGCATCTTGTTGGCGGCTTCCGGTTGCAAATGGCCGCTTTCGTGCGTCCAGCGGCGCAGGAAATCCTGGCAGCGCGGGTCGGAAAGCTGGAAGAAATAATGCTCGGACTGGCGCAGCTCCGGCGTGGCGCCGGAAACAGCCGAGTAGGGGTTTTTCAGTTCATTCGGCGTGTAGGCAGCGCCGCACGACTCGCAGTTGTCGCCATATTGGTCGGGGGTGCCGCATTTCGGGCATTCGCCTTTAATGAAGCGGTCGGGCAGAAACATCTGCCGGGTCGGGTCGTAATACTGTTCAATCGTGCGCGTTGCGATCAGGCCGTTTTCCCGCAGACGGGCGTAGATCAGGTTGGCGTAGTGGCGGGTTTCCGGCGAATGCGTCGTGTAGAAATTGTCAAAACCGACGTGGAAGCCGGAAAAATCGCGGAAATGCTCATCATGCACGCGCGCGATCAGCGCCTCCGGCGTGATGCCTTCCTGCTCGGCGCGCAGCATGACCGGCGTGCCGTGCGTATCGTCGGCGCAGACGTACCAGCACGCCGCTACCCGGTCTTTCGCCTGCATTTTCTGGAAGCGCACCCAGATATCGGTCTGGATATATTCGACAAGATGGCCGAGATGGATCGCGCCGTTGGCGTAAGGCAGGGCGGAAGTGACGAGAATTTTGCGGGACATGACGGTATGCAAGGCATTCTTAGGAATTGGCAAGCCGTCATTTTATAGCGAATGGTGGCTGAAACCTACCGTTCCATGCGCCTGTGCCCGATGAAAATCTTTGTAAACAAGGTGTTTCAGGGTGGGGCGCGGAGATGTTCCGGTCACGTGGGTTTCAGTGGGTCATTGGGCCATGATTTTCCATTTTATGTTTTTTGATGCCCTGAAGCCCTTTATTTACGGCGACTTCCGGGCATTTTATGTTTTCTGGCCTGCTTGCACGGGGTTCCGGCGCACTTTTTTCAGCTAGACTGGTCACAGTCTCCAGGCGTCACGCGCAGCTTTGAATCCGCTTTACCTGCACAGTCACACCGTTAGAAAATATTTCAAGGAACCCGTCATGGCAGTCACTCAGGAAAACGTACTTGCAGCCTTGCAGCAATGGATTGACCCGAATACGCGGAAAGATTATGTTTCCAATCGGTCGGTCAAAAACCTCCGGATCGACGGCGGCAGGGTCGCGTTCGACATCGCGCTCGGCTATCCGGCCGGAACGCAGATCGAAACGATTCGTCAGGCATTGGTAGATCTCGTGCAGGCTGTCCCCGGCGTGACGGCGGTGGACGCCAATGTCGCCAGCAACATTGTTGCGCACGCCGTTCAGCGCGGCCTGAAGCCGCTGCCGGGGGTCAGGAACATCATCGCCGTGGCTTCCGGCAAAGGCGGCGTCGGCAAAAGCACGACCGCCGTTAATCTGGCGCTGGCGCTGGCGCAGGAAGGCGCATCGGTGGGGCTGCTCGATGCCGACATTTACGGGCCGTCGATTCCGCAGATGACCGGCCTCTCCGGCCGGCAGCCGGATTCGCCGGATGGAAAAACCATGACGCCGCTTGTGGCGCACGGCATCCAGACGATGTCGATCGGCTTCATGATCGACGTCGATTCGCCGATGGTCTGGCGCGGGCCGATGGTGACGCAGGCGCTCGAACAGTTGCTCAAGCAGACGAGCTGGCAGGATCTGGACTACCTGATCGTCGATATGCCGCCCGGCACCGGTGACACGCAACTGACCCTGGCGCAGAAGGTGCCGGTAACGGGCGCGGTGATCGTCACGACGCCGCAGGACATTGCCCTGATTGATGCGCGCAAGGGGCTGAAAATGTTTGAAAAGGTCGGCATCCCGATTCTGGGACTGGTCGAGAACATGAGTCTGCATACCTGCTCGCAATGCGGCCATGAGGAACCGATTTTTGGTGAGGGCGGCGGCGAGCGCATGGCGCGGGATTACGGCACGGAGCTGCTCGGCGCCTTGCCGCTGGAGCTGTCCATCCGCGAGATGACCGACGCCGGTAGGCCGACCGTGGTTGGCGCGCCCGATTCGCGCGCGGCGGAAATCTATCGTGCCATTGCCCGCCGCATCGCCGTCAAGATCGCCGAGAAAGCCAAGGATATGAGCGGCAAGTTTCCGAATATCGTCGTCCAGAATACCTGAAGCGCATGCGGCTGAACCGGCGCTGTAGGCGATGCCGTGGTGCCGGTTTCCGTTTGCTTGCGGGCGGCAAAACCGCTAGTCTTGATCCCCGTGGAATTTCGGCTTGCCGCCGTGGCGGCTGGACGGCCGGGAACACGTTTTCAACGACCTCAAGGAGAACGCTATGAAAAAAATGTGGCTATGTCTGCCGATCGTCGCGGCATTGAGCGCCTGCGCAGGCAGCGGTACGGGCGGCGCGAACGGAATGGCGGGCGCGGAAGCCGTCCTGAAGGCGACGCAGGGGAACAGCGTCGCCGGCAGCGTGGTTTTCCGCCAGGAAGGCAATACACTGGTCGTCATGACGCAGGCTTCGGGGCTGACGCCCGGCGCACATGGCTTCCACGTCCATGAATTCGGCGATTGCAGCGCGCCGGATGCCGCCAGCGCCGGCAATCATTTCAACCCGACGGGCAAACCGCACGGCAAGCCGGGGCAGGCCGACAGTCACGCGGGCGACATGCCCGAACTGGTTGCCGACGCGAAAGGCAATGTTCGCCAGATGGATCGCCTGGCGGGCGTTTCTGTGAACGATTTCATCGGCAAGAGCGTCATCATCCATGCTGGTCGGGATGATTACAAAACGCAGCCGACGGGTAATTCCGGCGCGCGCGTCGCCTGCGGGGTGATCGCGGCCAAGTAGCGGTCAGCGATCTGCCGCCGGGATCGTCGGGCGGCGGCGCACGCTTGCCGCCCGATGTTCGCCGCGTCGCAGCCGCGGTCTGTTCCCCGGCTTGCTTTCCTTCTATGCGCGGTTTTATATGGAAAGCAGGTTTCATCGACTATAGAATACGCGCCTGAGCAGTTTCCGATTCATTCTTCCGCTTTATTTAGTGGGCGCAGCAAGGAAAGCGATGTCCATCAAACCCGACAAATGGATCCGCCGTATGGTGGAACAGTACGGCATGATCGAGCCGTTCGAGCCGCATCTGGTGCGTGAACTCAACGGCGACAAAATCGTCTCCTACGGAACGTCAAGCTACGGTTACGATATCCGCTGCGCCGATGAATTCCGCGTATTCACCAATATCAATTCGACGATCGTCGATCCCAAGGCCTTCGATCCGCAGTCCTTCATTGAGGTTTCCGGCAAAGGCTATTGCGTCATTCCGCCCAATTCTTTCGCGCTGGCGCGTACGGTCGAATATTTCCGCATCCCGCGCTCGGTGCTGACGGTCTGTCTCGGTAAAAGCACGTATGCGCGCTGCGGCATCATCGTCAATGTCACGCCCTTTGAACCGGAATGGGAAGGCTTCGTGACGCTCGAATTTTCCAACACGACGCCCTTGCCGGCCAAAATCTATGCCGGCGAAGGCTGTGCGCAGGTGCTGTTCTTTGAATCCGACGAGGAATGCGAAACTTCGTACAAGGATCGGGGCGGAAAATACCAGGGGCAGATCGGCGTCACCTTGCCGAAAATCTGATTCCGAGGGTTGATCGCGAGCCGCTGTCAGGCTGTTTTTGTGACTATATTTGTCAGACCCGCTGCGGCGGGTCGTTGCTTTCCGGGAGCCAAATGCCATGCGCTTTAATTTTCCGATCATCATCATCGACGAGGATTTCCGTTCGGAAAATGCCTCCGGACTGGGCATCCGCGCGCTGGCGGAGGCCATTGGCGCCGAAGGCATGGAAGTGCTCGGCGTGACGAGTTACGGTGACCTGAGCGCCTTTGCCCAGCAGCAAAGCCGTGCGTCGGCTTTCATTCTGTCAATCGATGACGAGGAGTTCAGCGGCGACGAGGCGCAGACGACTATTGAAGAATTGCGCGCCTTTGTGGTGGGTATCCGCCGCCGCAACGAAGATATTCCGATTTTCCTTTACGGCGAAACGCGCACCTCATACCACATTCCGAACGACGTGCTGCGCGAGTTGCACGGCTTCATTCACATGTTTGAGGATACACCGGAATTTATTGCCCGCTATGTCGTCCGCGAAGCGCGCGCCTATCTGGGCAGCGTGCCGCCGCCCTTTTTCCGCGCGCTGACGCATTACGCAGCGGACGGCTCATATTCCTGGCACTGTCCGGGGCACTCGGGCGGCGTGGCTTTTCTTAAATCGCCGGTCGGACAGATGTTCCACCAGTTTTTCGGTGAGAATATGCTGCGCGCCGACGTCTGCAACGCCGTCGAAGAGCTGGGGCAGTTGCTCGATCATACTGGGCCGGTCGCCGCTTCTGAGCGCAACGCCGCACGCATTTTTAATGCAGACCATCTGTTCTTCGTCACTAACGGTACGTCGACCTCGAACAAGATCGTCTGGAATTCTGCGGTTGCTCCCGGCGATATCGTCATTGTCGACCGCAATTGCCATAAATCCATTCTTCACTCGATTATCATGACCGGCGCCATCCCGGTCTTTCTGATGCCGACGCGCAACCACTTCGGCATCATCGGGCCGATTCCCAAGGAAGAGTTCCGTTGGGAAAATATCGAGAAAAAAATTGCCGCCCATCCGTTCGCCAGCGGCGTGACGGCGAAGCCGCGTGTGCTGACGATCACCCAGAGCACCTATGACGGGATTCTCTATAACGTCGAGGAAATCAAGGAAATGCTCGACGGGCGTATCGATACGCTGCATTTCGACGAAGCCTGGCTGCCGCACGCGGCATTCCACGATTTCTATGGGGATTATCATGCGATCGGCGCCGACCGTCCGCGCTGCAAGGAATCGATGGTTTTTTCCACGCAATCGACCCATAAGCTGCTGGCCGGGCTGTCGCAGGCTTCGCAAATTCTCGTCCAGAACTCGGAAAACCGCGAACTGGATCGCGCCGTTTTCAACGAGGCTTATTTGATGCACACCTCGACCTCGCCGCAGTATTCGATCATCGCTTCCTGCGATGTGGCGGCGGCGATGATGGAAGCGCCGGCCGGCACGGCGCTGGTGGAGGAATCCATCGCCGAAGCCCTCGATTTTCGCCGCGCCATGCGCAAGGTGGCCGAGGAATGGGGCGATGACTGGTGGTTCAAGGTCTGGGGGCCGGACGATCTGTCCTCCGAGGGAATCGAGGAGCGCGAAGCCTGGATGCTCAAGCCCGGCGAGCGCTGGCATGGTTTTGGCCGGCTGGCTGATGGTTTCAATATGCTCGATCCGATCAAGGCGACGATCATCACGCCGGGGCTGGATGTGGATGGCGATTTTGCCGAAGGCGCGGGGATTCCGGCCGCCATTGTGACCAAGTATCTGGCCGAGCACGGCATCATCGTCGAGAAGTGTGGTTTGTATTCCTTCTTCATCATGTTCACCATTGGCATCACCAAAGGGCGCTGGAATACGCTGGTGACGGAGTTGCAGCAGTTCAAGGACGATTACGACAAAAACCAGCCGCTCTGGAAAGTGCTGCCGGAATTCGTGGCCAAACATCCCGTTTATGAAAACATGGGGCTGCGCGACCTGTGTCATACCATCCACGGCGTCTATGCGCTCAACGACGTGGCGCGGCTGACCACCGAAATGTATCTTTCGGATATGGTGCCAGCCATGAAGCCGACTGACGCCTTTGCCAAAATGGCGCACCGCGAGATCGACCGCGTGCCGATCGATGACCTGGAAGGGCGCATTACCAGCATTCTGCTGACGCCCTATCCGCCGGGGATTCCGCTGCTGATTCCGGGCGAGCGCTTTAACGCGACCATCGTGCGTTATCTGAAATTTGCCCGCTTCTTTAATGAGCAGTTCCCCGGTTTCGAGACGGATATTCACGGTCTGGTCAAACAGACGGTCAACGGTAAGGCCGAGTATTTCGTTGATTGTGTTCGTTGAGGTGACAGGCTGATGCGGCAGCTCAGCGTTGAGCAGGGCGCGGGGCTTTCCAGCCCGGCGGCATGTCTCTGCATCTGACGGCCAGCCTGGTTTTTCCAATCTTGCAAGGGGCACATCCTTATATGTCCAGCGTATCCGACACTTCCGAAGCCGTGCATCAGGTACAGCGCCGCCTGAAACTACGGCACCTGTCCATGATTGCCATCGGCGGCTGTATTGGCACGGGATTGTTCATGGCCAGCGGCGCGGCCATCCACAGCGCCGGTCCGGGTGGCGCCTTGCTGGCCTATGCCGCGGTCGGGCTGATGGTTTATTTTTTCATGACATCACTGGGGGAGATGGCGACGCACATGCCTGTCTCAGGGTCGTTCAGCACGTATACGGCGCGCTACATCGACCCTTCGCTCGGCTTTGCGCTGGGGTGGAATTTCTGGTTCAGCTGGACGATCACCGTTTCGGTCGACGTTGCCATTGCCGCGGTGGTGATCAGCTACTGGGAGCCGCTGCATGAGTTGATGCCTACCTGGGGCTGGAGCCTGATGTTCCTGGTCATCATCTTCGCCCTCAATACCGCCTCGGTGCGCGTGTATGGGGAAACGGAGTACTGGATGGCGCTGATCAAGGTCGTCACCGTCATCCTGTTTTTGACGATTGGCGTGCTGACCATCTTCGGCATCGTGGGCGGGCACTATATCGGCCTGAGCAACTTTACCATGGGCGAAGCGCCGTTTTTGGGCGGTACGTTGGGCGGTCAGTTCCTGACGACCCTGGGCGTATTTCTGGTGGCGGGCTTTTCGTTTCAGGGCACCGAGCTGATCGGCACGGCGGCGGGCGAGTCCGAGCACCCGGAGGAAAGCATCCCGCGCGCCATCAAGCAGGTGTTCTGGCGCATCCTCATTTTTTACGTGCTGTCCATCGCAGTCATCGGGCTGATCATCCCCTATACCAGCCCGGAACTGCTGGGCGCCGATGTCAACGAAATTTCCAAATCCCCTTTTACGCTGGTGTTTGAGCGGGCGGGGTTGGCGTTTGCGGCAGCGGTGATGAATACGGTGATTTTGACTTCCATCCTGTCGTCGGGAAATTCGGGCATGTTTTCATCGACCCGCATGCTCTACGCCATGGGGCGCAACGGCCTGGCCTGGCCCATTCTCGGCGAAGTCAACACGCGCGGCGTGCCCGTGCCCGCCCTGCTGGTAACGGCCACAGTCGCGCTGGCCGTGTACCTGCTACAACTGATCAACGACGCTGCTTATCAATATGTGCTAGCCGCCTCGGGGCTGACGGGATTCATCACCTGGGTCGGCATCGCCGCCAGCCATTGGCGCTTTCGCCGCGCCTGGATGGCACAGGGCAAACCATTATCCGATCTGAAATATCGCGCCAAGTGGTTTCCCGTCGGGCCGTTAATGGCATTGGCGCTCTGTGTGCTGGTCATCATTGGGCAGGACACGCAACTGGTGTTGCATGGTGATTTTGACTGGGAGCGCCTGGCGATTACCTATATGGGATTGCCGGTGTTTCTGGGCTTTTATATCTATCACAAGCTCAAGCACCGCACGCGGCTGATCCCCTTGCAGGACGTGGATTTGAGCAAGCGGGAATATGATTGACGCGATGGTGACTAACACGGTGGCAATTGACACTGTTGATCGCACGCTACCGTGATGCCGCCGCCGGCTGTATCTACGGTTTACGTTGGTACTCGACAAATGCCAGTGTAAATGTCCGCCCGTCGTTTGTGCCTGATGCAGGGGGTATGGTCTGGCGGCTGGTTTTCTGCCATTGCGCCGGATTGAGCGTTGGGAAGAACGTATCACCGACAAAATCCGCATCAATTTCCGTCAGGTAGAGGCGGTCAGCCAGCGGTAGGGCCTGCCGATACAGTTCGGCACCGCCGATGACGAAAACTTCCGCCGCCCCGGGCGCAAGGCGCGCAGCCTGCTGCAAGGCATCCTCCAGCGAGGCCGACAATACGGCGCCTGCGGCGTGATACTGAGGGTTGCGGCTGACGACGATATTCAGTCGGCCGGGGAGCGGACGGAATTTTTCAGGGAGGGATTCCCAGGTTTTGCGCCCCATGATGAGCGGCTTGCCAGAGGTGATTTCGCGGAAATGGCGCATATCTTCGGGCAGCTGCCAGAGCAGCTGTCCGTCCTTGCCAATGGCGCGATTGCGGGCGACGGCGGCGATCAGCGAGAGCATGTCAGACGGCCACCGGAGCGGCGATGTGCGGGTGCGGATCGTAGCCCTCGAGCGTGAAATCTTCGAACCGGAACGCAAAAATATCGCTGATTTCCGGATTGAGCCGCATGGTCGGTAACGGGCGCGGTGTGCGCATAAGCTGGAGGCGCGCCTGTTCGAAATGGTTGCTGTAAAGGTGCGCATCGCCAAAGGTATGTACAAAATCGCCGGGGCGATAGCCGCATACCTGCGCGATCATCATCGTCAGCAACGCATAGGAAGCGATATTGAACGGTACGCCAAGGAAAATGTCGGCGCTGCGCTGGTAAAGCTGGCAGGATAACTTTGGGCGCGGGTCGGTATCCCCGGCGGCGGGCGGCGAGACATAGAGCTGGAAGAGCGCGTGGCAGGGCGGTAGAGCCATCCGTTCCACATCGGCCGGGTTCCAGGCGGTGACGATGTGCCGCCGTGAATCGGGATTGCGCTTGAGGTCGGCCACAAGCCGGGCAATCTGGTCGATCTCGCCGCCTGCGGGCGTTTGCCAGTGCCGCCACTGATGGCCGTACACTGGCCCCAGATCCCCGTTCTCATCTGCCCACTCGTCCCAGATGCGGATACCGTGTGCTTTCAGATAGGCAATATTGGTGTCGCCGCGCAGGAACCAGAGCAGTTCGTAGATGATTGAGCGCAGATGTAGTTTTTTTGTGGTGAGCAGGGGGAAACCGGCCGCCAGATCGAAGCGCATCTGCCAGCCGAACACCGAACGGGTGCCCGTGCCGGTACGGTCAGCTTTGTCGACGCCCTGTTCAAGTACATGGCGCATCAGGTCAAGATAAGGTTTCATAAAAAAGTAGAAAAACAGTCCGGATGATCAACGCCAGGCATTGTAATGGAACGAAAGCCAATCGGCGGATAACGTAGGTACAAATCGCGCCGTACGCTTGCGGTCTCAGCGCTGGAATAATACTATTGGAATAAATCTTGGTAGGGCACACGTGCCGGAATAACAAAGGCAAGACCGTGATACTTGATCTGTTTACGCCACGCCCCATACATCAACTATGTGATGCCGCGGAGTTGAAGCGGACGCTGGGTGCATTGCTGGCTGGCGAGGCTTTTAAGGCGGTTGAAGAAATCTATGGCTGGTTTGAATCGCTGCATCGTGCGGAAGGCGTGCGGCCGATGCAGTTGTTCGATATTGTGCGCCAGCTCGACGAGGTCGGTTATCACAAGATACGTCGGCTGACGCGGGATTACTTGCATTCCGCGCGCCTGTCGAAAGGCGAAGAACGCCGGTTATGGTCGATGTGCTTCAATTACTGGGGCGAGTTGACCAGCCTTTATGCTTATTGCGCCGAGCAGCTTCGCCCCGCTTTGCAGGACAAGGCGGATAAGTCAGAGCAGGCGGGCGAGTCGCTTAAATCCATCATGCCGCTGTTGCTGTCTCGTCAGATGGCGGCGCGGACGAACCAGCTGCGATGGATGGTTTATAGCTATTCTGTGATTGGCGAGGATCTTTGGCGCGGGTTGGGGCATGCATTCTCGCGTGCCGTTGCGGACGGCTTCGCCAATGAGCCGGTACTGCTGTATCCGGGCATGAATCAGACGACGAGCGTGACGCGGGAGTATCTGCATCTGCTGGTGCTTTCGGCGTCCTCGGCGGATAGTCTGATGCCTTTTGAGATCGATCTGGCGGATCGGCTGATCGGCCATCTGTTACCGCATTTCGTTCTTTCGGAAACTTTCCAGAAAGACAGTGTGTATTGGGTCGATATCGCCGAAGGCAAGCCGCCAACCCGCCTGGCGCGTGAGCCTGCCGCACTGACGCCGACATTGCGCTTCTTTTCGCCTGGCCGGGCGCATCAGGCGTTAAGCCAGCTCATTCAGCGTGTCGGTCAGGGGGAGGTGCCTGAGGAGTTAAATCTGGGCGGCAATTATGCGGCTGATATCGTTTTGCCGGTGATGCAGCATTTGGCCTTGTATTGGGCGCCCGAGCCGCCATTGCGTCAACATCCGCGCCATTCGGTCAAGGCGCGCATTGCTGCGCTGCAGGGGTTTGAGGATTGCTTTACGCTGTTCTCCGGCGAAATTGCGCGTTTCGGCAAGGAACAGACCGCGGCCGTCTGGGTTGTCGAAAACGTCAGCCTCGGCGGTTTTCTGGCCTCGGCGGATATTGCCGCGGAAGGGCTAAAGATCGGCACCTTGCTTGGCTTGCAGCCGGAAGGCAGCGAGAATTGGGTGCTCGGCATCGTCCGCCGTTACAGCAAGGAGACGACGACGCAGGCCAGCGTCGGTATCCAGGCGCTGTCACGGCAGGCGTGGAGCGTCAAATTACGTCCCGGCGGCAATGGGTTTTCGCCGCACAACGCCATCCCAGGTATTTGTCTGGAAGAACATGCGGGCGAAAGTGAGATCCGGATCGTCGTTCCCTCGGGGTGTTTCGACGCACGCGAGACGATCGAGTTCGTCCATGAAAATCGGCACTACATGCTCACGCCCATTGCATTGGAAGAAGTCGGCGATGATTTTGAGATCGCCCGCTATCGATTCACCGTGTTTTCCTGAGGGCATATGGGCGTATGCCGCCGCGATGCGTGCGGTGTTTCGTGCCAATGCCTAATTCTCGGGCGCGGGCTTTTCCGTTAGTGACTTGAGGGCCTGAAACAGTGCGCGGTAACTGCGCGGCGGTTTATTCTGCGCCCGTTCCTTGAGCGCGGCGCGGCGTAACGCGCGTAGTTGCTGCAAATCGGCGGCAGGATAAGCGCGCGCAATCTCGTAAAGCTGTTTTTCATCAGCCAGAAAATCTTCGCGCCACTTTTCCAGTCGATGCAAACTGGCGAGCGCCTGCGCCGATTCGCCGCGTGCCTCGGCCAGGGCGGCGCGTATCGGTTCCGGGTCGACATCGCGCATTAGGCGGCCGATGTATTGCATCTGGCGGCGCCGCGCTTCATCGTGTTTTTTCATGGCGCCGACGGTCTGGATGGCGTCGCGCAGATTTTCCGGCAGATCGATCCGTGCAATGCGCTCGGCGGGTAATGTTGTCAGTGCCTCACCCAGCGCTTGCAGGTCCTGCATTGCCCGCTTGCGCTGGGTTTTGGAAGGAGGCGGTGCCAGCCCTGCTTCATTTTCGTTATCCGCTCCCATCTTTATCTCCGCAGCCGGGTAATTGTCCCGGCCATTTGCCGTCTTCATAGCGATCACATCATTAGGTAAAAACAGAAAAAACCAGCGCGTGTCGTGCGCGTGCGCACCCGATGGCGCGCCTGATAACTGCTATGATAGCGGCTCTTTTGACAGTTGATGGTCCCTATGCCCCATGACCCTGCCGTAGTATCCACGCAGCCCCTCGCTCCCGCTCGTGCGCATGCCCGCCCGCCCTCACGTTTTGCGCATCACTCGTCTGTATTGCAGGCGCTGGCCGGTGATGTGCTTCAGTATGCAAAAATGCTTGGCGCGAGCGACTGCGAGGTGGAGGTTTCCGAAGGCTTCGGGCAGGCGGTAACGGTTCGCTGCGGCGATGTCGAGAATATCGAATATAACCGTGATAAAGGCATCGGCGTTACGGTCTATCTTGGCGCGCGCAAGGGCTATGCAAGTACCTCGAATTTCTCGTCCGCAGCCTTGCGTGAAACGGTCGACGCAGCGCTCAATATCGCCCGCTATACCGCCGAGGATTCATGCGCTGGCCTGCCGGAAACCGGCTTGCTGGCGACGCGCGAAGAGTGCGCGCGTGATCTCGACCTCTACCATCCGTGGTATATCGGCATCGAAGAAGCCGTCGATACGGCGCGCCGTTGCGAACAGTCGGCCTTTGCCGTCAGCCCACAAATTACCAATTCGGAGGGGGCGACGGTTTCGGTTCAGGAAGCCCATTTCATTGCCGCCAATAGTCGCGGCTTCATGGGCGGTTATCCCAGCTCACGCCACTATGTGTCCTGCTCGGTGATTGCCGGTAAGGACGCGGCCATGCAGCGCGATGACTGGTATTCGACTGCGCGTAACCCGGCGCATCTGTCTTCTCCTGAAGCCATCGGCAACTATGCGGCGCAGCGCGCACTGGCCCGGATGGGGGCGCGTCAGGTCAAAACGTGCAGAGTGCCCGTTTTATTTGAAGCGCCACTGGCAGCCTCGCTGATCGGCCATTTCGTGCATGCCGCCAGCGGCGGCAGCCTGTATCGCAAAAGCTCTTTCCTCACCAACTGCCTTGGTGCGCGCGTGTTTTCGCCCGTCGTGCAGATCAGCGAGCACCCGCATCTGGTCGGCGGCATGGCCAGTAGTCTGTTCGATAGTGATGGCGTGGCGACGCGACATCGTGAGGTCGTGACCGCCGGGGAACTGAAAGGCTATTTTCTCGGCGTGTATTCGGCGCGCAAGCTAGGCATGCAAAGCACGGGTAATGCCGGCGGGTGCCATAACCTGATTGTGCGGCCGGGCAGCCATGATTTTGCCGGCCTGCTGCGCACAATGCGGCGCGGGCTGTTGGTGACCGAATTGCTTGGGCATGGAGTCAATTATGTGAGCGGCGATTATTCGCGCGGTGCGGCCGGTTTTTGGGTTGAAGACGGGGAGATCGCTTATCCGGTTGAGGAAATCACTATTGCCGGTAATCTGAAAGACATGTTCCGCCATATTGTCGAGGTCGGCAACGATATCCTAGTGCGCGGATCAAAGCAGGTCGGTTCGATTCTGATCGAAGAAATGAAAGTGGCCGGCGGCTGAAATATCGTCGATACACTTGATCTTTCCACGAAGGCAGGCCCGGTCTATTTCGCCGGATGAGGATGATTGTCCGCTGCGGCGTAGCGGGTGGGCGCTCCTATGCTTTTGACGATTCTGCCGTCTGTCTGGCAAGCCGGAGTAAACGGGCGCTTGCCGGCACCCTGCCTTCCTTGCGCCTTTTTCCAAACTGAGAGAGAGGTGGCGCTCAGTTTGCGTCGGGCGCGCCAAGTTGCCAGCGCTCATTGTCACCATGGCGCTCGATGAGAGACTGTGGCGTGAATGGCAGCGGCAGCAATGCAGAGTCGGCGCCGTTATAAAGGCGGCAACGCAGGACGCGCGCCAATGCGTTGGTCGGCAGAATTATCTGAGATTCGTTTCCCGATCCGGTCAGCAACAGTGCCGGGTATCGGAAAGTTGCGTTTGAGATTTTTTCCGTGATTTCCACTGTCAAGGGCGAAATTTTTCCGGCCAGGAAATACGCACCGACCATAATCTGGCCGTCTTGCGCCGACAGGCGAATGACGCTTGCTAACTGCAGCTCGGCATCCGGCGTCTGACGAATACCGAGCAGATCGCCGCAGGCCAGGCGCTTTCCTGGCCGATTCACGGCGCGCTGCAAATTCAGCGTTGTCGTTGTGTCCGCCGAGAGTGCGCCCTGCCAGGTTTCGAAAACGATCGGCGTGAGGTTTTCGGGATCGGCAATGTGTCCGAAAATGGCCAACCGTTCGGCCTTGATGCGTGCGACGGAGGTTTCCGGCTGGTTTTCCTGAGTGCTGGTGCCGCCGATGAGACGGTAAATGTCTGTCAACGTGCAGAGTATTTCTACTGGTTGCATTGCCGTTGCGGCGGCGCAGGATGGCGTGAGCACAGGCGCGTACAGACGCGCGCCCAGTTTCCCCAGCAGGTCGATGGCGACTTCGGACGTTACGAGCTTGCCCAGGCGGAGATCTTCCGGCGAAGCGCCGCCTTTCAGCGCCTTAATGCGCTTTCCGATTTTGCGGAAGATGGCGTCAAATGAAATCTGGCGCTGCGTTGCGCTGCCTTTATTGTCGCGTGCGGAATCCTGAGGGAGAAATAGATCGAGGATAACGCTGTACGCATGATTATTGAAAGGCGTATCTGCCGGCTCCTGTACAGTAACCAGTTCTCGCCAGCGGGAAAGCCACTGGAGGACGGCGAGCAGGTGAACGTGCCGCAAGCTATAGGGATCGGCCAAGTGTGTCAGTATCGCCATGCCGTACTGGCCGGTCAGCGTTGATTCGGCTGTTTCATTGGGTAGCGGATCGCGGACGAATTCGCTGAGCGCCTGCAATTTTTCGGCCGCCAGATAGATGGCGTGCAGTTCTTTCCAGAAATGATCGCCCAGCGCGCTGCCGGCACTGTAGCAGCACAATTGTTCCATGCGCAGGCTGGTGATGGCCCGGTGCGCGATCTTTCCGGCCAGACCGTTGAGGCCGGCTTCGCCTTCCAAACAGGCATTCAGGCAATATAAGTAACCCAGCGTGCAGCAGCGCCAGAGCCGGGAGGTAGCCAAAAAGACCGACTGCTCGTCAGAGGCAAGCGGCAATGGTTTGTTTTCAAAATGGCGGCGGCTTTCGGTGCCGATGGTAAATACCGTTCTGCGCAGTGCTTCCAGTGTCTTGAAGCGCTCCCGCGTGGGCAGGGCAAAGTGGTTAAAGGCATCGATCTCGCGCGTCAGCGCTTCAAGCATGGCCGGGACGTTAGCCTGAGGCTGCCTGGCAAGCCATTGGCTAGCGAGAAATGCATCGCGGAAGGCGACGGGCTGCTCGGTGCTGGTTTTCGGTAGTGAGAAACGAACCATCTCATGCCTCTGAATGATGTGCGATGTGTTTTTCTGGCCAATAGCGGACGCTGCGGCTATTTTTCATGCACTCGTCGAATTACTGCGGTGCCCTCGAATTCGTTGCAATGCACACGCCAAAATATATCCCGTATTCGAGCCACGGATTTTGGTTTTATGTGAGCTGCACGTTATAGCGCATGCCCGCATATCGGCCGGGATGCAAAATTCGTCAGCCCGAAAAACAATCGGCCAGAACCGTGCAGGTTCCGGCCGATTGTAATCCAAACCGAATAAATTATGTGAATTGCTTATTCTTATTTCTTATTCGGATCTTCGCACAGTTCCATCAGGATGCCGCCCGTGGTTTTCGGATGCACGAAGGCGATGTTGAGGCCTTCGGCACCCTTACGCGGGGTTTTATCGATCAGCTGGGCGCCCTTGCTGGCCAGTTCGTCTAGGTTTTCTTGCAGTCCCTCAACGGCAAAGGCCAGGTGGTGGATGCCGCCGCCATTCTTTGCAACGTATTTGCCGATGGGGCCGTCCGGCTCGGTCGATTCGAGCAGTTCGATCTTCGATTGGCCGATTCTGAAGAAGGCAGTGCGGACCTTTTGTTCTTTCACTTCTTCAATCGAGTAGCACTTCATGCCCAGCTTTTCTTCCCAGAAGGGAATGGCTTCATCCAGGCTCTTGACGGCGATGCCGAGGTGTTCGATGTGTGTCAGTTTCATGTGTGATTTCCTTGTGTTACGAGGTGATAGAAAACGGGAAAGAACCCGACTAGAAACCTGAAAACCCTTAACGGGTCGGACACTAGCTTATACACCTTTTCCAGAAACAATCAATAAGGGGCTTCCACAATATCCGCCGTACTCCGTTTGTAATCAGTGCATTGGGCTGATGCGTCTTTACCCCCTCCTTTGCCAGCGATTGGCCCAGAACAGCAGTGCAATGCCGGATAAAATCATCGGTAGCGAGAGCCATTGTCCCATGCTGATAACTTCCGAGAGGCCGAAAATGCCCGAATCGGGTTGGCGGAAGTATTCGGCAATGAAACGAAAGGCGCCGTAGCCGACGAGAAATGCGCCGGACACCGCGCCCAGCGGCCGCGGTTTGGCCGAGAACTGCCACAGGATAACGAAGAGCGCCACTCCTTCCAGCCCGGCCTGGTAGAGCTGTGACGGATGGCGCGGCTGCAAATCCCCGGCCTGCGGAAACACCATTGCCCAGGGAAGTGACGGATCACAGACACGCCCCCAGAGTTCGCCATTGATGAAATTGCCGATGCGTCCCACTGCCTGACCGAGCGGCACGAGCGGCGCGATGAAATCGGTGATGGCCAACCACGGACGCTGCATTTTCCATGATGCAAAGGCCATGGCGACGAGAACGCCGAGAAGCCCGCCGTGGAAAGACATCCCGCCTTTCCATACGGCAAGGATTTCGAGCGGATGCGACAGGTAATACGCGGGCGCGTAGAAAATGACTTCGCCCAGCCTGCCGCCGAGGATCACGCCGAGAACGCCGTAGAACAGCAGGTCGTCGAGCTGCTCGACCGTCCAGCCGTCGGCAATGTACTGCGCATGCGTGCGGATGCGCCGCCGGCCAAGCCACCAAAATTGCAGAAAAGCCAACAGGTACATCAGCCCATACCAATGGATCGATAAAGGGCCGAGGCGGAGTGCAACAGGATCGAACTGCGGGTGGATCAGCATGCGCGTGATTACCTTGAAACAAGCGGTTTTAGGCTAGAATCGGAAAGGATTTCGACAAATAACGGGTGGGGGTAACTGCGCGGAAATTATAGCGCGCCGCGTTGCTTGCGTTTTTGCCGTTTTTTGCCTGTTCGCCTTCGCCTCTCAAGCTGTGTTGACCTGATTCTTGACTTATTGGAGATTCCCATGCCCGCTTATCGCTCCCGCACGTCTACCCATGGCCGCAACATGGCCGGCGCCCGCTCGCTGTGGCGGGCCACCGGCATGAAGGACGACGATTTTGGCAAACCCATCGTCGCCATCGTTAATTCCTTTACGCAATTTGTCCCGGGGCACATGCATTTAAAAGACCTCGGCCAGATGGTCGCGCGTGAGGTCGAAGCAGCAGGCGGTGTCGCCAAAGAGTTCAATACGATCGCCATCGATGACGGTATCGCCATGGGGCATGACGGCATGCTTTACTCATTGCCTTCGCGTGATCTGATCGCCGATTCGGTCGAATACATGGTCAACGGCCATTGCGCCGACGCGATGATCTGCATCTCCAATTGCGACAAGATTACGCCGGGGATGCTGATGGCGGCGATGCGCCTGAATATTCCGACTATTTTCGTCTCCGGCGGGCCGATGGAGGCGGGTAAGCTTCAACTGAGCAACGATCAGGTCGTGCGTACCGATCTGATTGACGCCATGATTAAAGCAGCCGATAAAACGATTTCCGACGCAGATGTCGCCAAGATCGAACGTCTGGCCTGCCCCACCTGCGGTTCCTGCTCCGGCATGTTTACGGCCAATTCGATGAACTGCCTGACGGAAGTTTTGGGGCTGTCCTTTCCGGGCAACGGCACGTTGCTGGCGACGCACGCCGACCGCAAGGCGCTGTTTCTGCGCGCCGGACGCCATATCATCGATCTGTGCCGCCGCTATTATGAGCAGGACGATGCTTCTGTACTGCCGCGCGGCATCGCCTCATTCGGTGCGTTCGAAAACGCCATGTCGCTCGATGTGGCGATGGGCGGTTCGACCAATACCGTCTTGCATCTGCTGGCGATTGCGCACGAAGCCCAGGTCGATTTCACCATGGCCGATATCGACCGCATCTCGCGTAAGGTGCCGCATCTGTGCAAACTGGCGCCCTCGACCGAGATCTATCACATTGAGGATTGCCATCGGGCGGGCGGCATTTTCGGTATTCTGGGCGAGCTCGATCGCCTTGGGCTGATTCATCGCCTGTCCGCGACGATCCACGCGCCGACGCTGGGCGAAGCGATCGACCATTGGGACATTCGCCGCTCGGACGATCCTGCCGTGCGGCAGATGTACCTTGCCGCGCCGGGCAATAGGCCGAGCGGTGAAGCCTTCTCGCAGGATAAGCGTTATACGGCGCTTGACCTCGATCGCCAGGCCGGCTGCATCCGCGACCGCGAGCATGCCTACAGTCAGGACGGCGGCCTGGCCGTGTTGTTCGGCAACATTGCCGAGGATGGCTGCATCGTTAAAACGGCGGGCGTCGACGCCAGCATCCTCAAATTTACCGGCAGGGTGCGCGTTTTTGAGAGCCAGGAAGAGGCGGTCAACGGCATTCTCGGCGACCAGATCGTCGCCGGCGACGTGGTGCTGATCCGCTACGAAGGGCCGAAAGGCGGGCCGGGCTGCCAGGAAATGCTTTATCCCACCTCCTACCTCAAGTCGCGCCATCTCGGCAAAGAATGCGCGCTGATCACCGATGGCCGCTTTTCCGGCGGTTCGTCGGGGCTGTCGATCGGTCACGTTTCGCCGGAAGCCGCCGAGGGCGGGGCGATCGGCTTGGTTGAAGAGGGCGATGTCATCGAAATTGACATTCCCAACCGCAGCATCCGGCTTGCCGTTTCTGACGCGGAACTGACCCGGCGCCGTGCGGCGATGGAGGCTAAGGGCGACAAGGCCTGGAAGCCGGTCTCCCGTCAGCGCGTCGTCTCCACGGCTTTGCAGGCGTATGGCCTGATGGCGGCTTCTGCATCGCGCGGCGCGGTGCGCGATCTCGGCCAGTTGCGGCGGCGTTAACCGTCAAAGATAGAAAAAGGCGCCGCAGGACGCCTTGTTACGCGGGGACTTGGCAATGAAAAAATTTTTTTATGGCTTTTACTGGAGCGGAGTCTGGATCGGTATTTGTTTCCTTGCTTTTGCCGGCAGGTTATTTTCCCCGGGGGCGTTTTTGGCGCTTTTCTTTATCGCCCTTGTTCTGAGTTTGCCGTGGAATATCTTCGCCTGCCTGCTCGGGATTCTTCTCATGATGCTAATCCACCCGATAGGTGACTTTTTTCTGTTTTTGGGAGGCGGGGAAGGTGGGGCATTGGGCGCAATGATAGGGATTCATTAATTGCGATAGCCATTGGCCTGCATATCAATGGAATGTGGTTCATCAGCCATAGAAAAAAGAGGCAACAGCGCAGAATGGAAAAGGAACAAGAACAAGAACAGGCACGGCGGCAAGCGTAGGAAAAAACTTAAGAGCGGGTTTCCCTAGCCCGGCTGCTGGAATAGCGATTGCAGGTATCCGCTGATTGGTTTTCCATCGGTCGGCATTTTCATTTATGGCAGCGAATCTTTGGCTGGCTTTTTTGACCGCCTCAGCTGCATTCGCCGTTTTACCGGGGACGGGCGCGGCATTGTCGATGGGCAACGGTCTGCGCTATACGGCTACCGGATGACCCTTCGCAGCATCGCCCGCTGGCACTGCGCGCTGGCGCCTGAGATTGGCGTCACCGTCGTGGATTTGGGCGGAGCTGACGGCATTTCCCGCACCATTCGATGCGCTTCGCCATTTAGGGCGCGCATCTGATCAGCAAAAAGCTGCTCCGTCTGAACGAGCATTGCCCAGGGACGTCATGCAAAACGTTGATCATCATTGCTTTTTATTTACGGAATCCTTGGCTGAAGCTGTTGCCGGATCGAGTGGAAGACCAAACGGGTCTGGGGCGTCGATTCGTTGACATGGCGTCAAGGCATTGTGCGCAGAGGCTCAAGCCTGTCGGTCTCTGGCAGGCGCTGGCCAATCAGGTTAAAACATTGTGGAACATTGGCGTAACAAGCGGGAATATTCCGTATGCTCGGCAAAAAATGGATGGCGCATCCATCAGGTAGTACTGGCAGTTAGCCTTTGCCCTTGCATTGAGCCGCCTGGGCTGGCATAAACAGTCGGTGTATCCGGTGACACATCTATTATTCATTTACCCCCAGGAGAGTTGCCATGAAGAAAATACATTATCGAATCGGCCAGATTGTTCCCAGTTCCAATACGACGATGGAGACGGAAATCCCTGCCATGCTGCGGGCGCGTGAAACCGTTGAGCCGGAACGTTTTACCTTCCACTCAAGCCGTATGCGCATGAAGAATGTGACGAAGGAAGAACTGGCGGCGATGGATAACGACTCTGACCGTTGTGCCATTGAGCTGTCCGATGCGCGCGTCGATGTCCTCGGCTACGCCTGCCTGGTAGCGATCATGAGCATGGGCAAGGGCTATCATCGCGTTTCCGAAGCGCGCCTGCATCAGCGCACGGCCGATAATGGGGGTCCGGCGCCCGTTGTGACCAGCGCCGGTGCCCTAGTGGAAGGTCTGAAAGTCCTCGGTGCGAAAAAGATCTCGCTTCTGGCGCCTTACATGAAGCCGTTGACGCAACTGGTCATTGACTACATCGAAAATGAAGGCATTGAGGTTGTCGATAGTTTTTCGCTCGAAATTCATGACAATCTCGAAGTCGGCGCGCGCGACCCGCGTGCGCCGGCCGAACTCTGGCGCAAGCTCAATCTTGCCAACGTCGATGCCATTGTGGCGTCGGCCTGTGTACAGATGCCGTCGCTGGCTTCGATTCCCTTGATTGAAGCGGCGAGCGGTCTGCCGGTGGTCTCGAGCGCCGTCTGCACGACTTACCAGATGTTGGCCAAACTGGGGCTGAAAACTGTTGTGCCGCATGCGGGCAGTCTGCTGTCCGGACGTTATCCAGCAGTTTGATCCGTGCCCTAGACGTCATGGCGCCGGCGGCATCGGGTATGCCGTCGGCGTGTGCGCTCTGGCTCAAAATAAGCTTCAGGCCGGCTGACAGCGCTGATGCAAGCGGCGGGCGACTGGCGACGCGGCAGCCGCGTAACGCGGGAAGAATGGCGCAATCCCAATACAGACGCGGGCTGGCGGCGAGTGTCGCCATGGAACGACAGTATCAATGGGCTGAAACACGGGAAATTTGTGCGCATTCCCTCAAGTGTGTCGTTCACAGGCGACGCCTAAAGACTTGGAAAACCAGGATAGGTTATATAACAAATTGAATATAAAAATAAAATTATTTATGGCACGGAGTGTGCTTTAACTCCTTCGGCAAAAGCCGTTTCGTGCGTGAAGCCGGTTTTCTGATGGTGCTGATTTCTGGCCTCGCGTTTCATGGTTATCCCGTGAATAGGCGGGAGAGACTTCCGGCAGATGGTACTTGGGAATTTTCCCGACATGTTTTCCGCCGGATATAAGGAAAGGAGAATCAGAATGAGCCTTCTCAAAAAACTCGCGCTGGCCGGTATTTTTTCTTCGTTTGCAATGGGCGCTTACGCGGGCGACATCGGCGATACGGCCGGCGCGATTTCCAGCGTGGCCTCGATACAAGGAAATGTTGCCGTTGGCGTTAATACCAAGGAGACAACGATCACGTCGCAAGCCTCGGGTGGTGGATCGGTTTCCAATGCGGGTTTAGGCGTGGTCGATGCCAAAGCACGTGGCGGAAAGAGCATCAATGCCGCAGTGGGCGTCAATACCGGTACGGCAAATATCAGTTCGACGGCTCGAGATGGCGCAACGTCTAACGCCGGTCTGGCGGTGGTTCGTTCGCAATAAGCTGCGCCTTGTCGTAAGTCTGACCGTATTCGTCCGGCCAGCGGCATGACGCTCGACGCCCGTTGGCCGTCTGGCCGGATGCAAATGCGGTCAAGGCGGCCAATGGGCGCGAGCGATTAACCGATCAGTATGGATAACGATTCCTTGCCGGAGATAACGCATGTTTCATGAACCAAAGAATGCACGCCGCTCGTTGTCGGGTTTTCTGACGTGCCTGCTGATGTTGGGCGGCGGGCTTGAGGTGGCTGCCTATGCGGCTGGGGCGGCCCATGTGGCTGGGCGCGCCGACAGTGTTGCCAAGCAGGGCGCTTCCGTCGTGGGTTCCCGTGTGTTCATCGATGGCGTTGAAGTCGATCCATCCGTTGAGCGTTACATCTCGCCGGCTTCCGGGGATGTGTACCGTATCCAGCGTAATGGCGACGCGGTTGCCGTGGTGCTTGAGCGCAGCGGGCAAAAAAACGGCGTGACGCGGATCGAATCGCACGCTTCCGGGCGTGGCACGACGGCGAACGCCGGGCAGGTGGTGATTACGACCGGGCAGTGAAGACAATGAATTATTAGACGCCATGGCGTATCTAAGAGTCAGATACGAGTTGGTGGCTTGCTAGCGGGTTGCGAGGTTTTATTGTCGATTAGATAGAATGCGGAATGAAAACATTGAAAGGAGGCGCAATGAATCGTCGAGAATTGAGTCGAAAAGTTTATGCCCTACAAGAAGGGCAGTGGACGCGCATGGAAGCTTTCTTTCTGTCGTTTTCCTTAGGGTTCCTTTTGGCATTTTTATGTGCGCTCATGGCGCCTTCGCGAGCAATGGCCGGTGATATTGCGGGCGATGCGTCATCGGCCAATCGGCAGCAGGTTTTAAACCAGAACGGAATGGTTTCTGGCAAAGTGACCGAAACGGCGGATAGCGTCATCATTGATGGCGCGACTTTTGTTTCCAGCGGAAATGATCAGCCGGTCGTCAAAGTCGATGCGGATACCCGGAAAAAGGTCATTCTGCGCAACGTTAAGATCATTAGCAACAACCAGACGATTTCGGATCTGAACGACACGCACAAGGGCACGGCCGGCCTTGTCGCGGTCGACAATAGCCTCTCGAAGTCCAAGGTAGTCATGAGGAATGTCCGTGTCGTGGCGCACAACGCCAATGTGAGCAGCGTCAGCGAGGAACGCGATGGCTGCGCCGGGCTGGTGTGCAGCAAGGGCGGGCGTTACGACCAGACGCAGTCCGTTTCGACAGCCGCAGTGGGGCGGACGAATATTTCATCGGTGCAGGGCGCGCGCCCGGATTACCGCAAGGTCGCCGCCACCCATAACACGCGCTATGGTACGCAGCGCACGGCGGCGGCCGCTTCGGCCTCCAGCGTTTCGCCTGTGACGGCGACGCAGCGCACACGGCCGGATTACCGCAAACTGCCGCAAGCGAACTGACTAACCGGGCCTTCAGGGGCGCCTTTCAACAATAAGAATCGATTTTATGAAAACCAGACACCCACGTTTATTGCCGCTTGCAGCTGCTCTGTTGCTGGGCGGCTGCGCCACCGTTGACCTGAAAACGCCGCGCGCTGACGATTACAGTGATGCCAGCAAGGAGAAGATTCGCGGCATCGCCGAGCTGCGTTCAAAAACGCTAGCCGACAACGAAACCTACTTCACGGATCACCTGCGCTGCATCGGTAAGGGCAAACTGCTCAACGACCTGTCCTTAAGAGTCAGCGTCGCGCCCATTTACGACAAGACGGCCAAGGTTTTTCCCAACGGATCGACGGCGATTTCGGAAATGGTGCTGAACGCCCTTTCCTATGTGAAGGGCCTGCACATCGTCGATACGCCCTTTGGCGACATCACCGAATCGCGCGTCAACCTGCTCAGCGACCGCTACGTCTTTCTCGCCAAGGGGCTGAAAGACAACATCGTCCCGATCTCCAACAAGATCGCCCCACTGCCCTATGGCATCCTCTTCCCCAGCCAGATCAGCATTTCCGGCGCGCTCGTCCAGTATGACGAGGGGACGGAAACGGTCTCGCCGGAAATTGGGGTGGATATTGATGCGTTTTCCGGCAAGCGTATGGTTGAAACTATTTCCGTCGGCCTGCACCTGCGCCTGATCAACGCTAACGACGGCGAGATTCTCAGCAACAGCGCGCTGGGCAAGCGCGGCAGCGTGCTGCTTTCCAACAAGGTTTACAAGATCAAGACTAGTGGCAGCTATTTCCGCCTGATCAGCGCTAAGCAGTACGGCTTGGACGTATCCGTGTCCGTGGATGACCCCAAACACTACGTCATTCAGGAAATGGTCGAGCGGGGCGTTGCCGAACTGCTCTCGGTTTTGCCAAGCGATGTCGTGTGCCCGGAAAAGAAGAACGATGCTGCTGTAAATGCCCAGGAAACAGCGAGCGTAGCGACCCCCTCAGGGTCTGAATGAAAAGCTCAGTGAGAGGTGATGCTTATTATGCGTAAACAATACTGGATAGCGTTGAGCGTTTTTTTGGGGGCACTGTTGCAGGCCCCACTGTTGATGGCCGCCGATGAAGTGCTTGTCCCTTGGGTGCCGGCGGTAATTGATTCTGATGAACAGGCGGAAACGGAGCGGCGCGCACGCGCAAGCGCTTTGGAGAATCTGCACGCACCCGAAGAAAACAGCGAAGAAGCATGGCTGAAAAAATTTAATCCTGAATTGGAAGATGCGGCGACGGAAGAAACGTCACAAACGGGTTCCCGCTATTCTTCTACAGCCAAAGCATCCACTAAGGATGTAGCAGGCAAATCAAGAAAACGGAAAAGTACGGGCGCCGAAAAGAAATCGCTACAAAACACGCGCGACTCAGGTTCCGGGATTCACGGCGCTGGGGGACGCTAACTGAGCGAAATACAAAGTGGCAGCGTGATGAAGCGCCATGGGAGATACATAAACTGAATGTGGGGCGGGTAGTCTCATAATATTTTATGGTTTCCGCTAGGGGCGGCGATGCCTTGTCCCGTATCTCCAAAAAAGATACGGGACATTTTTTTGTGCGATAAAAGTTCAGAAGATATTGCGCATGATTGCTCACTTAGCGCAGTTCGAAAGATTTGTAACGTAAGTAGGCAGAATATGGCTCGATATCATAAATAAAATGCAATGCCCCCTTTTGTGTTTGGCTATAATCCTTACAGTGTTGGCGCCGTATGGATTTTTTATTGGCACGACCGTTGTTCTCAATATCTGGAGAAAATTATGGAAAGACGTTCTTTTCTGAAAACCGCTGGGCTGGGCCTTGCTGCCGGCACCGTGGCGACGCCTGCGCTAGCGCAGAATTTACCGACAATCAAGTGGCGTATGGCTTCGAGCTTTCCCAAGAGTCTGGATACGCTGCATGGCACGGGTGAATTCCTCGTAAAACGTATTTCAGACATGACGGGCGGAAAGTTCCAGATCCAGCTGTTTGCCGCCGGCGAACTCGTTCCGCCGGCTGGCGTACATGATGCCGTTAGGGATAATACGGTCGAAATCGGCTTCACCTGCTCTTACTATTATTTCGGCAAGGATCCGACGTATTGCATCGATACGGCGATCCCGTTCGGCATGACGGCTCGTCAGATTTCCGCCTGGTACCGTCAGGGTAATGGCGCCAAGTTGATGGGTGAATTTTTTGCCAAATCCAATATTCTCTCTATTCCGACCGGCAATACCGGTGCGCAAATGGGCGGATGGTATCGCAAGGAAATCAAGAATGCCGCTGATTTTAAAGGGTTGAAAATGCGCGTGGCCGGTCTGGCGGGGGCGATTCTATCCAAACTGGGGGTTGTACCGCAGCAGATCGGCGGTAGCGATGTCTATCCGGCGCTTGAAAAAGGCACGATTGATGCTGTGGAATGGGTGGGGCCTTACGATGACCTGAAACTAGGCTTCAACAAGGTTGCCAAGTATTACTATTACCCGGCATGGTGGGAAGGCGGCCCGCAGGTTTCTACGTACGTTAACCTCAAGAAATGGGCTGAATTGCCGAAAGAATACCAAGCGGTTCTCTTGGCGGCGTGTGCTGATGCGGATACCGAAATGGGAGCGCGCTATGATGCGAAGAACCCGGCGGCAATCAAGCAGCTGCTTGCCTCGGGGACAAAAGTTTTGCCTTTTCCAAAAGACGTTATGGAAGCCAGCTATAAAGCTGCGATGGAGTATTACGCGGAGACTTCGGCATCTAATCCAGGATTCAAGAAGATTTACGAGGATTACAAGAAATTCATGGATGATCAGAATTTCTGGTATCGCGTTGCTGAGAATGAATACACTCGCTTCATGCTCAGTCGCAAGCACTAGCTAAATCTGAAATAGAAGGCATGTAAAACGGGGGCGAAGCCCCCGTTTTTATTTCATCTACTGAATATTGTGCGGATAGCAGTGCCAAGAGTCTCTGTCTATTCAGCCGGTAAGCTAAGCGCGGGCGGCTCGCCGGTCTCTGGATCATCGTAGTGCGTATCAGGTATTTCCATTTGTACGGAATCAAGATCAACCTGTGCCTGATTGTGATCCAGGCCAAGCGTTACCAGCTGCGGTATGGCAATGACGAGCAGCACCATCAGCACCTGGATGCAGACAAAAGGAATAGCTCCCCAGTAAATATCGCTGGATTTCACTGACGGCGGCGCAACCGAGCGCAGAAAGAAGAGCGCAAAGCCAAACGGTGGGTGCAGGAATGAGGTCTGCATGTTAATAGCCAACAGAACACCAAACCAGATCAGGTCGATTCCCAGTTTTTCGGCAACTGGCCCGAGCAATGGCACGATAATGAATGAAAGCTCGAAATAATCGAGGAAGAATGCCAGTAAAAAAACCAGAATATTGACCGTGATTAAAAATCCGTACTTACCGCCGGGTAAATCGACCAGTAGATGCTCGACCCAGACATGGCCGTCGACGCCGTAAAAAGTTAGCGAGAAAACGCGCGAGCCGATCAGGATAAAGATTGCAAAAGTGGTCAACTTTGCCGTACTTTGCATGGCTTGTTTGAGCAGCTTTAAATCGAGGCGCTTGCGTAGCAGCGCCATTAGTAGCGCGCCGGTTGCGCCCATGGCACCCCCTTCGGTTGGCGTGGCGATGCCGAGATAGATCGTGCCGAGCACCAGGAAAATTAGTGCCAGCGGCGGAATCAACACAAAAGTGACCCGCTCGGCTATGACTGAAAGCAGCCCCAGTTTCAGTGCACGATTGATGAGTGCCATGAGAAAAGGGACACTGACGCCCATCATGATGCACATGACCACCAGTTCATCGGTCGGCGTATTGTCCGGGCGTGTTTTCGCAAAGACTGTACCGACGATCAGTGCGGTGACAGTCAGAACAATCAGCGATGTACCTCCCATCGTGCCATTGGGTTCGCGAAAAGTACGTGCTTCCGCAGGCAATGCCGGCGCCCATTTGGGGCGAAAAATCGCAATCAGAATGACGTAAAGCACATACAATGCGGTGAGTACCAAACCGGGGATGAATGCGCCCCTATACATGTCGCCGACTGATTTGCCGAGCTGATCGGCCATGACAATCAGTACCAACGAGGGCGGAAGAATCTGTGCCAGCGTTCCCGATGCGGCAATGACGCCGGATGCCAAACGCTTGTCGTAGCCATAGTGCAACATGATCGGCAGCGAGATCAGTCCCATCGAGATCACCGATGCTGCAACAACACCGGTCGTTGCGGCCAGTAGGGCGCCGACAAAAATTACGGCATAGGCCAGACCGCCGCGGATCGGACCAAATAACTGACCAATCGTATCGAGCAGATCCTCAGCCATTCCGGAACGTTCGAGGATCAGCCCCATGAACGTAAAAAATGGCACGGCCAGCATGGTTTCATTGGTCATTACGCTGTAAATACGGTCGGGCAGCGCTTGAAAAAGCTGTGGCCCTAGCAGTCCCAGCTCGATGCCGATCAGGCCGAAGACGATTCCGTTGGCTGCCAGTGCGAAAGCGACAGGAAATCCAAAGAGTAGAAATACGATCATCGAAACGAAGATGATCGGCGCCATATTGGCGATCACAAAATCCATCATTTTTCGTCTCCTGCCGCAGTTTCGTCATTCTGGCGCAGGCGGATCGTTTTAATCAGCTCATCTTCGGCGCTGGCTTCCTCGTTTCTTTGCGTTGGGTCAGGGCACAAACCTTTCAAAAAACCGATGCGCTTGATGAGCTCTGAGATAGCTTGCAGGATGAGCAGGAAAAATCCAACGGGAATCATCAAGCGCGCCGGCCAGACAATCAGGCCACCGGGGCTATTGGACATTTCATCGCTCAGGAAGGCATTAACGAATACCGGCCAGGAGAGCGTCATGATGGCGATTGCCATCGGCATCAAGAAAAACAGGATGCCCAGAATATCGACCCAAATCTGTCCACGCTTTGGCAGTTTGTGAAGGATCAGATCGATGCGGACGTGTTCGTTGCGCAGTAGCGTGTACCCCGAACAGGAAAGAAAAATCAGTCCAAATAAATACCACTGTGCTTCGAGAAACGCATTCGAACTGAAATTGAACAGATAGCGTAAAACGGCATTCAGGGAGCTGAACAGTACGATGATGAGAACGAACCAGACCGCAACTCTGCCAATACATTCCGTACAGGCGTCGATACACCTGGATAATTTGAGTAAAGCGTTCATGATATGAGTAAAGCAAAAGCCAAAATAAGCGCCGTGAAATAAATGGAATAACAATGAGTTCACGGATTGCAGGCAAATAGGCGATACATCAAGCGATTCCTTGATGTATCACTTCCTGCAATTCGTTATACAAGCGAGTTTTACGGGTGCGCAGAGAGCTTTTGGCATCTGCCTGGCAGGCAGTCCGGCGTGGGTGTTGCCGGTTTGTCACGCATGACCCGATTCATTTTTTGAATGATTTTAAAATTATCCCACAGAAACTTTTTTTCCGCATTTAAGCATTTAATTCTAAAAGTGCAAATGTGTTTCTAATATATTGATTATTCTGGTTTTATATCGTACAAAATAAAAATGCCCATTTTGTCCATGATACAATTTGGACATTTGCAGTACATCAAATAGCCGTATTTTCATAAACAGGTCACGAGGAAAATGATGTTCTCAGCGCAAAACACTCTGGCAAAAGTTGATCCTGAACTTTGGCAGGCAATCGCCTCTGAAAACCGGCGGCAGGAAGATCATATTGAGCTGATTGCCTCCGAAAACTATGTCAGCAAGGCTGTCATGGAAGCGCAAGGGTCACAATTAACCAACAAATATGCTGAAGGCTATCCTGGCAAGCGTTACTACGGCGGCTGTGAATATGTCGACATCGCCGAGCAAATTGCCATCGATCGCCTGAAAGCGCTGTTTGGCGCCGATTGCGCCAATGTCCAGCCCAATTCCGGCTCGCAGGCCAACCAGGCCGTCCTGATGGCTTTTGCAAAGCCGGGGGATACGCTGATGGGCATGAGCCTGTCTGAAGGCGGGCATCTGACACACGGTATGCCGCTCAATATGTCCGGCAAGTGGTTCAACGCCATTTCCTACGGCCTCAACGCCGATGAGGAAATCGATTATCCGCGCATGGAAGCACTGGCGCGCGAGCATAAACCGCGCATCATCATTGCCGGCGCGTCGGCGTATTCGCTGCGTATCGATTTTGCCCGTTTTGCCGCCATTGCTAAGGAAATCGGCGCGATTTTCTGGGTAGATATGGCGCATTATGCCGGTCTGATTGCAGCGGGCTGTTACCCTAATCCGGTGCCGTTCGCCGATGTGGTGACCTCGACGACGCATAAGACGCTGCGCGGCCCGCGCGGCGGCGTCATCTTAATGAAAGCCGAGCACGAAAAGGCCATCAATTCGGCCGTGTTTCCGGGCCTGCAAGGCGGGCCGCTCATGCATGTCGTTGCTGCCAAAGCGGTGTCTTTCAAAGAGGCCGCTTCGCCAGAATTCGTTAAATATCAGGAGCAGGTGCTCGCCAACGCCCGCGCGATGGTACGCGTATTGGTCGAGGAGCGCGGTTTGCGCGTCGTTTCCGGGCGTACGGAATCCCATGTTTTCCTGCTCGATCTGCGTGCTAAGAACATTACGGGTAAAGATGCTGAGGCGGCCTTGGGCAAGGCGCACATCACGGTTAATAAAAACTCGATCCCGAACGATCCGCAGAAACCGATGGTGACGTCGGGCATTCGTATCGGTTCGCCCGCTATGACAACGCGTGGTTTTACCGAGGCCGAGGCAAAAATGGTGGCCTATCTGATTGCAGATGTACTGGAAGCGCCTACCGATGAGGCGGTGTTGGCACGGGTACGCCAGCAGGTGGCCGCCTTGTGTGCGAAATTCCCGGTCTATGGTGACTGATCCGTTGTGATCTGTGTAAATGGTCTGATCATGCCGGATTGCTATGCGGATCACTGCGTAAAAAATTCAGCATGATCGATTCACCCGTTGAGGTGCCCCGTTCTTTCCCCTTTCGCTGACTTCTCATGAAATGCCCATTCTGCGGAGCTGCCGAGACGGCGGTTGCTGATACCCGCATTAATGACGACGGTGACATCATTCGACGCCGTCGTCGTTGCCTGCGTTGCGACAAACGTTTTTCGACCTATGAGCGTGCTGAAATCCGCTTGCCGCAAGTCGTCAAGCGCAATGGCTCGCGTGTCGATTACGATCGCGAGAAACTCTCCGCCAGCCTTTGGCTGGCATTGCGTAAACGCCCGGTGACGGTGGAGGCTGTCGACGCGGCAATCGTTCGCATCGAGGAAAAATTGCTGGCGTTGGGTGAACGCGAAGTCGTCTCGGAGAAGATTGGCGAATTGGTTATGCGTGAACTTAAAAAGCTCGATAAAGTCGCCTACGTCCGTTTCGCCTCGGTCTATCGGAATTTTGAAGACGTGGATGAATTTACCGACATTATCCGCGAGGTATCGCCATAGTGCGCAGCGTCGTAGTCGCGCAGCGCAGTCGCCTTCCCGTATTGTCGTTATCCCTAGTTTCCTATTCCGGCATGTTCACTTCCGAAGATCATCGCTTCATGGCGCGCGCCCTGCGTCTGGCTGAACGCGGGCTGTTAACGACGACGCCCAATCCGCGCGTCGGCTGCGTCATTGTCAATCACGGTGAAATCGTTGGCGAAAGCTGGCACGAAAAGGCTGGCGAAGCGCACGCGGAAATCCGCGCCTTGCAGGCTGCGGGCGATGCGGCATACGGTGCAACTGCCTATGTAACGCTGGAACCCTGTAGCCATTACGGGCGTACGCCGCCTTGCGCCGAGGCATTGATTGCCGCCGGTATTCGACGCGCCGTCGTCGCCATGGCGGATCCCAATCCGCTGGTATCCGGGCGCGGGCTGGCCCGGCTGGAGGCTGCGGGGATCACGACCGTCTGCGGCCTGCTGGAAGAGGAGGCGCGAGAACTCAATATCGGTTTCGTCAGCCGTATGGCGCGCGGTCGGCCCTGGGTGCGGCTGAAAGCCGCCGCCAGTCTTGATGGAAAAACCGCATTGAATGATGGTCAGAGTCAATGGATTACGGGGAATGCCGCGCGTCAGGATGGACACCGTTGGCGCGCGCGCGCCTGCGCCATTCTGACGGGCATCGGCACCGTTCGCTGTGACGACCCGCAATTGACCGTACGCGGTATCGATACGCCCCGCCAGCCTTTGAAGATTGTTGTTGACAGCCGGCTCGAACTCTCGCCGCAAGCGCGCCTGTTTGACGGAAATGCCGTGCTGATCGTCACCGCTACGGGGGCAGCCGAACGCATCGACAGATTACGCGGCTGTGGCGCGGAAGTGCTTGTTCTCCCCGAGCGGAGCGGGCGGGTCGACCTGAGCGCATTGACGCTTGAACTTGGACGACGCGGCATCAATGAGTTGCATGTCGAAGCGGGAAGCACGCTCAATGGCGCGCTGCTGGGCCGCGGTCTGGTCGATGAACTGCTGCTTTATCTGGCGCCTTGCCTGATTGGAAATTGTGCCCGCGGCCTGTTTGACCTGCCTGCGCTTGCATCGTTGGGGGCAAAGAAAGTGCTTGCTGTCCGTGAATGGCGGCAAATCGGCGAAGACCTACGCCTGCTGGCGCGTTTTGGCTGAAACGAAAGATGCCTGAAGGCGCTGCGCAAACGGCGTAAAAACTTTCGACACAGATAGCAAGGCGAGCAGCCAAGCAGACATTACCCACCAATCACGCACTTTCGGGCGAGCGACGAGCCGCCCAGCCATTGACCTTGACGCGCTATGCAGGCATAGATCAGATCGGCCTATCTCCTCTCCCGCCTTGTCTCAGCAGCCTCGAATTTACCGGCGTTTTCCGCAGGTACGATCAGCGGAACGGCCGCTTTTTTATCTCGGCTGAATAATTTGTAAGCCCTTGAGCAAATTGAGCGCCTGCATGAACTGGTAATCTTTCTTCGAAGCCAGTTCCCGCGTCGTGATCGGCGCATCATCCTGATCGTCGGAGCGGTTGTTGTCATCCTTGTCGTTCTTCGGTGAAGGAGACTTGGTTTTTTCCGACGTTTTATTCTGCAGTGATTTGTCTGAAGCCGGCGTTTGTGCTTTTTCTTCCGTGCCGTTGGCCAGATGGTGTTCCAGATCGGCCTCGCGCAAACGCATGGAGGAACTCGAATTTCCATTGGGGCTTTCCTCGACAACGATGTCCGGCTCGATGCCTTTGGCCTGAATCGAGCGTCCCGATGGCGTGAAGTAACGCGCCGTTGTCAGCTTAATCGCCGTATTGCTGGGCAGCGGCAATACGGTTTGTACGGAACCTTTGCCAAAACTGGTCGTGCCCATAACGATTGCACGCTTGTGATCCTGTAGCGCACCGGCGACAATTTCGGAAGCAGAAGCCGACCCACCGTTGATCAGCACGACGATCGGCACTTTGCGTACCTCGGGCGGCAGATTTCTTAGATAGTCATCACGCGTGCCGCGCAGGTAATCCTCTGGCGTGGCAAAGAATTTGTGCTTGGCATCCGGCGCGCGGCCATCGGTCGAAGTGACGAGTGATTTCGGCGGCAGGAATGCCGCGGCAACGCCGACTGCGGAGTTGAGCAGCCCGCCCGGATCGTTGCGCAAGTCGAGCACCAGACCTTTGAGCGCGCCGTCTTTGTACAGGTCGTTCAGATGTTTTGCAACGGTCGCGCCGGTGCTTTCCTGGAACGAGGTGATGCGCAGATAGCCGTAGCCCTTTTCAACGAGCTTGGATTTAACGCTTCGCACCTTGATGATCTCGCGCGTCAGCGTTAGCTCAATGGGCTTGAGCTCGCCTCTACGCATGATCGACAGCTTGATCCGGGTTTTCGGCTTGCCGCGCATGCGTTTGACGGCGTCGGAAAGCGTTAGCCCCTTGACCAGGGTATTATCGATCTTGAAGATCAGATCGCCCGTCTTGATACCGGCGCGATCAGCCGGCGTATCCTCAATAGGCGAGATAACCTTGACCAGGCCGTCTTCCATGCCGACTTCAATGCCGAGGCCGCCGAATTCCCCTTGCGTCCCGACCTGCAGTTCCTTGTAGGCGTCGGCGTCAAGATAGGACGAGTGCGGGTCAAGGTTCCCCAGCATGCCGCTAATGGCGTGCGTAATCAGTTTCTTGTCATCGACTTCTTCGACATAGCCTTGCTTGATGGCATTGAATACTTCGGCAAAAATGCGCAGATCTTCGATCGGCAAACGATTGCGCACATCTTCTTTTTCGGCCAGCGCCGGCAATTGCAGGCTAATCAGGATGCCGCCCAGCATTCCTGCACAGACCAGACCGGCGTGTTTCAATTTATCCATCAATTTTGCTCCAGAACGAAGTCATTACAGGCTGACCCACTTCAAGGGGTCAATCGGTTTTCCCTGATGACGTATTTCAAAGTATAAACCGGATTCCGCGTTGCCACCGCTGCTTCCTGCCGATGCAATGACATCACCGCTGTGCAATGTATCGCCGGTCTGTTTGAACAAGGTGTCATTATTGCCGTAAATCGACAGGTAGCCCCTGCCGTGGTCAATGATCAGCAGATTGCCAAAACCGCGCATCCAGTCGGCAAAGACAACCCGCCCGCCGGCGATGGCTTTGACATCGCTGCCTGTGGCGGCGCGGATGAATACGCCTTTCCACGTGCCGCCTTCCGGCCGCGCGGCGCCGAAACGGTTGGTGACGGTGCCGCGTACGGGCAGACGCATCCGTCCGCGCATTTGCGTGAGGTTGCCTGCGGGCATCGGCGCCGGCGCCTGTGCGACGCGGGTTTCTGGCGCCGGAGCGGGCGCGTTGTCTTCGGCCGGCGGCGTACCCGCCGGACGGCGTAACCTCTGTATCCGCCGTGCTTCTTCCTGCCGAGCCGCCTCGCGCCGGGTGGCCGCCTGACGCGCCGCTTCACGGCGGGCGGCCGCTTCCTGGGCGGCGATTGCCCGATTCAGCTGATCGACTAATTGCGATAGCTGCTTCTCGTCGCGTTCGAGATTCCCGATTTTCCGCCGTTGTTCGGCAAGCTGCGTTTCCATTTTACCCAGAACGATTTTGCGTTGTGCATGCTGGACGACAAGTTTGTCACGCTGCTGTTTATGCCGGTTTTCAACGGCGGTCAGATCGTTGGCGCGCGCCTGCGTCGTCTCGGCTACATCGCGTTTGCGCTTCAGCGTCGTTTCGATATCCGCCACCATTTCGCGGCGCGCTTGCCCGACGGCTGACAGGTAGTACAGATCACGCATCGACTGATTCAAATCGTCCCCATTAAGCAGGGTTTGCAGCGCATCCGGACGGCCTTGCAGATACTGGCGGTAGACGAGTTGCTCCAGTTGCGTTTGCTGGGCCGATAACTGGCTTTCCAGATCGCGTTCCTGCTGGTTAAGCGCTTTCAGCGTTGCCTGCAATTTACTGCGTTGCAGTGACAGGGTTCTCAGATCCCGTTCGCTAGAGGAAATCTCTTTCTCGATGCTTTTCAACTGGTCGGTCGCGCTGGCATGCTTGTCCTCGGTATGTGCTACTTCCTTGCGCAGCGCTTCCAGTTGCCCGCGTAGCTCACGTAAATTTCCCTGTTTTCTGGAGACTTCCTGCTGCGTTGAAAAGACGGCCTTTGCCGGCGAGGATTTTCGCGCGGGTTTTATTTCCCGGGTGTTCGCTTTAACGCCGGATTTTGTGGCGACCGTCTTTGTCGTAATGACTTTTTTTCCAGGTTTTCTGGCGCTATTGTCCGCCTTGGCAAAAGCGGGTACGGAGGTCTGCAATACAACCGCAATTATCAACAACAAGCACGCCACGCCGCCGTATGCAGTGCGAAAAACAGGCAACGCACGCCCTGCGGCGGGAAACATGCCGGGCAATGCCACGGAAGTCAGGCGAAGTAAGCGCATGATGCGGATAAAGGGCGTAGAGGGAGACAGCCTCATAAACAGGAAATACAGGAAATATTTTATAATGGACTGCCTTTTTGAACGAACGTTGACGCAACGCTTTTCGCAAACAGGGCGTTTGCGCCGACTGAAAATTTTGCCTCTGGGCCGGTGCGTTCTGTCTATGTTTTTTGTCTTGATTGGTAGGATGGAACGCGCCTACGGCGGGAAGTGTTTTCGGCCTTAGCCTGCATCCCGTGCTTTCAGTGCCTATTCGGCGAACAAGAATTTAGGGAGTGGATAGGGAGTGGATTTGGAATTTATTCAGCAGAATATCTTATACGTCGCAATGGCGGCCATCAGCGGCAGCCTCTTTTTATTTTTGACGTTTCGCCGCCCCGACGCCAAGTACATGATCGATGCGGCGCGTGCGACACAACTGATCAACCGTGAGGATGCGGCGATCGTCGATGTCCGCGAAACGTCGGAATACGTCGAAGGCCATTTACCGCAGGCGCGTAGTATTCCCCTCGGGCAGCTCGAACAACGTCTTGGCGATCTGGAAAAACGCAAGGATGCGCCAGTGATTTTGGTCTGCCAGTCGGGTAGTCGTTCGACCGAAGCAGGCAAGAAGCTCACAGGGCTGGGCTTTTCGCGAGTTTACGTTCTGGAAGGCGGCGTTGCGGCCTGGCGCAGCGCCGGCATGCCACTCAAGAAAGGAAGCAAAAAATGAGCACCCCTCAGGTTGTCATGTATTCGACGGGAGTATGTCCCTATTGCATGCGCGCCGAACAACTCCTGCGCGCGCGCGGCGTGACCGAAATCGAGAAAATACGCATCGATCTGGACCCGGCGCGGCGGGATGAAATGATGGCGCGCACTTCGCGGCGTACCGTGCCGCAGATTTTTATCGGCGATACCCATGTAGGCGGTTTCGACGATCTTGCCGCGCTGGATCAGGCCGGCAAGCTGACGCCGCTGCTTGCCGGGGAATCACCGGCCTGAGCATCTGCCTGCCTCGGCGACTTTTGGCGTATTTGCGCAATACGCACTATTTTCCCATCTGACTGGAAGCCTTCATCATGAGTACGGAACAAGAACCCGCAGCACAAGAAACCCCGGCATTTGCCATTGAAAAACTGTATATCAAGGATCTTTCGGTGGAGGCGCCAAACGCGCCGGCCATTTTCCTTGAAAATCAGGCGCCTGAAGTTGCGCTGCAATTGCAAACCAAAGCGCAGCGCCTGTCCGACGAGAATTTTGAGAGTACGCTCACCGTGACGGTGACGGCCAAAATCGGCGAAAAAACCGTATTTCTCGTGGAAATCAGCCAGTCGGGCATTTTTCTTATCCGCAACGTCCCGGAAGAAAATCTCGAACCGTTGCTCTCGATCGCTTGCCCGAATATCCTGTTCCCTTACGCACGAGAAGTGATTTCCGATACGGTTGCGCGCGCCGGTTTCGCGCCGGTCATTCTTCAGCCCGTCAATTTCGAGGCGCTCTATGCCGCGCAGCAGCAGGAACAGGCGCAAAAAGCCGCCAATGGCGCGGCGGATCCGAAACCTTGATTTTTCTGGCGTCTGGCGGAGTGGCGAGAGAGTTCTCAACTCAATAGCTGGCATTTGATGAAAGAACGGCGATGAAACCTGTGATGAAACGTATACCGCTGCTGTTGGCCGTATGTTGTGCGCTGCCCCTTGCCTTGCCCGCTTTTGCCGCCGATTTCCGAACGGTCGATACGGCGGCCATCCTGTATGACGCACCCTCGCAGCGCGGCAAGAAGCTATTCGTCATCAGGCGCGGCACGCCCGTCGAACAAGTTGTCAACCTCGAAGCGTGGGTCAAAGTGCGCGATGCGGACGGCGGTTTGGCCTGGATCGAGAAAAAACATCTGTCGGGTCGGCGTACCGTCATCGTGACGGCTGCGCACGCCGAAATCCGCGAGCGTCCCGACGCGAGCGCGCCGCTGGTGTTTTCTGCCGAGCAAAAAGTCTAGCTCGACTACCAGGAGACTGCGCCGGGCGGTTGGATCAAGGTGCGTCATCGTGACGGCCAGTCCGGTTACGTGCGCACGAACCAGATCTGGGGCGTCTAGGCTTTGCGCCTGACGGTTGCGGGTGCGGGCGCCTGGGGGACGGCGCTCGCCATCACCTTCTGCGCCAGACATCACGCCACCTTGTGGGCGCGGGATGCCCATGCTGCGCACAGACTGGCAACGATCCGGGAAAATCAACGCTACCTTCCCGGCTGCCGCTTACCCGAGGAGCTCAATATCGAGGCGGATTTCTCGGCCGCAATTGCTAAGACCGATCTGCTGATATTGGCCGCGCCGCTTGCCGGCTTACGGCCGCTCTTGCGCCGTCTGCGCGATCTCCATTACGCCGGGCCGCTGCTCTGGGTCTGTAAAGGGCTGGAATCGGAAACCGCCTGCCTTCCCCATCAGATTGTTAATGAGGAACTGGCGGGGACGGGCGCTTCCGGCGACGGGCGTTATGGCGTTCTGAGCGGCCCGAGTTTTGCCCAGGAGGTTGCGCGCGGCTTACCGACCGCGCTGACGCTTGCCGCCGACAATTTCGCCTTTGCACAGCAAACCGCCGCCGCGCTGCATAGTCCGCATTTGCGCATTTACGCCAATAGCGACCTGACCGGCGCGGAAGTCGGCGGCGCTGTCAAAAATGTCATCGCGATTGCTGCCGGCATCTGCGATGGCCTGGGGTTCGGCCACAATGCACGGGCAGCCCTGATCACGCGCGGCCTGGCTGAAATCGCCCGTTTGGGCATAGCTCTGGGCGGACAGCCGGAAACCTTTATGGGGCTGGCCGGCATGGGCGACCTGCTGCTGACCTGTACGGGCGACCTTTCACGTAACCGGCGCGTTGGCCTGGCGCTGGCTGCGGGGAAAAAACTGCCGGAAATTCTTGCCGACCTCGGGCATGTCGCCGAAGGCGTCAATACCGCGCAGGCGCTTATTCGTCTTGCTGAGCGGTTGGCGGTCGAGATGCCGATTACGCAGGCCGTAGATGCCATCCTCAATCACGACATGCCGGCGATGGATACCGTCGCGCAGTTACTGCGGCGCAACCCTAAAACAGAAGCGCTGTAATCAGCGGCCGCCCAGACCCACAGGTCGCGCCCGCAGTGTCGCGGAGCCATAGCGTCCAGGCATTTCTCAGCATTTCTCACCATTTCCCATCGTGAAAACGTATCGCCTCAGATTCGCTGTTGCCGTAGGCAAAACCCAGCAGGCGATATGATATTGGTGAGGTACTGAACAAAACTCATGCTGAAAATCTTTGTAGCTTTTACGCTGTAAGGCTCCTGAGAGTTGAAAACCTTTGAAGGCAAAAAAACACCCTTCCTTCCTCTCAAAACAGATCAAAAACCTACCCATTAAAAAAACATACTGCGGCGATAAGCGCGTCATCAGCACTCTGCCAAACCCGCCCGGCAAGCCAGGTTCTAAGAAAAACGGCGCGCCGTGATCGGATAGGCAGGCCTGAAGCGCCCGTAAATACTGGACTGGCGGGACTTCAGCAATACCGCAATAGTGTAATTGGCAGCCGCCAGCGCCGGTTTTTGTCAGGAAATCGCCTTGACCCAACACCCTTCGGCAGCCTTACCGCGACGGCAAACAGACCGCCGCACAACTTGCAAAGCAGCATAAATGCAGCCTAGAAACCATCCATCCACCGCCATCTTGCCCAAACAGCCACTCAGGCTAATTCCAAAAATAACCGGAGCGTATTAGCGCGACTCGCCGATGTGAAGCATCATCGTCCGAATAGCCGCCGCGACCGAAGATACGCAAAGCCACCTGCCCCGCAGCCCGCATAAAACGGGCGTTTCCGGAGGGGCTGCCCGCCAGCCCAGTGTTTACGTGGATTTCCGGCCAGCCTATCGGTAAGCCCAGTATTTACGGGCATCCCAGATTTGCCTATCTGCTAGCCCACTATTTACGGGGGGTTCAGGCCTGCCTGTCTTCAATCTCGCTATTTACGCGGGTTTCCGGCTGGCTTGCCGGTAAACGCCCTATTGACAAGGGCTACGGAAGCAACCGGGCTGAAACGCCCAAAAGACGCGGGCTCCAGGCCGACGAGTCATTGCGTTCCGCTGCGGCCAGCCAGCCCGACCATCCAGCCAACCGCGCATTACCGCCGGAACACGCAGATCAGGCAGCGCAACAACATTGCCGCAGAACGAGCAGTGTTTCTCATCATTCCTTATCGCTATCACCACGAACCAGCGCTCAATAACGCGGCCGCGAAAAAAGCAAAGGCAAAGTTCCCGCGAACTAAAAAATAAGCCTTGCTTTGCCACTAGGGTTTGCCCTCCCGCAGTCAGCCGTCCGCACATCACTGGCGCACCGCCGGCCGCAGGAACAAAGCGCAAAGACGATCTATTCGGCGCGTTGATGCCGGTTGTACCGCCGGCCGCGCGGGGGAAGCATCACCGTCCAAAGCATAACTGCCGCGAGCAGAGACCCGCAACAACGCCTGCCCCGCAGCCCGCGTAAAACGGGCGTTTCCGGAAAGGCTGCCCGCCAGCTCAGTGTTTACGCGGGTTCCCGGCCTGCCTATCCGCTAGCCCAGTATTTACGGGCATCCCAGATTTGCCTGCCTGCAAGCCCACTATTTACGCACGCTCCCAGCCTACCGGTAAATGCCCGATTTTGGCGACATGAAAAGGGTTTGCGCTGCCATTACAGACTGAAAGGAGAGTAAGGCACGGCTTGTAAGAAATTATTTTGCGAGAGAATGAGGTTAATCCTAAAAATCAAGGCGAGAAAACGGGGCGTTGAAGATCGTACGGGTTGTGCGGCAAGGCGCAGCCGCACATTCACATTATTTTTGGATGGGTGGCTTTGCGCAGGCATTTTGGCAATTAGTGCCAAACGTCCCGGGGAAAGCATGAAATTTAGTCAGTACCCAGATTTGCCTTGTCGCATAAAAAAGGCTTGCCTTTGGGCAAGCCTTGAACTGCGGAAAAGCCGTGTTCAGGTGAGATTCTTGCCAACGATGCAGGCGCATATTGCCAGTGATACGGCCCCTGCGTCGGGATGGCCCAGGCTTCTCTGCGTGTGCGAACGCGCCCGGCCGAGCTTCGGCGCGAGCTGAGCAGTCGCCTCAGCCGCTACTGTTGCTGTCTGTGCGGCATTTTGCCAGGCCGTCTTGAGCGTCGTGCCTTTGCCGATCTCAGTCGCCAACGAAGTGACAAATGGCTCAAAAGCATCCACCAGCGTCTTGTCGCCAACCTGAGCGCGACCGAGGCGCTTGACCGCATCCAGTGCCATTTGCGCCCCCTTGACCACGGCCGCAGCATCCAGTGCTTGCTGGTCGCTGAAGGCAGTGCTCCAGGTTCGCAGCATCAGCCCCCATAACGCGCCCGATGTGCCGCCCGCCCGGTCGGCCCAGGCATCGCCGGCGGTGGCCAGCGTACTGGCCAGCCCCGCGCCGGCGGCGACAGCCTTTGCGGCTGCTTCGGCGGCCGCGGCCGAGCCGCGTGCCATTCCCATGCCGTGGTCGCCGTCACCGGCTTGTGCGTCGATCTTACCCAGCGTGTTTTCTGCCTCATGCATGGCATTGGCGATTTCATCAATCAGTTTGGCAACACATTGGGCGCTTTCATGCGAGGGCGCGGCGGCTTCCGGAAAGTGGGTGGTTTCCGGAGGCGTTTCGGAGAGCGGTTCTGCCGGCTGTGTCGGGATAATGTTGCCGCGCCGCAGGACGGGCGTGTCCGATGGCGCGCACCAGTATTCTTCCAGTTCCTCATCAAGCCAGGCCAGCGTCAGCGAGCATCCGGCCATGTCCAGGCTGGTGACAAACTCACCCACCTCCGGCATGACGGGGGTCAGCCCGGCGTTCTTGAGGGCCGCCTCGACGCTGACCCAGAGGACGAACAGTTCCTCATATTTGGTGCAGCCCAGGCCATTCAGGATGACGGCGACGCGGCCGCTCGCGGTGGCGGGTTTTTCTGCCACCAGACGGCTGACCAGTTTTTCCGCCAGCGCCTTGGCCGGCAAGATGTCTTCTTCGCTGATCCCCGGTTCGCCGTGGATACCCAGGCCGACGCCCATTCGCTTGGGCGGTACGGTGAATAAGGGCTGCTCGGCGCCGGGCAGCGTACAGCCGGTAAAGGCGACGCCAAAGGTCACGGTGCTGGCGTTAGCTTTGCGTGCAAGGCGTTCGACTTCGTCGAGATTGAGCCCCGCTTCGGCCGCTGCGCCGGCGATTTTGAAGACGACCAGATCGCCGGCCACGCCGCGCCGCAGCTCCGGTTTGTCCGCCGGGCCGCTGGCGACGTCATCGGTGACGGCCATAATGCGCACGTCGATACCTTCGGACTGGAGGCGCTCGGCCGCCAGGCCAAAATTCATCATGTCGCCTGCGTACTTGCCAAAGCCGAGCAGGATGCCGCCGCCGCGGTTGGCCATGCGGCTCACGTGCGCCACACTATGCGCTGACGGAGAGGCGAAAATATCGCCTGCCACGGCGGCGTCGGCCATCCCCGGCCCGACAAAACCGGCGAACGCCGGATAATGGCCGGAACCGCCGCCGACCACCAGCGCCACCTTGCCTTGCGGCGTTGCCGTTGCCCGCACGACGCCGCCAGTGATCAGGCGGACTTGCCTGGAATTGGCAGAAGCGAAACCGGCCAACGCGGTCGTTGCAAAAACTTCGGGGTCGTCATAAATGCAGGTCATGGAATGCCTCCGTTGGGTAGGTGGGACGAGCAATGGGATGGAGTTTTGTAAAGCTTCCGCAGCTTCCTTTTCACGCGCCAGGCGATCAGCCAGCGCTTCCCGGTGATGCGCGGCTTGCCGGACCAGCTCGATGATGCGGATAAAACCTTCCGGTTTCCAGGCGGCGCGGCCGACGAACAGACCGTCGACATCAATGATTTCCAGGATGGCTTTGCCGTTTTTCGGCGTTACCGAGCCGCCGTAGATGATGCGCGTATTTTCTGCGGTTTCCGCGCCGTAATATTTGCGCAGAATCTCGCGCAAGGCCGCGTGCCGTTCGGCAATGTATTCGGGCGATGCCGCCTCGCTGCTGCCGATGGCCCAGCGCGGCTCGTAAGCGAGCACGACATCGGCGATGCGCGCACTCGCTTGTCCGGTCAGCGAAGTCAGCAGTTGTTCCTGCAATACCGTGTCGGCGCGGCCTGCGGCTTTCTCCTTCTGGGTTTCCCCCAGGCAGATGATCGGCGTCAAGCCGGCGGCCAGCGCTTTGTCGACTTTCAGCCGGACGCAGGCGTAGGTCTCGCCGAAGAACTGCAAACGCTCCGAATGCGCCAGTTCGACATAACGACAGCCGGCCTCGACCAGCATCGGCGCGGAAATTTCGCCCGTCCAGGCGCCCGCATCCTGCCAATGCATGTTCTGCCCGCCGATGGCGACAGGGACGCCGGCAAAAGCCGCGTGTGCGGCGTGCAGCGAAGTAAAGGGCGGCAGGACAAAAATATCGATGTTCGACAGCGCCTTGCCTGTCGCCCAGGATGAAATTGCTGCGGCGTAACGCCGGGTTTCGGCAACGGTGTTGTTCAGCTTCCAGCCGGTTCCGGCAATCAGGCGGCGCATGGTAGTCCTTTCCGGGCGATACGGTTACTTGCGGTACTTTTCATCGAGTGCGTCAATGGCTTTGACATTGTCGGCCGAGGCGCCTTGCGGATCAAATTCGGATGCCAGCCAGGCATTGACGATGGTTTTTGCCAGTTCCGCGCCGACAACCCGGGCGCCGAGCGTAATGATGTGCGCGTTATTGCTCTTGGCGGCGCGTTCGGCGGAATAGGTATCGTGCGTTTGCGCCGCGCGGATGCCGGGCACTTTGTTGGCCGAGATCGCTACGCCGATTCCCGTGCCGCAGCAGAGAATGCCGCGGTCGTATTCACCGGCCAGAATGGCTCTGGCCACCCGTTCGGCGATATTGGCGTAATACTCGCTGCCCCCCGTAGGCGAGCGGCTCAGGTCGGTGACGTCGACCCCTTTGCAGCCGGCCAGATGCTTGGCCAGAACTTCCGACAGGACAATGCCGGCGCTATCACCGGCCACTGCGATTTTCATGGGCAGATCCTTTCCTGATTCTGATCGAGACAATAAAACGGCGTTCCGGATGCCGGGCGGGCGTCTGTCGAACGCCCATCCAGTGGCAGTGTATTGTTTTTATATTTTCATCACAATATCTCCGCTCCCTGTGCCGGCAAAATGATCCGCGCCATACGCCGCTGCAAGCCTGCCGGCGTCCATCCGGCAGGCAATTAGAAACCGTGGCGGCATGGTTTGGGTCCCTGTCAGGGAACCCGGCGAATTCGGCGAAACCGGAACTTGAACTTGGTCGATTGGCAAACCATGACTATGCGGCGGCTTCCCGATGAGCGCGTTTCATTCGCCGGAGAAGCGCACTGACTGCCGGCCACATCAGCAGAATGAAGGCCAGGCTCATGATGGCCGCGACCAGCGTGGAATTCGTCCAGAAGATCGACAGCGACCCCTTAGACATGATCATCGACTGACGGAACGCATCTTCGGCTTTATCGCCCAGCACCATCGCCAGCACCATGGGCGCGATCGGATAGCCGAGTTTCTTGAAGGCGTAGCCGAGCAGACCGAAAGGCAGCGCCAGCCAGAGGTCGAGGCGCGCGCCGCTGATGGTGTAAGCGCCGATAAAACAGACGACGACGATCATCGGCCCGATGATCGAAAAAGGAATGCGCAGGATGGCGGCGAATATCGGCACGGTCGCCAGCACCAGAATGACCGCTATGACATTGCCGAGATACATGCTGGCGATGGTGCCCCAGACGAAATCGGGGCGTTCGATGAACAGCATGGGGCCGGGCGTCAGTCCCCAGATCATCAGGCCGCCCATCATCACGGCCGAGGTGGCCGAACCGGGCACGCCCAGCGCCAGCATGGGCAAAATGGCGCAGGTGCCCGCCGAGTGGTCGGCGGTTTCCGGCGCGACGACGCCGGCTGGCTCGCCTTTGCCAAAGCGCTCTTTGTTGCGCGAAAAGCGTTTGGCCAGGCCATAGCTCATGAAGGAGGCGGCCGTCGGCCCGCCGGGCGTGATGCCCATCCAGCAGCCGATGAACGCGCTGCGCAGGAGCGTCAGCCAGTGACCGGGCATCGAGGCCACGGCCTTGAAGACGTCACGGACGCGGACGCGCGCGCGAATGCCGTCAAAGCGCAGGCCTTCCTCCATCGTTTGCAGCAGTTCGCCAATGCCGAACAGGCCGATAACGGCAACCAGAAAGCTGATGCCCTTGACCAGTTCGGGGAATCCAAAGGTCAGCCGCATATTGCCCGAGATGCCGTCCATGCCGACGGTGGCGAAGGCAAAGCCGAGCATCATCGACACGATGGCCTTGAACGGAGAGCCGCTGCCCATACCGATGAAGCTGGCGAAGGTCAGCAGAAATACGGCAAAGTATTCCGGCGAACTAAATTGCAGGGCAAACTGGGTGACCCAGCCGGAGAGCAGCGTGATCACCACCACGCCGAACAGCGCGCCCGTTCCGGCGGACATGAAGGCCAGCGTCAGGGCGTGTGCGGCCTGCCCCTGCTGTGCCATCGGATAGCCGTCGAACGTCGTCGCCACCGACGACGGCTCGCCCGGGATATTGAAGAGGATGGAGGTCGTCGAGCCGCCGAACAGCGCGCCCCAGTACATGCTGGTCAGCAGAATGATGGCGGATACCGGATCCATGACAAAGGTCAGCGGCAACAGCAGGGACACGCCGTTCGGCGCGCCCAGACCGGGCAGGACGCCGACCAGAATGCCGAGCAGGACGCCGCCCGCCATGAGCGCAAGATGGAACATGGAAAAAGCGATGCCGAATCCATCCATCAGGTTGCTGAAGTTTTCCAAGACAGAACTCCTGTGCAGAATGGGCGCTTGCCTGCCGGATGGGCGTCAATGGATGCCCAGCAAGGCTTCGAGCGGCCCTTTGAGCAAGGGCACCTGAAACCAGATCTCGAACAGGCAGAAATTTACTGCGGCGGCGGCCAGGCTGATGGCGGCCGCTTTCATCACGCTGTAGCCGCCCTGAAAGACCATGGCGCCGAATAGGTACAAAACCATGCCGACGTAAATACCGAGGAAGGAAGAGACCAGCACGAACAGAAGCATCGGGCCGAAGAAAGCGAGAATGCGCCGGCCTTGTTCGCGTGTCAGAAAAGCCTCGGCCGCATCGCGCCGGTGACGCACAAAGGCCATAATCAGATTGACGGCGCTGGCGGCGATGATGAGCGTGCCGACGTAGAAGGGGAAATAGCCCGGTTCCGGGCCGGCGTCGCCCCAGCCGATGCCGAACTCCAGCGAGCCGTAGCAGACGATGCCGCCGATCAGGCCGGTCAGCAGGGCGATCGCCGCTTCCATGGCGAAGCGGGACAGTAAGCTTGCGGATGGATTTTGCATGCAGCCTCCCAGTCGGGTTGTTCAGGTTAAGGATTCGGGTTGAAGCAGCTGCCGGGCTGTTGCGGCGCATCCGGCATTGGCCGGAGCCCGCGCCTTTTGGGCTTCTCCGGGCGCCTGCCCGGAGCGCCTTTATCCATGCGGGTTTCCGGAGGGACGCCTGGAGACGCCCTGTTTACAAGGGTTCCCGGGCGCCTCCGCGGAGAGGCCCTATCCACGCGGACTTCAGAGCGCCCCCATCGGAAATGCCCTATCCACGCGGGTCTCCGGGCAGCCATATCCGCAAGGCAACGGATCAGCGCGCCAGCCACTTCTCGCGCTCGAAAACCCCACGCGCCCGCGCCGTGTCCTGCTCAATATACTTGCGCAGTTCATCGCCGCTCATGAAGGCGGCCGTCTGCGACGTGCGCTCGATATACGCCTTCCATTCCGGCGTCTGGCGTACCTTGTCCATCACCTCGGAGTAAAAGCTCACAACTTCCTGCGGCACGCCGGCGGCCAGCCAGATCGTGCGCGGCATCTGATAGGCGTCAATCGGCACGCCGGCTTCGCGGCAGGTCGGGATATCCGCCCAGCTCATGGTCTTGGTGACCTTCTGGCCGGCGGCCATGCGCTTGCTGCTGAATACGCAGAGCGGGCGCACCATGTTGGCCTTCCATTGGCCGATATTCTCGTTCGGGTTATTGACGTTCGAATCAATGTGCCCGCCGGCCAGCTGAACCGCCGCTTCACCGCCGCTTTTGAACGGGATATAGGTAAATTTGCCGCCCGTGGTTTCGCTGATGATGCTGACCAGCGTCTGGTCGGTATCCTTGGATTGCGAACCGCCCATGCGCAGTCCATCGCCCTGCTTTGCCGCGTCGATGAAGCTCTTGGCATCCTGGATCGGCGACTTGGCGTTGACCCAGATCAGGAATTCATCAAGCGCCATGGCGGCGACGGGCACGAATTTGTCGGCGGAATAGCCCATTTTGGCGACCAGCGGCAGCAGATATTCGTTGTTGGTGCCAAAGGTCACGCGGTGCGGATTGGTTTGCTCGCTGGAGCCATAGACAAAGCCTTCGCTGCCCGCGCCGCCGCCTTTATTGACGACCACGATCGGCACGTTCATCAGCTTGTTCTTGATAATGATCGACTGGATGGTGCGGGCAAAGGTATCCGTGCCGCCGCCCGCGCCGCTGGTGACGACGAATTCGACGGGTTTTTCCGGCGTCCAGGCGGCTTGCGCCGTCGCGCAGAACAAAGGAAGTGCCGTTGCCAGCGCAACGGTCAGCGTTTGGGGTTTGAACATGAAGGCGCTCCTTGAAAATTGCAGTGGAACCGCATGGTTAAAAGTGCTGCGTGCGTGAATCGAAGGCCACAGCGTCGTGCCTGATCGCCTCAGGCATTGCCGGCAATACGCTTTTCTGCGGCCATTTTTGCCGCCATCAGGAAAGCGGCGCGGGCGGCGCCGACGTTGGCAACGCCTTTCCAGGCGATGTCGTAAGCCGTGCCGTGCGCAGGCGTACAGATCGGGAAGGGGAACCCGCCCAGCAACGTGACGCCCCGATCGAAGCCCATCAGCTTCATGGCAATCTGCCCCTGGTCGTGATACATGGTCAATACCGCGTCGAAGGCGCCACCGCGGGCGCGGACGAAAACGGTATCCGCCGGATAGGGGCCGGAAGCATCGAAACCACGCGCCACAGCAGCCTTGACGGCCGGTTCGATGATCTCGATTTCCTCGCGGCCGCAATTGCCGCCGTCGCCGGCGTGCGGGTTGATGGCGGCCACCGCAATGCGCGGACGGGCAATGCCGGCGGCGCGCAGGCAGCGATCAGCCAGTTCCAGCTCGGCCAGAATATTTTCGGTCGTGATCGACGAGGCGACTTTCGCCAGCGGAATGTGCGAAGTTACCCGGGCGTTCCAAAGACCTTCCAACACATTGAATTCACGCGCGATGCCCGTAAAACCGATGGTGTCGGAGACAAAACCGATTTCGTCCTCGTAACCGGGATATACGTAGCGCATCGCCTGCTTGTTGAACGGCGTAAAGCAGACGGCGTCGACCGCTCCGGCTTGTGCCATATGCAGGGCGCGGCTGAAGTTGTCGATGGCGAAGGCGCCGCCGACCTTCGTCGCCTTGCAGCGCTCGACCTTATCCGGCGAGAGGTTTTCCAGATCGATGAAATGCGGGGCGGGAGCCGAAGTCAGCGGCTGCCCCTGGCGGAGATAGACCAATGCCGGATCCACGCCGGCAACCTGGGCGCCCTGCTCGAAAATACGGCGGTCGCCGAGGACGACGATTCTTGCGGCGGCGCGGATTTCATCCAGCGCCAGCAGTTTTGCCGTCAGTTCCGGACTGATGCCTGCCGGGTCACCCATCACGAGGGCAATGCGAGGAAGTTCTGAGGCCAAAATCCTTCTCCTTGTAGAAAGTTCGATGTGACCGACAAAAACCTGCTGCGCTGCTGATTATGCAGCATTCCGCCGGCGCGGTTCAATGGCGACAGACCGAATGGCGTTTTTTGTATAAAGCCGGTCTATCCGGGCGGCCGTATGGCCTCGTCTGTCATGCCGCCTATGCCATGCACTTGCTGCGTGCCTGCTGCTCGTTCCTTTGCGAAGGAAATTGAAGGAAATGGGCGTTGCCGGCGGCGGGATGCGATGGCGTGGCGGAAAGGGACAAGGAACGAGGCGTATTTTGCCGAAGAATCCGCGCGGCCGGACATGGCGCGCGAATTACCGTGTAAAGTGCCTACCGGCGGATGGTCGGCCGGCTTGCCGACGATTTCGACGATTTCCCGATAGAATCGCGCCGTGAAAAGAATTCGAGCACCGCGCCATGTGCGCTCCATCCTGATCGTCGGCGGCGGCGATATTGCGCGTCGGATTTTGCCTGTTCTGTGCGGTCGCTATCGCCTGTTCGTCGTCGTGCGTGATGCAGCGCAAATGGCCTTTTGGCGCGCGCGTGGCGCGTATCCGCTGGCCGCCGATCTGGATGAGCGGCGCAGTTTAAGGCGCTTGTCCGGCCTGGCTGATATCGTCCTGCACTTTGCGCCGCCGCCCCGGCATGGGGCGGGAGACGCGCGAATGCGCTGCCTCCTGGCTGCGCTGGCGCGCGCGGCGCGGCCGCCCGGACGCATCGTGTATGTTAGTACCAGCGGCGTCTATGGAGATTGCGCCGGGGCGCGGGTGGATGAAACGCGCCCTGTGCATCCGGCGACACCGCGCGCACGGCGCCGTGTTGATGCCGAGCGCCAGTTGCGGCGTTTTGGCCGGACGCTGGGCACGGCGGTCAGCATCCTGCGCGCGCCGGGCATTTATGCCGCCGGGCGTTTGCCGCTCGAACGTCTGCAACGCGGCGTGCCGGCATTGCGTTCGGAAGACGACGTGTTTACCAATCACATTCATGCCGATGACCTGGCACGGTTGGTGTGTTCCGCACTGCGGCGCGGCCGCCCGAACCGTTGCTATAACGCCTGTGATAACTCCGAGCTTAGAATGGGCGACTACTTCGATCAGGTGGCGGATGCTTTTTCATTGCCGCGTCCGCCGCGTATTGCCCGTGCAACGGCGGAAGACACGCTTTCCGCCACCCAGCTTTCTTTCATGAGCGAGTCGCGGCGGCTGGATAACCGGCGTCTGCGCCGTGAGTTGGGCGTGCGTCTGCTGTACCCGCAGGTGGCGGCAGGCATCGCGGCGGCGCGGGCGGAAGCGTGCCGGCAGAACATGGCAGAGGGTATGCCGCAATAGAAAGTGGGATACCCTGGATTCAGGACATCAGGCATAAGGAAACACGTTTGGAAAATTTTTTCGCCACTTGCCCGCGCGGGCTGGAAACGCTGCTTGCCGAGGACCTTGCGGCAATCGGCGCGCAGGGTGTTCAGGCTGTACCGGGCGGCGCCCATTTCAGCGCCGACTGGGATGCCTGCTACGCCGCCAATCTGCATTCGCGCATCGCCACGCGCATTTTGTGGCGCGTAGGGCAGGGGCGCTACGCAAAGGAGGAGGATATCTATCGGCTGGCGTATGAAACGCCATGGCCGCGCTGGTTTGCCCCCGAGCGAACGATTCGGGTCGATGTGACGGCAATCAGAAGCCCGCTGAAAAGCCTCGAATTCGTTACCCTGCGCATCAAGGATGCCGTATGCGACCGCTTTCGCGCCGACGCCGGACGCCGCCCTGACATCGATACGCGTGCGCCGGAGGTGCGCGTGCATGGCTTTCTGACCGCCGATGGCTGCACGCTCTATCTGGATACTTCGGGCGCGCCCCTGTATCAGCGCGGCCTGCGCCAGAAAACCGTCGATGCGCCGCTCAAGGAAAATCTGGCGGCCGGCATCCTGCGCCTGTCCGGCTGGCAGCCCGGCGTACCGTTGCTCGACCCGATGTGCGGCAGCGGTACGTTTCTCACCGAGGCCGCGCAAATTGCGCTCAATATTGCGCCCGGCGCGGGCGGGCGCAGCTTCGGCTTCCAGCGCCTAAAAAATTTCCGGCTGGAAACCTGGAAGAATCTGCTCGACGCCGCGCAGGAAGCCGAGAAACCGGCACGGTTCGCCCAGATTTGGGGCAGCGATATTTCGCCGGTGGCTGTGCGCGCCGCGCTGGCCAATCTCGATCGCGCCGGCCTGCTGCCGGCGGTCACGCTGAGCGCTGGCGATATCCGGGAAATTGCCGCCCCAGCATCGTCCGGTATCCTTGTCGCCAATCCGCCCTATGGCGAACGCCTGTCGGAACAGGATGAACTGGCGGCGTTCTACCCGCAGCTGGGGAGTGCGCTCAAGCGTAATTTTTCGGGCTGGGATTGCCATATTCTGACTTCGGATCTCCGTCTGCCCAAGCTGATGCGCCTTGCGCCGAGCCGGAAAACGCCGCTCTACAACGGCGCTATCGAGTGTCGCCTGTTCCGGTTCGTCATGGTGGCGGGGAGCAACCGTTAGTCATAAAGGCCGGGCATGAGGCGGCGCCGGAATATAAGGCCTGACGGCGCGCAAAGGCAGCGTTTTATGCCGTTATGCGGATTTGAGTGATTTTTTTGGATAGATGTCGAAACGGCTCGACTGGCCGTGCAACGTATATCCCGGCGGCCGGTCGTCAAGCGGCGGCGCCTGGCGCGGCCGCTTGACGACGACGCGGTGTGAGGCCAGATCGAGCGCGGCGGCGAGCAGGGCCGGCGCATCGTCGTCATCGCCCGCCAACGGGCGCAGCAGACGCATTTCTTTTTTGACCAGTGCGCTTTTCCGGCGAGGCGGGAACATCGGGTCAAGATAAATGACCTGGGGGATATCGGCTGAAGCGCTGCCACTGCGGTTGTCGCTATGACCATGGCGCCAATCGCGCATGAGCGCGATGGCATCGCCAACGATCAGAGGCATGCGGGCAATGATGGCCGCAAGTTCGGCGTTTTCCGCTGCGCGCCGCAGCCCGTCTTCAAGCAGGGCGGCGATCAGCGGCTGTCGCTCGATCAGCCTGAGCGGGCAGCCGAGTTGCGCCAGAACAAAGGCGTCGCGGCCCAGCCCGGCGGTGGCGTCCAGCACCGTAGGGCGCAGGCCGGGCCCAATGCCGACCGCCTTGGCGATCATCTGGCCGCTACCGCCGCCGAAATGCCGTCGGTGCGCCATGGCGCCGGAGAGAAAGTCGACGCGGACGATTCCCGATATGTGAGCGTCCGTTCCGGACGGCGGCAGATATAGCTGCAACCCGGCCGGGCCGACCTGCAATTGCGCAACGAACGCCTCAGCCGGGCCAACGAAGGGTGCGGGGGGCGGGGCAGCGCATCTGTGATCTGCCTGATCTGCCGGATGGGGCGATGGCTGCGGCAGATGCAGGCGTGTTGCCCAGAAGGCCGCCTGTGCGGCGTATTCGGGCAAGAGCGGAACGACGTGGATTGGCAGTGAGGGCGACAGAATCATGAGCGTGTGTGATTCTATGAAAAATGCGCGTGAGATTGTTCGGGCGCGGTGCGAACGAGACAGGTTTGATGGATTGGACGAAATTAGACGGAACTGCGCGCGATCGAAAAACAAACTGGCTTCCGGGCGTTTTCCAAAGATCCGCGAAAGGCGATCAAAAGTTCTTTTCGCTTTCCGGCACAGAACTCTAAATGCTTTCTATCTCATTGATTCATAAAGAATTAAATCTGTAGGTGCTCACAATCGGTTACGAAAGAATGGAACTTCTGCCACAGACGGTTTTGGGAGGCGGACGTACACTGCAGGCGTTGCTTCGGTCTCTGCCGCGAGCAACATTTTGACCCTCCCTGACCCATCGCAACGATGGGATTTCATCCCGTGCCATACCGGCGCGGGATTTTTTTATCCATATTGGCTCGCACTTTATCGCCTTATGCCTTTGCCGGCCTTATGCTGCGGCCTGCTTTCTGGCGCGAGTGTTGCCATTATCGATAAACCTGATTTCCCGCAGCGTTGAATGTTTTACCGTACTGCTGTCGCATGACTTGGGCAAAATCTATTTTTTAGTTTCATCGGCCGTATTTGTCAGCTATTTCGCGCGATTTTCCTGAAGTTTGACCAACATATGCAGCAGGCGGTTAACCGGCACGTTGATGCCATGCGCCTGCGCGCGGGCGAGGACATAGCCGTTCAGACAGTCGATTTCCGTGCGGCGGCCGCGCCGCAAATCCTGCGCGGTCGAAGAATACTGGTGGGGCATCGTTTGCGCGATGCTGCTGACCGTATGATCAATATCCGCAGGCACACTGATGCCGTCTGCTGCGGCGACCTGCAAGCATTCGGCCAGAATGGCGCGCATCGTTTCCGGCGCGCCGGGGGTTTGCACGAGCTGGCCATAGGGCAGGCGAGTGATTCCTGACAGGGCGTTATAGACGCAATTGACGATAAGCTTGGCCCACAGATCGTCGGCGATTTTTGGTGAAATGCGTGCCGGAATGCCGGCCTCGCCGAATAAAGCGAGCAACATTTGGCGATGGCGTGTTTCACCGATGACCAATTCGCCGCGACCGTGGTGGCGCACATGGCCGGGACCGGCCATTTCGGCGGCGACATAGACTGCCGTCGCAATGACTTCCTGCGGTAGGCGCTGGCGTAGCCGTTCTGCATTGTCGAGGCCGTTTTGCAGACTGAGCACGATGGCGGAGGGAGCCAGGTGCGGGGCGAGCTGCACTGCTGCGGCCGGCGTATCGGTCGATTTAACGCAAAACAGTACGATCTGCGCAGCGCGCGCCGCTTCGGCTTGCGTGCTGGCGGACACGGCAATTCGCTCGGAGAACGTTGTGGTTTCCAGCCACAGGCCATTGCGGCGGATGGCATCGACATGGCTTTCGCGGCCAATCAAAACGACATCATGGCCGGCGCGCGCCAACAGGCCGCCATAATAGCAACCCACGGCGCCTGCGCCCATCACGGCAATTCTGGTCGGTTCATTCATTTTCAACCCTCCTGTAATCCTGCTATTCACGTCGCGATGCCCGCATACTTCGGGCGGATGGAAAGATTGTAAACGTAGGCTTTCTCAGGATGCTTTTCCTTTTTGCCATAAACCAGCCGATGCGGCGTTTTCATATGGATGTGTGGTCGGCCGCAATCGTCCGCGATTGCCTGCAATCGCCCGTTTCTCGACCGCCGCCCACGCTCGCCGTTGGGTTTCCGGCTCATGGCCCTGCTTAAAGGTCGATTGTTGAAATCGTATGCGATACAGCCTGTTCCTTGGGTTACATGAGACACGCCGGCTTTGAAGATTGGCCGTAATGCCGGTAACTCACCCGCCGTCCGAACTCGACGGGCGGCGGCGTTGCGCCATGCATCGTCGGCTTCTTTCGAGCGTAAATGCAAAAATGGCTGGAATGCCGCTCGGCCCGCCCGCTGCGTAGCATTATAGTGAGGGGGAGCGGGTTGCGGACTATGGGTTGTCCTATTGGCTGTCCGCAAAGCCCGTGTAAAGTTCGTGAAATGGCGCAACGGGCGGGGCGATGATACAAGGTTCGACGGCGCCCGCCGGTTTGCCTCATAATCCGGCTTCGCCTCCGTACGTCATTTTTTGGTGTTTCGGCCGTTCATTCGCGCAAGCTGGCTTCGCCGGGCAGGCGTTTTTCAGAGCGCGGCGGATGAGGATAGCCGCCGTCGTTCAACGACTCTTTTATGAATTACGAACTTTTCCCTTTTTTTATGCTGGGCGTTGCGGCGCTGTTTGCCGGTTTTATCGACGCAGTGGTCGGCGGCGGCGGCCTGATTCAGGTGCCCGCCTTGTTTTCACTGTACCCGGATACTGCGCCGGCGAGTCTGTTCGGCACCAACAAGATTTCCAGTTTTGTCGGCACGAGTAACTCGGCCAGCCGTTACATCCGCAGTGTCCGGATGCCGTGGCGCGCAGTGCTGCCGGCCGCGGCGGCTGCCTTTCTCTTTGCCTACCTCGGTTCAATGTCGGTGGCCTGGCTGCCGCGCAACCTGCTGCGTCCAATGATTCTGGCGCTGCTCATCGGCGCGGCCATCTATACATTCTGGCGCAAAGAGTTCGGCGCGATCCACCGGCCGCGGCATGTGGGGCGGGATGCGCTGCCCCGCGCGCTGCTGCTGGGGGCGGTGATTGGTTTCTACGACGGGTTTTTCGGGCCGGGCGCGGGCAGCTTCCTGATCTTCCTTTTCATTCGCGTGTTCGGCTTCGATTTCTTGCATGCCTCGGCGTCTGCGAAAGTCGTCAATGTCGCCACCAATCTAGCCTCCATCGGCTTTTTCATTCCGCACGGCCACTATCTGCCGCTGGCGGCTGTTCTGATGGCCGCTGCCAACCTCATCGGCTCGTTGATCGGCACGCGCATGGCGCTTACACGCGGCAGCGGCTTCGTTCGCCGCTTTTTTCTCGCGGTGGTCTGCGTGCTGATCGTCAAGTTCGCCTGGGACACCTTCGCGTGAAGAGTGTCGAGTTCCGCACCGACAAGCGCTTTATCCGCCGGGCGCGCGAGCTGAAAACGGTCGGCGCCATGGTGCGTCTCTATTGCCGCGCGCATCACCGCGCCATCCAGGGCTTATGCGGCGAATGCAACGTCCTGCTCGACTACGCCCGGCGACGGCTGGAAGCCTGTCCTTTCGGCGATGCCAAGCCAGCGTGCAACAAGTGTCTGGCGCATTGCTACAGCGCCCATCACCGCGAACAGATACGCATCATCATGCGCTGGGCGGGGCCGCGCATGCTGCGCCACCATCCGCTAATGGCGATCCGCCACCTGCTGGCCGCCCGCCGCCCGCCGCCGCGCCTGCCGGAAAAGAAGGCCAGGGTGCGCAAGACGGCGAACTGATGGACATGCCGAAAAAGGGGCGCCCGCAACTCCTTATGGATAGGGCGTCTTCGCGCAGGCGCCTCTGAAACCCTTATAAACAGGGGGTTTGCGAGCAGGGTGCTCTGAGAAGCCCTGTTTACAAGGGCTCCAGAGCATCTATATGTGAGACAGCGCAAAAAACATAGCGGCTCGACTTTGCCAAAAGACAAGGCGAAGCCAACACCGTATTTTGGCAAAGGGAGCCGCTATCCCTACGCCTCGCCCCAGCGCGCGGCGAGTTGGTGCGGGATGTTCAGCTGGTCGAGGATGCGGGCGACGACGAAGTCGACGAGTTCGGCTGCTGTGCGCGGTCGGTGGTAGAAGCCTGGGTTGGGCGGCAGGAGAACGGCGCCGGCACGTGACAGCCGCAGCATGTTTTCCAGATGGATTGCCGAGAACGGCGTTTCGCGCGGCACCAGAATCAACGGGCGGTTTTCCTTGAGCATGACATCGGCGGCGCGCTCGATCAGATTGCTGGCCAGTCCCTGCGCAATGGCGGCGAGCGTGCCCATTGAGCAGGGGCAGACGACCATTGCCGAGGGCGGGTTCGAGCCGCTTGCCATCGGCGCGAACCAGTCTTCGTGGCCGTAAACATCGAGTCTGCCGGGCAATTCGGCAAAATGCGCGCGTAATTGTCGTTGCGCGCCCGCCGCCTGTTCCGGCAGGGTGGCATCAGTTTCCTGGCAGGCGACGATCCGCGCTGTCGGAGAATACACGAGCTGCACATGGCGGCCGGCGTCGAGCAGGCATTCGAGCAGGCGCAGGCCGTAAGGCATGCCGGATGCGCCGGTCAGGGCAAGGCAGACGGCGGCAGTGGGCCGGGATGCGGAATTTGCGGAATTGGCTTCAGGCATGGCGCGTTTTTGCAGGCTGCGGGGCTAGGTTTTCTGCCGGCGGCAGCGGGGGCAATGGGGGCAGCGGTGGCGACGGTGGTAATTCGCGGTGGCGGACGAGAACGCGCACCTGCTGCGTTTCTTGCACATACGGCTGCGCCTGGAAATGGCCGGCCAGCCATTCGGCCAGATAAACCGAGCGATGGCGGCCGCCCGTGCAGCCAATGCCGACGGTCAAGTAATTGCGGTTGTCGCGGATGTAACACGGCAGCCAGGTTGTGATGAAGCGGGTAATGTCCTCGCGCATGCGGCGTACTTCGGCCTCGCCATCAAGAAATGCAGCAACCGGCGCATCGCGCCCGGTCAGTGCGCGCAACGCCGGGTTGTAATGCGGATTAGGCAGGCAGCGGACATCGAAAACGAGTTCGGCATCGAGCGGCACGCCGTGTTTAAAGCCGAAAGATTCAAAAAGTAGCGTCAGCGTTTGCCGTTCGTTGGGCGTAATGAACTGGCGGATCCATTCGCGCAGCGCGTTGGGCGCCAGTTCGCTGGTATCGATGCGGTGGCCGAGGTCGGCCAGACGGGCCAGTCGTCGGCGTTCTTCGCTGATCGATTCGACGAGGGTGCGCGAGTCGCTGGCCAGCGGATGGCGACGCCGCGTTTCGGAATAACGTTTGAGCAACGTCTCATCCTTGGCGTCGAGAAAGAGGAAGTGGACTTCGTGTCCCGCTTTGCGCAGGACGTCAGGCTGCTGCGGCAGCGCGGCGATGCTGTCGCCGCTGCGGCTGTCGATGGCAACGGCCGCTTTGCCGACGCCCTGGCGGACAAGCTGGTCGATGAGCGTCGGCAACAGCGTGGCGGGCAGGTTATCGACGCAGTAATACGCGGCGTCTTCAAACAGGTTGAGAGCGATCGTTTTGCCCGAACCGGATAGACCGCTGATGATGATGATGCGCATGGCCGCCAGCATAGCGGAACGACAGGCGTGCCGGCAAGCGGCGGCATGAAATGCAAAATGCCAGATTCCCGGCCGCCCGGCGAGCGGGATGCCGGAGGCGGCGGGATTCGCTATACAATGGCTGCGTCACGTTTGCCTGTGTAATTGAGCTATGACGCCACGCATTTCTACGCCTCCTCTGCTGGAGATCCCGTTTCTTTCCGACATCATTGCCATCCGCCGCGATCTTCACGCGCATCCCGAACTGGCTTTTAATGAGGCGCGTACGGCCGCGCTTGTCGCCCGGGAACTGGCCGCCTACGGATTGGAAGTGCATCGCGACCTGGCCGGGACCGGCGTAGTGGGTGTGTTGAAGAAAGGGACGGGTCAGGGCCATGGGCAAAGCGATGGCCCGCGCGCGATCAGCCTGCGCGCCGACATGGACGCGCTGCCGATTATGGAAGTCGGTCAGGCCGACTACGCTTCAACGCAACCGGGGCGGATGCACGCCTGCGGCCACGACGGGCATACGGCGATGCTGCTCGGCGCGGCGCGTTATCTGAGCGCGTACCGTGACCGGCTGGATTTTGAAGGCGTTGTTTACTTCATCTTTCAGCCGGCGGAAGAAGTGGGCGGCGGCGCGCAGAAAATGCTGGAGAACGGCCTCTTCCGCCGCTTCCCGATGGATGCCGTTTTCGGGCTGCACAACTGGCCGGGGCTGCCGGTCGGCCGGATCGCCGCTTTTCCGGGGCCGATCATGGCCGGTTCCAGCTGCTTTGAAATTACGGTGCGTGGCCAAGGCTGTCATGCCGGCATGCCGCATCAAGGCATCGACGCGCTGGTCGTGGCCAGCCACCTGACGCTGGCTTTGCAGACGATCGTCGCGCGCGAAATCGATCCCAGCGAAGCGGCCGTCGTCAGCGTCACGCAGATTCACGGCGGCGATGCGCTCAACGTGATCCCCGAAGAAGCCGTGCTGCGCGGAACGATCCGCACCCTGCGCCCCGAAGTCGAGCGGCGCGTCGAGCAGGCCGTGATGCGCCTCGGCGCGGGCATCGGGCAAACCTTCGGCGCATCCGTCGAAGTGAGTTTTCTGGAACGCTACCCGGCCACAATCAACCATTCCGCCGAAACGGCCTTGTGTCAGCGCGCTGCGGCGCGCGCGGTGGGCGATGCAAACCTGCTTGCGCACGCGGCCGCATCAATGGGCGCGGAAGATTTCGCCTATATGCTGCGCGAGAAGGCCGGATGTTACGTCTGGCTTGGCAATGGCGACGAGGCGGGGAGCGCCGGCGCCCGCTCGCTGCATAACCCGCGCTACGATTTCAACGACGCGGCGATTCCGTTCGGGATCGCCTACTGGGTCAGCCTGGTCGAATGCGCGCTGGGCGCTGCGGCGCAGAGATAAAACGGGACGCGGCATTGACTGATGGGCGCCTCTGGAGCCCGCGCCAATAGGGCGTTTCCGGGCAGGCGCCCGGAAACCCGCGTGGATAGGGCATCTCCGGGCGCCCCCGCTGAGATGCCCTGTTGATAAGGGTTTCAGGGCGTCCCTTTGGAGAGGTCCAAAATACGCGGGCTTCAGGGCATCTTTTGAGGCCTTTGTAAAGCGCGCCATTCACTGGCGCGTAAAGTCACTTGCATTACAATGAAATGACGTTTTATGGGGGATTGACCGTGAGCAAAGAAGCCACGCTGACCTTTCGCGTCGAGCCTGATCTTCGGGACAGCTTTAACGAAGCCGCAAAACGCAACCATGTTCCGGCCGCCCAGCTACTGCGCGCTTTCATGAGGGATTATGTGCAACAGGCGGGCAATCCGGCACCTCCGGCGCCTGCGATCAGCGCTGACGAGCGCAAGCGCCGCGAGGAAGCCGTCAACTACGCCCGCGCTTCGGTTGGCCTTGAGGGGTTCAAGATCAGCGAAGCCGAGAAGGAGCACGCGCGCCGTTTCATCAATGGTGAAATCGACATGCCCGAGTTTTTGAAGGGGCGCAGCCATGGCGCATCCAGAGCACGATAAGCCGCCTACCGTCGAACAACGACAGAAGCTGGAAGCGACGTACACATTCCGGCGCATTGTCGAGCTGCGCCTCGATCCGGTACGAGGCGCGTTCGATGCCGCGCATTTGAAAGAAATCAACCGGCGGATTTTTCAGGACCTGCCCGGCCTGGGCTTCGATAATGTCACCCCCGGCGCGTATCGCCCGCCCGTGCCGGCCGGTAAGGACTGGATCAAAAACCGCAGTCTTGAAACGGTCGATGCGCCCTCGTACGTAGCGTATTCGCCGATGGACAAAGAGGCGCAGGGCCGGATTGACGAGGCGCTGAAGCAGGCGAATCCGGCTGCTCTTGGCAAGCTCAAAACGGCCGACTTTACCCGGGCAATCGGTAAGCTCTACGTCGAACTGGATTACATCCACCCGTTCCGCGACGGCAACAGTCGAACCCTTCGGGAATTGACTCGCCAGCTCGCCGATGAATCAGGCTACAAGCTGGATTGGGAACAATTCGGCAAGTCGTCAATTGGCCGCGATCTGCTCTACGTAGCGCGCGACTTTAGCGTTAACGCGTTGGCCTTGCCGCGCATTCGGCATTTCGGCACGAAACGCGATGTCATGATGACGATGGATCGGTTTGAGGGTAACCGCGATTTGCCGGATTTATTGCGCGATGTCATTTGGCCGGCATTGAAATAAAGCTGCCCGGAAACCCGCGTGGATAGGGCATCGCCCCCGCTGAGATGCCCTGTTGATAAGGGGTTCAGGGCGCCCCCTTTGGAGATGCCCTAAATACGCGGGCTTCAGAGCTGTGGTTTTCGGAAGTTCGCCGACCAAGCGAAAAGCAGCGCGCGGCGCAAAATTGTCCGCTGCGCTGGCCTCTACGCCGGGCGAAGCGAGCTTAAAATGGATAATATTTGTGAATCTGTCACGATTTGTTGAAAAAACCCTTTAGAATCCTGACACGATAAACACAAAAGTCGGGCTGGTGTCGTCGGCTCGACAGGTGCGGAAACGTTGGTGGAAAACGGCTGAGCGTCGGTGTTGGTTGCCGCCGTGAAAGAAAGCGCTCCGGACCGCAGTGTTCGTCGGCTTTTCAAGGTCGCCAGCGGGCGGCGGACATTCTTGCATTTTCAAACAAGAGAGGAAACTTCGATGAAGCTGAAGAAAATTCTGATGACGTGCCTGGCGCTGGCGGCTGCAAGCAGCGTGTTTGCCGCGCCGGTGACCATTAAAGTCGGCGACAACTGGGGGAATACGCACCCGATGGCGGCGGCGCTGGATACCGTATTCAAGCCGCAGATCGAGAAAGGAACGAACGGCGCCATCAAGGTCGATATTTATCATTCCGGCACGCTGGGCAACGAGGCCGACCTCTGGAACGGGGTGCGCAACGGCACCATCGAAGTGGCCGTCATCGGCTCGAACATGAATCAGGAATACCCGACCATGTTGATTACCGACTGGCCGTTCCTGTATCGCGACCTGAATCATGCGAAAAAAGTTTGGACCGGCCCGATCGCCGATGAACTGAGTGCAGATTTCCATAAGAAATTTCCCGCCGTTCATCTGCTGAGCTGGGGGCCGAACAGCGCGCGCACCTTTACCAGCAATAAAAAACTTACGTCGGTGGCCGATTTCAAAGGGCAGAAATTCCGGATGCCATCCAATCCGATCCACGTCGGTATCGCTAAGAATCTGGGCGCCAGCGCCCAGGTCATTCCGCTGGGCGACCTGTTCAGCGCGCTGGAAACCGGCGTTGTCGACGGCCAGGATAACGGCATGGTGACGGTTATCAGCGAGGCCTTCTACGAAGTGCAGAAGTATCTTTACGAAACCAACCACATCATCGCCACGCTGGAAGTGATCGTCAGCGCACCGTTCTTCGACAAGCTCAGCCCGGAGCATCAGAAGGTCGTGCGCGAGGCCGCCAAGGCAACCGCCGTAACCGCGTGGGATAACTATCTTGCCAGCGTCGACAAGGATCGCCAGTTCCTCAAGAGCAAGGGCGTGACGGTGACTTCCGTGACGGATGCTGACCGGCAGAAAATCATTGAAATGCTCAAGCCACTGACCGACAAGTTGTATGCCGATCATGCCTGGGCGAAGCCGCTGACCGACAAGATCCGGGCGGTACAATAAAAACCACCCGGTCGCCGGGCGCAGCCGGAAAAGCCCATCCGCAAACCCTCATGGCCTCATGGCGGCGCCATGAGGGTTTTTCATCCCGTCGGGTCCACAGGCCCTACCAGGCCCGACCCCTACTGCCGCGAGGATTGCGATGAACCGACTCAACCTCAACCTGCTCTTCCGCAGCATAGAAGCGCTGATGGCCTTCTTTCTGGCGGTGATGATCGTTTTGGTATTTACCAATGTGGTGCTGCGTTATGTTTTTTCGACTGGCTTCGAGTGGTCGGAAGAAATTGCCCGCCTCTGTTTCATTTATCTGGTTTATCTGGGCGCGATTGGCGCCATGCGCGAAAACCAGCATCTCATCATCGATAGCGTGCTTTCACGCATCCCCGATATTTGGCAAAAGGCCATTTATTTTTTGGTGCAGGCCGGCATCATCTGGATGATGGTTGTCCTGATCCGCGGTAGCTGGCAACTCGTCATGCAAAACCTGGGAGATCGTTGGGTGGCGACACAATTCCCCATTTATCTGGTGTATGCCGTCGGTCTCGTCACCGGCGTTTCGATCATCGTCATTGCCTTGGCGAATCTCTACCGGCTGATCGCGCTCAAGCGTCCGGTCAGTGAATTGCTCTCGGTGCGTCATGAACCCGAGCAAGACGCCATGCAATAAGGATTGGAGAACACCATGACCCTGATCGTTTTGTTTCTCGTTTATCTGTGCGGCGCCATGATGCTGGGCATGCCCATTGCGTTTTCCCTGCTGCTCGGTTCCGTTGCCACAGCGCTGCACATGGGCGGCAGCGCGACCAATCCGCAGATTATTGCGGCGCAGCTCATGCGCGGCGTCGACAGCGTGACCATGATGGCGCTGCCGTTCTTCATCATTGCCGGCGAATTGATGAACCGGGGCGGGCTGACCCGTCGCATCATCGATTTCTGCAATATTTTCGTCGGCGGTATGCGCGGCGGGCTGGGCTACGTCACCATCCTCGCCTGCCTGATTTTCGCTAGCCTGGTCGGTTCGGCCGTCGCCAGTACGGCAGCGCTCGGCGCTATCCTTATCCCCATGATGGCCGATTCTGGCTATAGCCGTGCCAAGGCCGCCGGTCTGGTCGCTGCCGGCAACATGGTGGCGCCGATCATGCCGCCTTCGGTGCCGATGATCGTTTATGGCGTCGCCGCCGGCGTATCGATCAAGTCCCTGTTCCTCGGCGGCATTGCGCCGGCGGTCTATCTGACGCTGATCATGGGCCTGGCCTGGTTTTTCATCGCCCGCAAGGAAGGCATCACGTCGCACATGCAGCGGCCGACACCGAAGGAAATGCTGCGCATCTTCATGAGCGGCCTGTGGGCGCTGCTGCTGCCGGTGATTATCATCGTCGGATTGCGCGGCGGCGTCTTCACCGCCACGGAGGCCGGCGTGATCGCCGTGGTTTATGCGCTGCTCATCGGCGTTTTCGTCTACCGCGAGCTGACGCTCAAGGATATGTTCAAGGCGCTCACCAATGCGGCAAAAACATCCAGCGTCGTCATGTTCCTCGCGGCTGCGGCGCAGGTGGCCGGCTACATCATGACGATCGCCCGTATGCCGCAGCTCATCACCGCGCTGCTCGATGGGCTGGTCGACCGCCCGCTGCTGCTGAACTTCACGCTGATGGTCGTCGTACTGCTGGTGGGTACGGCCATGGACGTGGTGCCGACGATTCTTATTCTGACGCCCATTTTCTTGCCGCTACTCAAGGCGGCAGGCATTGATCCGGTTTACTTCGGGATCATTTTCACTCTGGTCAATGTACTCGGCCTGCTGACGCCGCCAGTGGGGCCGGTGCTCAATGTGGCCTGCGCCGCAGGGCGGGTCAGGATGGAGGAAATATTGATGCCCGTGATGCCCTATTTCACGGCACAGTGCATCCTGCTGCTGGTGATGACCCTGATTCCCGAAACGATCCTGACACCGCTTAAATGGATTGCCGGCTATGTGCCGAGAGTGCCGCCGCCGTCGCTGCTCAATTATTTCTAGCGCTGTACGGATTCGTTTCTAAACCCAGGGTTGGCGCCGCCGGATAAGCCGTCCGGCGATCACCAGCCCGGCCTGATCGTCGATCCGTTCAGATGCCGCTTTAGGCGCGACCGGCCGCTTGCCGGCGCTGGCGGATGTTTTCCATGGCGCGTTCGCGCTCAGCGGGCGTCATCAGCGCCCAGGAAACGATCTCATCCATATGGCGGTAGCAACCGCCACAAATCTGGGTTTCCGGATCGATCGAGCACATACCGATACAAGGCGGTTCAACACCGATCAGGCGTTGACGTTCGGCGTCGGAAAGTGGTGTGCTGGTATTCATTGACCGACTCCCTTGAAGGAAAAGAAAAACGGGAAAACAGCAGAGCGAATTGTACTCTCGTCCTTGCTCCGGCGCTTTGTGTGTGGGGTGTGGCATGAGGGCGCACCGTGTAATGGTGTGTTCCGGAATTCGGCTAAACGCCCGTGCGACGTGGGTTTGCGGACAGCGGTTTTGGCTATAATCCATCGCTGGAAGACCGGGTGCGGGAGCGCGTATGTACAGGAGAACGAAAGGGTGGACATGACGGATTCGGCCAAGCGGGCACATGCCGACCGGATGGTCGTCGAAGCTGTTCAGCGCCGGCAGCAGCGCGAAATGGGCTACCGCGAACAGGCATTGAAACTTTTTCCCTGGGTGTGCGGCCGTTGCGCGCGCGAATTCACGCACGCCAACGTCCAGCAATTGACCGTGCATCACCGCGATCACAACCATCACAACAACCCCAAGGATGGCAGCAACTGGGAGCTGCTGTGCATCTATTGTCACGAAAATGAGCACGCGCGCGAGCTGGATGCGGGGGCGAGCGCAGGGCCGGGTAGCGCGGTCGATGGCAAGGTGCCTGCTCGGCCGGCGACCTCGCAGCCTTTGGCCAATCTGAAAGCATTGCTTGAACGAGCGGGTCAACGATGAGGGGTCGGCGCATTTTTGGTAAATCTGTCCGGTTTTCTCTATTTGGCGTTGCTGGGATTTTTTAGAAGATTCTTAGGAGATTGACGATGATGAGTCTGATGATGCTTGGCCTGCTGGCCGTGGCCGTCATTTACGCCGTTCAGCTCTACAACGGGCTGGTTTCGCTCAAACATAACGTCGATAAAGCCTGGGCGAACATCGATATCCTGCTCAAGCAGCGCCACGATGAATTGCCCAAGCTCGTCGAAACCTGCAAGCAGTACAAGCAGTTTGAACAGGAGACATTGCAGCGTGTCATTGCGGCGCGTTCGCAAGTGCAGGAAGCGCGCCAGGCACAGGATATTGCGGCCCTGGGCGGTGCGGAACAAGCGTTGCGCAGCGGTCTGGGGCGGCTGTTCGCAGTGGCTGAGGCGTATCCGGAACTGCGCTCGAACGAGAATTTTATGCAGTTGCAGCAACGCATCAGCAGCCTGGAAAATGCAATTGCCGACCGCCGCGAGCTGTATAACGAGTCGGTTAACCTCAACAATGTGCGCATAGAACAGTTTCCCGAGGTGCTGATTGCCGGAATGTTCGGCTTTGCCGCCAAGCCACTGCTGGAATTTTCCGGCGCCGAGAAATCGGATGTCGATCTCAAGCAGCTTTTCAGTTAAGCGGAGGGTGGGGCAAGATACGCACTGCCGTGAGTCGTCAGAAAACGGTAAATGGCCGCCATGCCATATGTGCATATGTGTCAGTCGGCCGGCGCGATAGCGCAACGACGACAACGTGACGCCATGATGCGGCAAGTACGGGGAGAACAAGGCGCTTGAGAACATTGCCGGTCATCTTGCTGTCGTGGCTGATCTCTTTTCTGCCTTCATTCGGCCAGGTTCGCCTCAGCCAGTTCATTATTTCAGGCGGACAGATTGGCCTGCTCATCCTGTTGTTCCAGTTTGATGATCCGCTATGGCGGACGTTTTGGCTATCCGCCATGGCGGCGCTGAGTCTGCTGGGCTGGACGCTCGCCCTGCGCCGTCGCCGTGCGATTACCGATAACCCCGTGTCGCCGATCGCTTCTGCCGCGCAGGGCTACGTCAGCCTGCATGGCTGGGGGAAGCCGCACGATCCGCCGCTGCGCTCGCAGGTCTTCCAGAGGCCCTGCGTGTGGTATCGGTTCGAGACGGAGCGGCGGGACTCAAACAACAACTGGGAGCATGTTGCCAGCGGCGAGAGCGAGCTGGATTTCCTCATTGACGACGGCAGCGGCGAATGCGTGGTCAGTTGCGACGGTGCGGAAATCGAGACGACGCATCGGGAAACGCGGGAACACAGCAATTACCGCACGACGGAATGGACGCTGCGCATTGACGACGAAATTTATTTGCTGGGCTACCTGCGCACACGTAACCATACGGCCGAACTCGACACGCGCGAGGATATGAAAGCCCTGCTTGAGGAATGGAAGCGCGACCCGGTCACTTTGCACAGGCGCTTCGACCTCGACAAGAATGGCGAGATTGACATGCAGGAATGGGAACTCGTGCGCCGCGCCGCCCGTCGTGAAGTAGAAAAACAGCACCGGGAGGCGCGCGAACTGGCCGATACACACCTTGTTGGATGCCCGCCCGATGGCCGGCTCTACCTCATCACCAACCGCAATCCATTGCGGCTAGCGCGCCGCTATCAATTATGGATGATTTTTCACCTGGCCGTTTTCTTCGGCAGCCTGATCGGGATTGCCGCAGCGCCGCATTTCACCTAGGCGGAAACAGGCTGACAGGGCCGAGGGCAGGCGAATTCTTCCGCGCCTCATACATCATGCACTGTGCCGGAAGCGCTTTCCGAAAGCAGAGAGGCCCGGAAATTCCGGCCATTCGAGCGCATCCAGCATATTCTTGACGATGAGGCCGAGTTCGGTGTCGCCTTCAATGGAAAGCTGACGGTTGAAGAACAGCGTATCCGGGTCTTCCTGGCGCACGGCCAATTGCAGAAAGGCCGAAAGATCGGCGCGGAAGGCGAGATCAGGCGTTTCCGGCAGCGAGAACAGGGGGCAGAAGCATTCGTCGCGGTAGGTGAATGCCGCCTTGCCGCCGGTATCGAGTACGTCGATCAGGAAGGTTTTTCCGGCCAGCGGCTGCAAATCGTCGCGCGACAACAGTTTGGCGCGCAGCGCGCCGTTCAGAACCGCTGTCAGTACGCAGGCGTGCGGCCATTGTGGCAAGCGGCCGCCAATGCGGGCGATGAACGCCGGCAATGTGAAGTGCGGGATGGTCGGCAGTTTGAAATGGTTTCCGGACATATTCAGGCTCCTTGCAAAGTGTTGAGCGCCCTCTGGTGCTTGGCGACGATGCCCGCCTCGCCGAACCAATAGCCGTCAACAAAGCCATTATCCGCCCATTCCTGTTTAGGCACGGGCAGTACCTCTTCCGTCGTACCCGTTACGCGGCGGGCGGCGTCGAAGGCGGCGACGATTTCCGGCATGTACGCCGGTTGCGGACTCAGGCGCAGGATATCGATCCCCATCGCCTGCATGTCGGGGACTTCGGCCAGCAGATTATAGGTTTGCGCCGACATCGTTTGAATGCCGTTGAGCGCGAGGAAAGGCTGGCCTTCGCGGGTTTTCAGCGTTGCTGCTTCCGGATGCTCGATGCATTTGAACTGGCAGTTATCCTTGTTCAGCCCGTAGTGGCGCGCGGTAAAGCAGCGCGCCGAAAAAGCCAGCGGCAGCTTGCCGAACACGAACACTTCGGTTTCGACGCCGGCCGGCCGGTGATCGTGCAAGGACTGGATGTGCGTGCGCGAGGCTTCCAGCGGCGGCACCCAGCGCGTCAGTCCGTAGCGGTGAAAAGTGGCGAGCGTTGCAGCGTTGTAAATGTTCAGGTGCGGACCGGCGACGAAAGAACGGCCGGCGGCGACGTTGACCGCGCCGAGGTCATTGGCTTCAATCTTGCAGCCGGCGCCGTCGATCAGCCGGCGCAACGCTTTCAAATCGCTTTCCGATTCAAGTAGTGCCTGCGCCGAAACGACCACTTCTTTGCCGGCGTCGGTCAATTGGCGCGCCAGAGCCAGCCAGTCGGCGGTGCGCAGCAGCTGGCGGCGCGAACAGACGACCTCGCCCACGTAGATGATGTCGAGCGCGGTGATCTCGGCCATCTCGGCGTAGAAGTCGAATACGCGGATCTTTGGCCAGAAAAAAAGCAGCGGACCGAGCGAGAGTTTCATGGCCGTTTGTGTTCAGCGCCAGGGCCGGTCGTAGGCGCCGAGCGTGACTTGCGACCCTTCGGAGACTTTGCCGAGTTCGGCTTGCCAGGCGGGTTTGACGCTGAAATGATCGGCATCGCGGCCCAGTTCATCGAGCGCCGCGCGTAAGGTGCGCGTCACCTGTGCAACGTAGGCCGGGCTGCGCTGGCGCCCTTCAACCTTGATGGCGGCAACGCCGATGCGGGCGATGTCCGGCAGCAGCTCGAGCACATTGAGACTGGTCGGCTCTTCCATCGCGTAATAGGTTTCGCCGTTGACCTCGAAGCGTCCTTTGCACAGCGTCGGGTAGCCGGCCGGTTCGTTGTCGCCGTAACGGTCGATGAGAATGCCGTTCAGGCGGGTGTTCATTACGCCCGGTTTTCTTTCCCATTTGACGAACTTGGCCGGCGAGCAGGCGCCGACAGTGTTGGGCGATTCGCCCGTGGCGTAGGACGAGAGCCAACAGCGCCCCTCGTTCATGACGCACAGGCTGCCGAAGCCGAAGACCTCGATCTCGACGGGCGTGTTCCGGATGACCAACTCGACCTGGGCCAGCGTCAGTACGCGCGGCAGCACGGCGCGCTGGATGCCGAATTCGCGATGGACGAAATTGACCGCCTCGTAACTCGTCGCCGAGCCTTGCACCGAAAGGTGCAGGCGCAGTTGCGGGTGGCGCCGGCTGGCGTAGTCGAGTAGCCCAACATCGGCGAGGATCACCGCGTCGACGCCCAGGTCGACGGCGCCGTCGACAGCGCGATGCCAGTCAGCCTCGCGCCCTGGCTGCGGGAAGGTGTTGATCGCCATCAGCACGCGACGGTTACGCCGGTGCGCGTAGTCGATGCCCTCGACCATCGCCTTGTGATCGAAATTCAGCCCGGCGAAATTGCGCGCGTTGGTGTCGTTCTTGTAGCCGAAATACACCGTGTCGGCGCCATGATCGACGGCAGCCTTGAGTGCCGGCAGGCTGCCGGCTGGGCAGACGAGTTCAGGAATCTTGTGTTGCGGCATGGCGTTGCTTGGCATCGTCATTGTTTATCGATATGCGGAATCGGCAAGTATACCGGCCACGCGCCCCCGGCGCATGGGCGTTGTGATGCGTGATTGGACGCAGGGCGGCGGCTTTTGTTCCGCGCGGGCAGCGCGGCTTCCTTTACTAAAAGACAGGGCGGATCGCCGGTAATTTCCCGTTTTATGTTTTTTGATGCTCTGAAGCCCTTTATTTACGGGCGCTTCCGGGAAATTTATGTTTTCTGACCTATTTGGGCAGGCTTCGAAGGAGCGCCCCAGAAGCGCATATGGCGGCTCTTTTTGCCAAAAGACAAGGCGAAGCCAACGCCGTATTTTTAAAGACAAGCCGCTACAGAACCTTCGGCTTGCGCGGCGCTTTTGCGAACAGCCGGTCATAGAGGCCGTTAGGCAGCAGGCGCAGCGCCTTGGCGACAATCCCCATTTGCCAGGGAATGACGGTGTAGCTGACGCCCCGGTCGATGGCGCGGGCGAAGCGGCGCGCGGCCTCGTCCGCAGAGAGCAGAAAAGGCATAGGATAGGGATTGACCGCCGTCATCGGCGTTTTGATATAACCCGGGGCAATGGTCACGACTTTGATGCCGGAGCTGCGCAGTTCGACGCGCAGGCTTTCCAGATAAGCGATGGCGGCGGCTTTCGAGGCGCTGTAAGCGCCAGCGCTCGGCAGACCACGGATGCCGGCGATCGAAGCGATGCCGACCAGCCGGCGGGCACGGCCATCCCCGGCTGCATTGCGCATGGTGGCGATGAATGGCGAAAAGGTTGCGCTCAGGCCGAAGACGTTTGTTTCGAGAATGCGCCGGAAAGCGGCAAGATCTTCGGCATATTCGGTCAGCGTGCCGGAAGATACGCCGGCATTGGCGATGACAATGTCGGGCGCACCGTGACGGGTGATGAAATCCTCCGCGGCGGCCTGTAGCTGCGCTGCATCGGCGACATCAAGCGGATAGCAGGTAACCTGCCGTGCCCCCAGCGTTGCCAGGGCTTTCGCTACCGTGACCAGTTTTTCGTGATCTCGCGCCGCCAGGCCAAGCGTGCCGCCGCGTGCGGCGTAATACTTCGCCAGCGCTTCACCGATGCCCGATGAGGCGCCGGTGATAAACAGGCGCGGCGGCGCGTTCATCCACCGTTTATTTTTTGCCGGTTTTCGGCGCGGCTTTGGGTGTTTTGGCTGCAAGTTCGGCGCGCCGTTTTTCGATGATCAGATCGGTGCGCGCAAGCAGTTCGTGCGCTTCCTTAATGCCCTTGGTCAACACCCGGTAACGCCCGTCGACGACCATGGCGGGCACGCCGGGAATGCCGGCGGCCTGCGTCATCTGGTCGGCGCGGCGGGTTTTACTGACCACGCCGAAAGCATTGAAAGCGTCGTGGAATTTTTTCGCGTCGACGCCTTGTGAGGCAACCCAGTCGGTCAGGCTCTTTTCATCGACGAGTCTTAGTCCCTTCATATGAATGGCCTCAAATACGGTTTTGTCCAGGCGTTCCAGCTCGCCCAGCGCTTCCAGCGCGTAGTAGAAGCGCGCCATCAGCTGGTAATACGGCTGGTTGAAGCCGACCGGAATACGGTGGAATGTAACATCGGCCGGCAGTTTGGCCGCCCAGCGGTTGAGGCTGGGGCTGAGATCGAAGCAATGCGGGCAACCGTAGGAGAAAAATTCGACGACCTCGATTTTGTCCGGGTTGTCGGTCGTCAGCGGCGGATCGATGACGACGTAGTGCGTACCTTCGACAGGACGTTGCGCTTGCGCCTGCGCCGGCAAAACAAAAGCCAGGAAAGACAGGCCGAAAGCGGCCAGCCAGAGAGAAATGCTGCGTTTCATGAACTATTCCTTTTTAACGATGGATGCACTAATACCCTGTTTAGCCAGTTCGGCCCGCATGCCGTTGATGTCGTCGAGCCGGCGGAACGGGCCGAGGCGAACGCGATACCACACCTTGTCCTGCAACATCACCTGCTGCACCGTGGCTTCCATGCCCAGCATGGCCAGACGCGCCTTCTGGTTGTCGGCCTCGGCCGGGTTTTGATAGGAACCGGTTTGCAGATACATCGGCTGTGCCAGCATGCCGGGTTTTTCTTTTTCCTTATTGTCCGCGGTTTTTGTCTCCTTTCTTTCTTCCGGCGTCGCTTCGCCTTTGCCGGGCAGAATCTTATAAAAATCAAAGCGTGGCTTGTCGCCCTCGTTTCCGCCATCGGCGCGTGTCTGGGTTTGCGGCGCCGGGTCGCCGGGTTTGCCGGGCAAGGTAAGCGGCCCTTGCGGCGCCGGCTTTTGGTCGGTCTGTCCGTCGTTGGCTGTGCCAGCCGTCCTGGCGGGTGGCTGGATTTTGTTGGAAAACGGCGAGGGCGTCTTGAAGATGTACCAGACGACCGCCGCAGTCGCCAGAACGCCGATGATCAGCCCGACGAATAGACCCGTCAGCACATTGCCGGCAGAAACGGAGGGTTTGCTTAGGCGTCGGCCGCTACGCGCTTGCGCTTTCATATGAGGCTTCATCCTTTCGTGTCTATTTAGCCGAAACGGTTTGCATACAGGCGCCAGTTCTTGATGCGGCAAGCCGGCAGTTTACATGGATTGCGGGCAACTGACGCCAATGATACCCATGCCGTTGCGCAAGGTCTGGCGCACGGCCGACGCCAGCGCAACGCGCGCATCTTTCAGCGCGGCGTCCTCGACCAGCATGCGCTCGGCATTGTAATAGCTGTGGAAGGCGGCGGCCAGATCCTTCAGATAGAAGGCGATCATGTGCGGCGCCAGATCGCGCGCCGCCGCTTCGACAACTTCAGGAAATTCGCGCAGCTTTGCTGCCAGCGCCAGTTCATACGGGCTGTCGAGCCGCGCCAGGTCGACCTGGCCGAGCGTGGCTTCGTCGCCGTCCCACTGCATCAGCACCGAGCAGATGCGGGCGTGCGCATACTGGATGTAATAGACGGGATTTTCGTTGGTCTGGCTGGTGGCCAGATCGAGATCGAAATCCAGATGTTGGTCGGACTTACGCAGCACGTAGAAAAAACGGCAGGCGTCGTTGCCGACTTCGGCGCGCAGCGCGCGCAAAGTGACGAATTCGCCGGAGCGCGTCGACATCTGCGCCTTTTGTCCGTTGCGGTACAGCACGGCGAACTGCACGAGTGCGATATCGAGCTTGCCAGGATCGAGACCGAGCGCCTGCAAGGAACCCTTGACGCGCGGGATATAGCCGTGGTGATCGGCGCCCCAGATATTGATCATGCGGTCAAAACCGCGTTCGTATTTGTTCAGGTGATAGGCGATGTCTGAGGCGAAATAGGTATATAGACCGTTGTCGCGCTGGACGACGCGATCCTTTTCGTCCCCGAAGGCGGTCGAGCGGAACCATTTGGCGCCGTTCTTGAGATAAATGTACCCGGCAGACTCCAGACGGGCGACGCAACGCTCGACGAGTCCGGCCTCGAACAGCGCTTTCTCCGAGAACCAGACTTCATAGTGCACGCCGAATTCGGCAAGGTCTTCGCGGCAATCGTCGAGCTGTTCGCTGAGAACGTAGTTGTGGACGTACTGCCATTCCTCGCCGAGCAGGCGTTTGGCATTGGCGATCAGCGCGTCGAGATGCGCTTCGTGCTGCTGCTTAGCCTCGTCGTCGCTGCCTCCGGCCGCAGGCAGGCCCGGTGTATCTGCGAGTACGTCCGCCGCTTTTTGCAGCAGGGCCTCGCCCCGCGTCTGCTTCATGGCGGCCGCCATGGCGCGCACATAGTCGCCCTGATAGGCGTTCGGCGGGAAGGCCACCTGCTCGCCGCACAGTTCGAGGTAGCGCAGCCAGGCTGAAAGCGCGAGGATGTCCATCTGCCGGCCGGCGTCGTTGACGTAGTATTCGCGCGTTACGTCCCAGCCGGCGAAGGCCAGCAGGCTGGCCAGGCTGGCGCCATACGCGGCGCCGCGCCCATGGCCGACATGCAGTGGGCCGGTCGGGTTGGCCGACACGAACTCGATTTGAACTTTCTGCTTGCCGCCGAGCGTTGAGCGGCCGAAGGCTTCGCCCTGCGCCAGCACGTCGTGCACGATGGCCAGTTTGGCGGCCGGTTGCAGGTGGAAGTTGATGAATCCCGCCCCCGCGATGTCGACCTTGGCGATAAAGGAAGAGGCGGGCAGGGCGGCGACCAGTTCCTGCGCCAGCTCGCGCGGATTGCGCTTCAGCGCGCGCGCCAGCTGCATGGCGACATTGCAGGCGAAATCGCCGTGTGCGGCCTGCTTGGGGCGTTCAAGAAGGATGTCGGCGCCTGTCTGGTCAGGCGCAATGTGCGCCAGTGCGGTGCGTATCAGATCGGCAAGATGCGTCTTGATGTCGTGATTCATCGGAAAAGCGGTAGGGAAAGAAAGCTGAGCTGTAAACAGCAGGGAAAATATTCGGAAACGCTTTGGAACGGTTTGAAAAAGGTTTGCAAAGCGGAAAAAAGAAAAGGTAAGAAAGCAGGTGCGAGAAACGGGCATAAGGCGTGACAAAACGGCCGGGCGCCGATTATACGATGCCCGGCGCGCGCAAGGGCGCATTTTTCGGATGCGCTGTCTGCGCAGCGTTTTCTCAACGCGTGATTTTGGCGTGTATTTGCGTGATCGACGCGTGCGGGTAATAAATTGCCGAAGCATTTAAACTCGGCCCCGCCGCTTGCCTTGGCAGATCCGCGCCAACCGCAGGCAGAGAAGACGGTTACCGACACAATTGTTTACATTTCGATAGGGGTGGCGCGTGGACAGCCCTTCCGGGCTGGCCTAGACTGATTCGTACAAATCGATGCATAAAAGGATGGGCATCGTTGACATGGTGAGGATAGAAACATGAATGCAGATAAGCGCAAAAAATGGCTGCTGGCCGGCGCGGCGCTGCTGGCGCTGGGTTCGGGCAGCGCCTGGGGGCATGGGCGCGTCCATTTCGGCTTTGGCTTCGGGCCGGGCTTTTGGGACCCGTGGCCGTTTGATTACTACCCGCCCCGGCCCATTTACTACTATGACTATCCGCCGATCATCATTCAGCAACCGCCGCCCGTTTATATCGAACGCGCCCCCGCGCCTGCGCCGCAGCAGTACTGGTATTACTGCGCCGCTTCGCGCGCGTACTATCCGCGCGTGAAAACCTGTCCGGGCGGCTGGATGCCCGTCCTGCCGGAAACGCCCTAAATACAAGGGCTCCAGGCATGCCCACCGCGCTGTCTGCGCGGCGGCGCGTCGCGTGAAATGAGGAATTTTTTGTTGAATCGGAGATATTTCATGAAACGGATTGCAGGCATCGCGGCGCTGGCCGCCGTGGGGATTTTGTCCGGCTGCGCCACGGCGCCGACCGGGCCGAGCGTGCTGGCCTTGCCTGGCACGGGCAGAAGTTTCGAGGACTTTCGAGCGAGCGACGCGCAATGCCGCGCGTATGCCTGGCAGCAGATCGGCGGCATGACGCAGCCATCCGACCCCGGCGTGCGCGACGCCGTCGTCGGCACGGCCGTGGGGGCTGCGGCGGGCGCGGCAATGGTCGGGCATCAGGGGGCCGGCATTGGCGCCGGCGCCGGGCTGCTGCTTGGTTCCGCCGTAGGCGCGGGGGATAGCCGGCATTATGGCTATGATGCCCAGGAGCGCTATGACAACGCCTACATCCAGTGCATGTATGCCAGCGGGCATCGGGTGCCTGTCCCGGCCTCGATGGCGCAGATTCTGCGCGAGCCGACGCCTGCGTTCGCGCCCACACTGTCTCCTGCTACGCCTGCCGCAGGCAGCATCCCGCCGCCGCCCAAAGGCAGGCCGCCGGCCTTGCCGCCGCCGGATTACGTCCCGCCGGTGCGATAGCGGTTTTCCTTAACAGCATCTTCCTTTGCAGGAAGGCCACGTTGCCGTGTTGACCTGACCTTGCCGTACGACTCGTACTGTCAGCGGCTTACCGCCTTGTCTTTGGCAAAGTCGAGCGATAGCGACTCCCTTTGCCAA